>NZ_JBFODT010000029.1:0-30684 GCF_040908465.1 Aeromonas sp. R10-1
TGAAGCTGTAGCTTCCCTTGGTCTCGTAGTCCGGGTTGCCAATCAGGGTCACCGCCCCCGTGGCGGCATTGATGCTGAACAGCGCCGCGTCCGCTCCCGCCTTCAGGCTGTAGCTGGTACTGCCAGTCGCGATGTCGCCGCTGTCGGTGCTGGTGACGGTGTAAACCACCTGCCCGGCACCGCTGTTTTCATTGATGGCACTGGCCGTCGCCCCCGAGGTGATGGTCGGGGCTGTGTCATCCAGGTTATTGACCCCCAAGGTAACCACCTGCTCGCTGGCATTGCCCGCCGCATCGGTGGCCACCACGGTGAAGCTGTAGCTTCCCTTGGTCTCGTAGTCCGGATTGCCAATCAGGGTCACGGCGCCCGTGGCGGCATCGATGCTGAACAGCGCCGCATCCGCTCCCGCCTTCAGGCTGTAGCTGGTGCTACCGGTCGAGATGTCGCCGCTGTCAGTGCTGGTCACGGTGTAAACCACCTGCCCGGCACCGCTGTTCTCATCGATGGCGCTGGCCGTGGTCTCCGAGGTGATGGTCGGGGCTGTGTCATCCAGGTTATTGACCCCCAAGGTAACCACCTGCTCGCTGGCGTTGCCCGCCGCATCGGTGGCCACCACGGTGAAGCTGTAGCTCCCCTTGACTTCGTAATCAGGATTGCCAATCAGGGTCACAACCCCCGTCACGGGGTTGATGCTGAAGGCTGCGTGATCACCCACCACCTTGAGGCTGTAAGTGACATCGCCCGCATCGCTTGCGACAGCGGTATACACGCTCTGCAAAGCACCGCTATTTTCCGAAATGGCAGCAGCCGTCGCGCTTGAGCTGAATTTGGGTGCGAAGGTATCAACCACCCCGGCAACGGCATCCGTCAAATTCTGCCCCGTTTGCGCTGACGTATATTCCCCGCCCTGGACGACAATCCCCTGCGCACTTTCTGTCAACGTCGCCTTGCCGTTGCTGACCTGCAACCCGGCAAGCAGATCCTCGATGGTTTTCTGGCTATTGCCACCGTTCTGACTATCGGCACCGGATAGTGCTGCCAGTACGGCTCCATATATTTCGCCTGCGCTCAGGCCGTTGGCGCTATCAAAGGCGCCGCCATTGGTCGGCACTACCGTGGTGCCATGCAAACTCGGCAGACCAAACAGGTCGGCCACGGCATTGTTGATGTCGTTGACCATGGATTCGGCGGGCAAACCACCGGCAGCCGTATCTTGCACCTTGTGATAAGCCAGGGTGCTCAGGACGTTGAGATTGACGGTAACGGTAGAATTAGGCTGCGACACCACTTCCATCGCAAACAGCTCTGCATTCAGGTCTTTGCCTGCCTGGGTCGCTTCATCGAGATAGTCGGCGCTGGAGCCGGTGTTAACGACCCGGGCGATGACCACGCCAAGATAGCTGCCAACCGCGATTGAGAAGGTGCCATCCGGATTGACCTGCGCCTCTCCCAGCAGAGTGACACCGTCAGCCTGGTAAACCTCGACCCGCAGATCATTGCCAGCGACAACCGGGCCACCCACTATGGTCCCCGCAACTCTGTTAACGACACCGACATCGGTACCACCATCACTATCGCCGCCTCCACTACTGCCAGCAGCCAGCGCGATCCCGCCAAGACCAAGTGCCCCCAACCCGACCGTGATGGGGGTGAAGAAATCACTATCAGAACTCCCCTGCCAGATGAGTTGCTCACCATTGGCAGCCGTCTCTATTACCGGGCTCTCACTCGTCACCGCGGCACCGTTCAAGGCCGAGCCATCCAGCTCCGCCTGGGGAATAAACGCAGTATCTGGTTCATCATAAAAATCGGTGAGTTCCACCAGAACGCCATCGTCACTGGATTCGATGATCAGCGAGCCGCCCTTGCGTTTGACGAACAAGCCATCTGGGGATTTGCCGGTCGAGGTGTCGATTAACGCGTACTTGGCGCCAGATTGAGCCGGAATGATGACAGCATCGGTAAGAGGTATTTGCCGCAGTGAGCCGTCAGCAAGGCGCTCTACAAGTTGCAATGACTGTTTAACGCCTGTTTTTGAAGCCATGTAGATCTCCCTATCCACTTGTATTTAAATGATATATTTATTAGGAATGACGGCCTGCGACAAAAGGCGACGGAGTCGATACTAGCAGACAAGTTGCAATCGAAGATAGCTGTCACTGACAGGCCCGCTACGGCTCAATCCAACCTGGGGTATATGCCAAAAACCACATAAAAATAGAGTCTTATGGCGGTAACACCCCCTCTTGCCATACCTTTGGAGCAGCACCCTCCCCTGGACCTGATGTCTAACATCACCCTGTAGTTGCTACCCCCGGTGGCGGCACACCGTCATCTACCCTTGAAGGGCGCCGTCCGGCAGGACGGCCTTCCATTCGCCGAGACACAGAGAAGGACATCATGGGCAGCAAACGAAAATCCAGAACGGAAGAACCGGTCGTGGCCGAGGCGCAAAAGCCCCTTGGCAACAAGGCATACGAAAAGGCGCTGCGCCTCTTGCACGTGGAGCTGGTCAGGCTGCAGCAGTGGGTGGTGCACAAGGGGCTCAAGGTCTGCATCGTCTTCGAGGGGCGCGACGGGGCCGGCAAGGGGGGCACCATCAAGGCGATCACCGAGCGGGTCAGCCCCCGGGTCTTTCGGGTCGTCGCACTGCCCGCCCCCACGGAGCGGGAGAAGAGCCAGCTCTACTTTCAGCGCTACATCCCCCATCTGCCGGCGGCGGGGGAGATCGTCATCTTCGATCGCAGCTGGTACAACCGGGCCGGGGTGGAGCGCATCATGGGCTTTTGCAGCGAGGAGGCGAGCGACAAATTCCTGGCTGGCACCCCCATGGTGGAAAAAGCCCTGGTAGACTCTGGCATCATTCTGCTGAAGTACTGGCTGGAGGTGACCCCACAAGAGCAGGAGCGGCGGCTGCGTGATCGCATCGACGATGGCCGCAAGATCTGGAAGCTCTCCCCCATGGACATCAAGTCCTTCGATCGCTGGGATGACTACACCCGGGCGCGGGATGCCATGTTCATCGCCACCGACACCGCCTGGGCCCCCTGGTTCGTGGCCCACTCCGAAGACAAGAAACGGGTGCGCCTCAACATCATCTCCCACCTGCTGGCACACATCCCCTACGAGGTGCTGCCGGCGGAGCCGGTGAAGCTGCCCAAGCGCAAGATAGGCAAAGTCAAACCATCGGATCACCCGCTTCGCATCGTGCCAGCCCTCTTCTAGCCAGAGGGGGGTGAGCCCTGGCTCACCCCCTTTCCCTTCCTGCCCCAAGGGACAACCGGTGCCGTTGGTATCACCCAATGGCTTGTTGTTGCTCACGTTTTCCCGTTTGCCTCCCCTATACTTCAGCGACATTCAGGTCTGGCCGAGCGAGGAGGCCCCCATGTTGCGACTGTTTGCCCTGCTGCTTGTCTGCCTGGTGCTCCCGGTACGGGCACTGACCCTGACCCCGGTGGCGGGGGAGCTGCGCCACCCCTGGGGGCTCGCCTTCCTGCCGGATGGCGGTTACCTCGTCAGCGAGCGCCCTGGGCGTCTGCTGCGCATCGATGCAGGTGGCTACCGCCATGTGGTCTCCGGCCTGCCGCCCCTCGCCGCCACGGGTCAGGGGGGGCTGCTCGATCTCGCCCTGGACGGCGATGGCTGGCTCTATTTCAGCTACAGCGAGCCGGGGGACGGAGGCGCCGGCACCGCCGTGGCCCGGGCCCGACTGCAAAAAGACGCCCTCGTCGACTGGCAACTGCTGTTTCGCCAAGAGCCCAAGGTGGCCGGCGGCGCCCATTTCGGCTCCCGCCTGGTGCTGACGGATGACCACCTCTTCATCACCCTGGGGGATCGCTACAGCGAGCGGGAGCGGGCCCAGACGCTGGACAACCACCTCGGCAAGACGGTGCGTCTGCACAAGGATGGCCGGGTCCCCGCCGACAACCCCTTCGTCAAGACGCCGGGGGCCCTGCCGGAGATCTGGAGCCTGGGCCATCGCAACATGCAGGGGGCGGCCCTGCGCCCGGGCAGCCAGCAGTTCTGGGCTCACGAGCACGGTCCCCAGGGCGGGGACGAGGTGAACCTCATCCTGCCAGGCCACAACTACGGCTGGCCCAGAGTGACCTTTGGCGAGGAGTACGGGGGCGGCAAGATTGGCGTGGGCCAGAGCGCGCCGGGCATGACGGCACCGCGCTGGATCTGGGTGCCCTCCATCGCCCCCTCGGGCATGGCCTTTTATCAGGGGAACCTGTTCAGGGAGTGGCAGGGGGATCTGTTCGTCGGCGCCCTGCGCGGTCAGGCCTTGTTGCGCCTGCACCTCGACGGAGACAAGATAGTGTCGGCGGAGCGGCTGCTGACCGATCTGGGGGAGCGGATCCGTACCGTCAAGGAGGGCCCCGACGGCGCGCTCTACCTGTTGACGGATTCAGGCCAGGGGCGCCTGCTCAAACTGACCCCATAGCATGAAAGGAGCAAGGATGAAGACGAATCGCATGCTGCTGGTGCTCTGCACCAGCCTCTGGTTGCTGGGCTGCAACACCATCCACGGGATGGGGCGGGACATCGAGAAGGCGGGGGAGGTGATCCAGGGCTCCGCCAAGCTGACGGACGCACCGGCCGCAGAGGGTCGCTGATCCCGGCCAGGTGGCGCTGTGGTTCGCCTCCTGTCGCCCCTTTCCTTATCCCTGTTCGGCGCTGGCCACCAGACTGGCCAGCGGCGCCATGGTCACCCTGACCCCGTGCTGTGCCAATGCCTCGCGGGCGCTCTGGGGCAGTTGCTCGTCGGTGATCACCTGATCGATCGCATCCCAGCTCACCACGTTGAAGGTCCCCACCTTGCCATATTTGGACGAATCGCAGATGAGGATGCGGGTCGCCGCCGACTCCACCACGGCTCGCTTCACCGGCACCTTCTGTTCGCTCGGGGTGGAGATCCCCTGACTGTCCCAGGAGGAGGCTGACAGGAAGGCGATGTCCAGATGGAGGTTGCGCAGGAAGTGGGCGGTGGCCTCCCCGGCACAGGACTGGTTCTCGCGAATGACCTGACCCCCGGTGTGATAGAGGCGGCAGCGGCCGTGCTCGATGAGGTAGGCGCAGACCATGAAGTCGTTGGTCACTATCATCAAGTCTTCCCGAAGCGCCAGCTCCCGGGCCAGCTCCAGGGAGGTGGTACCGGCATCCAGATAGACGGTGCTCCCCTCGCTCACCTGGGCGGCGGCGAGCCGGGCAATGGCCAGCTTGGCCCCCTGCATCAGGCTGCGCTTGGCGGCGTGTGAGGGCTCGCTCTTGATCCGCTGGGAGAGGCTGACCCCGCCGGAGACAGAGAGTACCCGCCCCTGCTCCTCCAGCTTCTGGATGTCGCGCCTGATGGTCATGTGGGAGACCTGCAGCCAGTCGGTCAGCTCCACTATGCTGACCACGCCGCGCTCTGCCAGCAGTTGCAGGATACGTTGCTGTCGCTCTACGGGAATCATCTTGCCTCGCGCCTCGGGAAAAGGAAGGTGTCATTCTACCCCAGCGACCTGGGAAAAAATGATAAATAACCTGAAACGGGCTCACAAATCACATTTATTCACAATAAAAACGCCAAAATTTGACTCAAAAGAATCTCAATCCTCATAAATAACAAAAATTAACACCAATTAAGTTATTTTTTGTGACGACTGCCTGATATTTCATCGCCGCAAGCCTCTACTATCTGCTCATCAGTCGTAATCGAGGAATCACGAGATGAGCACTCCCTATCATGTTGCGGTCATCGGCTTGGGCGCCATGGGCATGGGCGCCGCCCGTTCCTGCCTGCGGGCCGGGCTCACCACCTATGGCATCGACCTCAGCGAACAGGCCCGCGGCCAGTTGCAGCAGGCCGGTGCCGCCGCCGTCATGGCCGATGCCAGGCCTCTGGCCGAGACGCTTGATGCCGTGCTGTTGCTGGTGGTCAACGCCACCCAGGTGCGCCGCATCCTGCTCGGCGAAGCGGGGCTGGCTCGCCACCTCAAACCGGGCACTGCCATCATGGTCTCTTCCACCATCGCCGCCGAAGAGGCGAGCGCCCTGGCTGCCGAGCTGGCGCTGATGGGGTTGCCGATGCTGGATGCGCCGGTTTCCGGTGGTGCCATCAAGGCCGATGCCGGCGAGATGACGGTAATGGCCGCAGGCTCCGACGCCGCCTTCGACAAGCTGGCCCCGGTGCTGGATGCGGTGGCCGGCAAGGTCTACCGGGTCGGCAGCGAGCCGGGCCAGGGCAGCACGGTCAAGATCATCCACCAGCTGCTGGCCGGGGTGCACATAGCCGTCGCCGCCGAGGCCATGGCGCTGGCCAGCCGGGCTGGCGTGTCCCTGGATCTCATGTATGACGTGGTCACCCATGCCGCCGGCAACTCCTGGATGTTTGAAAACCGCATGCCCCGGGTGCTGGCCGGTGACTACCAGGCCCGCTCCGCAGTGGACATCTTCGTCAAGGATCTCACCCTGGTGGCGGACACCGCCAAGGCGCTGCGCTTCCCGCTGCCGCTCGCGAGCACGGCGCTGAACATGTTCCTCGGCGCCAGCAACGCGGGCCACGGCCAGGAAGATGACAGCGCCGTCATCAAGATCTTCTCAGGCATCACCCTGCCGGGTCAGGAGGAGCAAGCATGAAACTCGGAGTCATCGCAGACGACTTCACCGGCGCCACCGACATCGCCGGTTTCTTGGTGGAGAACGGCCTCTCCACCCTGCAACTCGCCGGCGTGCCGGAGCATGACGGGGATCTGCCCCCGGTCGATGCCGTGGTGATCAGCCTCAAGAGCCGCTCCTGCCCCGCGGACGAAGCAGTGCGCGACTCCCTGGCGGCCCTCGACTGGCTCAAGGCCCGCGGCTGCCCGCGCATCTACCAGAAGTACTGCTCCACCTTCGACAGCACGGCGGCGGGCAACATCGGCCCCGTCACCGACGCCCTGTTGGCGGCGCTTGACCAGCACTTCACCCTGATCTGCCCGGCCCTGCCGGTGAACGGTCGCACCGTCTATCAGGGCAACCTCTTCGTCGGCGCCCAGCCACTCGCCGAGTCCGGCATGCGCCATCACCCCATCACCCCCATGACCGACAGCAACCTGCTGCGGCTGATGGAGGGGCAAGCCCAGGGCCGCGCCGGTCTGGTGCCGTTCAATACCATCGCACAGGGTCCCGGCGCCATTGCCGACGCCTTTGAGCAGCTAACGCAAGCTGGTGTGCGCTACGCCGTGGTCGACACCCTGACCGAGCAGCACCTGCTGGACATCGCCAACGCAGCCCTCGACATGCCCCTGGTGACCGGCGGATCCGGCCTCGCCATCGGCCTGGCCCGTCAGCTTGGGAGCGGCGATCTGCAGGGTGCCCGCGAAGCGGGCTGGCCCAGAGGCACCCGCGCCGCGGTGCTGTCGGGCTCCTGCTCCGAGATGACCAACCGTCAGGTGGCCCGCTATCGCCAGCACGCTCCTGCCCTGGCGCTGGATGTGGTGCGCTGCCTCGAAGATGCCGACTACCCGGCCGAGCTGGCGCGCTGGGTACTGGACCAGCCCCGGACCCCGGCGCCGCTGGTCTACGCCACCACCAGCCCGGCAGAGCTGGCCCGCATTCAGGAAACCCACGGCCAGCAGGCGGCCAGCGACGCGGTGGAACACTGCTTTGCCCGCCTCGCCCAACTGCTGCAAGGTGCCGGCGTGGACCGCTTCATCATCGCCGGTGGCGAGACCTCGAGCCGGGTCACCCAGGCCCTCGGCGTCAAGGCGTTCCACATAGGCCCGCAGATCGCCCCCGGTGTGCCCTGGGTGCGGGCCATCGACGCCCCCCTGTCGCTGGCCCTCAAATCCGGCAATTTCGGGAGCGACGACTTCTTCGACAAGGCTCAGGAGTACTTCCATGACTGAACAGGCACTGCGCGACACCATGGTGATGCTGGGGGCCTCCCTCTTCCAGCGCGGTTATGCCACCGGGGGCGCCGGCAACCTCTCCGCCCTGCTGCCGGACGGCACCCTGATCGCCACCCCGACCGGCTCCTGCCTGGGACGGCTCAGCGCCGACAGGCTCTCTCACGTCAACCTGCAGGGGGAACACCTGGGAGGTGATCGCCCCTCCAAGGAGGTGGCCTTCCACCTTGCCATCTACCACAACAATCCGGACTGCCGGGCCGTGGTACACCTGCACTGCACCCACCTGACCGCCCTCTCCTGTCTGGAGGGGCTGGATCCGGCCAACGTCATCCGCCCCTTCACCCCCTACTACGTGATGCGGGTCGGCCAGTTGCCGCTCATCCCCTACTACAAACCGGGGGATGCCCGCATCGCCGAGGAGCTGGGGCGCCGCGCCCCCGAAGGCAACGCCTTCCTGCTGGCCAACCACGGCCCCGTGGTGACGGGCAAGGATCTGGTGGATGCGGTCAACAACATGGAAGAGCTGGAGGAGACGGCGCGCCTGGCACTGATGCTTCATGGCCACTCCATCCGCTACCTGAGCGAACCCGAAATTGATGAATTGAGGAGGATGAAACCATGAGCAAGTTTGCCGCCAATCTCACCATGCTGTTTACCGAGGTGCCGTTCCTGGAGCGCTTCGCCGCCGCCCGCGACGCAGGCTTCGAGGCGGTGGAGTTTCTCTTCCCCTACGAGTGGCCGGCCGCCGAGCTGGGCCGCCGCTTGCGCGAGCAGGGGCTCTCCCAGGCCCTGTTCAACATGCCGCCGGGCAACTGGGCGGCAGGGGAGCGCGGCATGGCCGCCATTCCGGGGCGGGAAGCGGAGTTTCGCGGCCACCTGCCAAGCGTGCGTGACTATGCCCTGGCGCTCGGCTGCACCAAGGTACACGCCATGAGCGGCATCGTGGACCCTGCTCATAGCCTCTCGGCCCACCGCCAGACCCTGATCGACAACATCCGCTTCGCCGCCGACTTCCTGGCCGAAGACGGCATCAAGGTACTGCTCGAGCCCCTCAACGATCGGGATGTCCCCGGCTACTTCCTGGCCCACCAGCTCGACGCCCTGGCCCTGGTGCAGGAGATAGACAGACCCAACGTGGGGGTGCAGCTCGACCTCTATCACGCCCAGATCATGGACGGGGATCTCACCCGTCTCATCGGCAAGCTGGGCCCGGCCATCGGCCACGTCCAGATCGCCTCGGTACCGGATCGCCACGAGCCTGACGAGGGGGAGATCGCCTACCCCCACCTGTTCAAGGTGCTGGCGCAGGCGGGCTACCACGACTGGATTGGCTGCGAGTACAACCCCAGAGCCGGCACCCGGGAAGGGCTGGGCTGGCTGACACAACAATAACGACCCTGAACATGAACGAGTCTGAGGATAACAAGATGCAGATCATCATCACCGGCGGCGGTGGCTTCCTGGGCCAGAAACTGGCCCGGGCCCTGCTGCAAGGCCCCCACCCCTTCACCGAGCTGCTGCTGGTGGACATCCAGCAGCCGCAATCCCCCCTGCCGGACCCCAGGGTTCGCTGTCTGCGGGCCGACCTCACCGAAGCCGGTGTCGCCGAGTCCCTCATCAGCGAGCGGACCGCCGTGGTCTACCACCTGGCCGCCATCGTCAGCAGCCACGCGGAGCAGGACTTCGATCTCGGCTGGCAGGTCAACCTGGACACCACCCGCACCCTGCTGGAGGCGTGCCGCCATGCCCGGCCGGGCATCCGCTTCGTCTTCACCAGCTCGCTCGCCGTCTATGGCGGCCCGCTGCCGGAGCTGGTGAATGACGGCACGGCGCTCACCCCCACCTCCTCCTACGGCGCCCAGAAGGCCATGGGAGAGCTGCTGGTCAACGACTACAGCCGCAAGGGCTTCGTCGACGGTCTGGTATTGCGCCTGCCCACCATCTGCGTGCGGCCGGGCAAGCCGAACCGCGCCGCCTCCTCCTTTGTCAGCAGCATCATCCGCGAGCCGCTGCAAGGGGAGAACGCCATCTGCCCGGTGAGCCCGGATCTGCGCCTCTGGCTCTCCAGTCCCGCCACCGTGGTCGCGAACTTCCTGCTGGCGGCCAGACTTCCCGCCACCGGTGACGCCCGCAGCATCAACCTGCCCGGCATCAGCGTGACCGTCGGCGAAATGCTGGAGGCCCTCGCACGGGCCGGTGGCCAGGCGGCCCGGGATCGGGTGCAGTTTGCCGCCGATCCGGCCATCGAGCGCATCGTGGCGAGCTGGCCGGGACGCATCGACAACCAGCGGGCCAGCGCCCTCGGTTTCGCGGCAGACAGGACGTTTGCCGACATCATCGACAGTTTCATCACCCATGACATGCAGGAGGCATCATGAGCGACATCCCAACCCCCATCATCGGTCTCATCATCGCGGTCTTCGTGCTGGTGTTCCTGGTCATCCGCACCCGGGTGCACGCCCTGATCGCCATGCTGGCGGCGGCCTGCATCGCCGGGATCACCGGCGGCATGAGCATCGACAAGACCCTCACCGTGATCACCCAGGGCTTTGGCTCCACCCTCGGCAGCATCGGCATCGTCATCGGCCTCGGGGTCATGATGGGTCGCCTGCTTGAGGTCTCCGGCGCCGCCGAACAGATCGCCTACAGCTTCATCAAGTGGCTCGGCAAGCGCCGCGAGGAGTGGGCACTGGCCATCACGGGCTACATCGTCAGCATCCCCATCTTCGTGGACTCCGCCTTCGTCATCCTCTATCCGGTGGCCAAGGCGCTGGCAAAAAGCGGCAAGCGCTCCCTGCTCACCCTGGGGGTGGCGCTCGCGGGCGGCCTGGTGGTAACCCACCATACCGTGCCGCCGACCCCGGGCCCGCTGGGGGTTGCAGGCCTGTTTGGCGTGGACATCGGCGCCATGCTGCTGACCGGCATGGCCCTGGCCATCCCCTGCGTGCTCGGCATCGTCTTCTACGCCCAGTGGCTCGACAAGAAGTACCCCGAGTTCGGTGCCCAGGCCGCCCAGACCCCGGACGAGCTGCAAGCCACCTATGAGCAGTACCTCAAGGAGAAGGAGGGCAAGACCCTGCCGAGCCTGACCCTGTCGCTGCTGCCGATCCTGGTGCCCATCGTGCTCATCTTCGTCAAGGCCATCTTCACCACTCTGGCCACCCTGGAGGGCATGGACGGCCTGATGGCGAACCCCCTGGTGCAGGGCATCAACTTCATCGGCACCCCCATCATCGCGCTGGCCATCAGCGTGCTGCTGGCGGTCTATACCCTGGTCCCGCACATGGACAGGCACGCCACCGCCGCCCGCCTGGAAGAGGGGCTGCAATCCGCCGGCATCATCCTGCTGGTGACCGGTGCCGGCGGGGCGCTGGGGGCCGTGCTGCGCGACAGCGGCGCGGGTCAGCAACTGGCCGAGCAGATCGCCCAATTGCCCATCTCCCCCATCCTGATCCCCTTCATCGTGGCGACCCTGGTGCGCCTCATCCAGGGGTCCGGCACCGTGGCCATGGTGACGGCGGCCTCCATCTCCGCCCCCATACTGGCGCAGATCCCCGGGGTCAACATGCTGCTGGCCGCCCAGGCCGCCACCATGGGGTCGCTCTTCTTCGGTTACTTCAACGACAGCCTGTTCTGGGTGGTCAACCGCATGATGGGGATCTCCGACGTCAAGCAGCAGATGATCGTCTGGTCCATCCCGACCACCATCGCCTGGGCCATCGGCGGCACCGGCGTCGCCCTGCTGAACCTGATGTTCGGCTCCGGCGGCACCTGGTTCGACCCCGTGCTGCCGCTGCTGGTGCTGGCGCTCATCGTCTGGTACGTCAAGGGGCAGTCCCTGACCCCGGCGGCCGGCGTAGTCCCGAGCCGGGAGTCATAACCCGCGCCGTCCAGGCAACGCTGTGTGACGAGGGCCAGTCTGCTAGACTGGCCCTCTTTTTTCTTCATCTTGCAAAGGAGTGTTGGATGTCTGCGTCTTCCTGGTGGGACAAGTCCACCGGTTTTGCCCTGCTCACCATCTTGCTGTGGGCCTCCCTCGCGGCGCTCACCTCCCGGATCACCAGCGTCTCGCCCCTGGTGCTGGTGGGGCTGGTGCTGCTGTTCTGCGGGGCAGGCACCCTGCCATTCTGGCGCCAGTGGCGCGCCAGCCCCCTCACCTGGCTGGTGACCATCACCGCCCTGCTGCTCTATCACCTGCTGCTGTTCATGAGCTTTCGCCACGCCCCCGTGCTGGAGGCAAACCTCATCAACTACCTCTGGCCGCTGTGCATCATCCTGTTCACCCCCTTACTGCTGCCGGGTCATCCCCTGAGCCTGCACCATCTGCTGGCCGGGGCCCTGGGTCTCGCGGGATCGGTGCTGGTGATGGTCGATGGTCACCTGCAACTGCAACAGGCCCATCTGCCCGGCTACCTGCTGGCCCTCGGCGCTGCCATCGTCTGGGGCGCCTATTCCGTGCTCTCCCGCCGCCTGCCTCCCGCTCCCGCCGTGGTCACAGCCGCCGCCTGCCTGCCCGCAGGCCTCTTGGCCCTGCTGCTGGCATGGATGCTGGAAGGCCCCTTGCCATTCGCCCGGATCCCCCAGGGAGACTGGCTGCTCATCGCCGGGCTCGCCCTCGGCCCCATGGGGGCGGCCTTCGTCACCTGGTATCTGGCGCTGCGGGACGGGGATCCGCGCCGCATCGGCGCGCTCGCCTACCTCACTCCCTTGCTGAGCACCCTGCTGCTGGTCTGGCTCAACGGCGAGGCGCTCACCCCGCGCCATCTGCTGGCGGGGGGGCTCATCATGGGCGGCGCCCTGCTCGGCCTGCTGGTGAAGAGCCCAAGTCAACGGGAGCTGGCACAGCCACTGTCATAAAAACGCCATCAGACCTGATTAAGCTCGCGCCCATTGCGTGATTCAAGCAGGAATCTGATGTGAAAATTGCCCATTTTGCCTCCCTCTCTTCCCTCGTCTTGCTGCTGGTGGCCGGTGTTCAGGCCACCGCGCTCTATCATGGCTGGCAACAATTCAACCACTCGGCCCAGGCCCAGCGTTTGCAGGAGCGCCTGCAACAGCAACTGAGCGGTCCGCTGCAGGGGGCGCTTCGCGACTATCTCGGCAGCGGGGATCCCCTGTTGCTGGCCCAGGCACAGGGGGTGCGCCAGCAGGCGCTGGCCCAGTTGTCCCGCCTGGAGGATCCCCAGACCCAGCCGCTAAACGCCCGGCTTGAGCAGATGAAAACCCGCATTGACGGCGACTATCTGGCGGCGGGCAAGCTCTCCGGCAACAGCCAGTGGTTGCTGCAAAATGCCGAGAACGAGTTGACCACCCAGGCCAAAGCCTTGCTCCGTTACGGCCAGCAGGGAGCAGCCGCCGGACGGGATCCGGTCCTTGCCGAGCAGTATCGCCAGGGGGCGGCCGACATCCTGACCGCCCTCCCCTCCCTCGCCCACCAGCGCCAGAACTACATGGAGCAGGCGAGTGCCAAGCGTCTCGAAGGGCTGCAATTCGAGCTGGCTGCCCTGCAAAAGCAGGCGGACGCCCTGGCCGCCCTGCCGAGCCTGGCACTTTTCGAGGAGGCACCGGCCGACGAATTCACCCTGGGAGAGCCGATACGCAAGGAGCTCGGGGATCAGCCCAAAGCCGAGCTGACCTCCCTGCTCAAGCGCTATCCCCAGGAGCTGGAAAACAGCCGCAAGGCGCTGCAGCAGCAGCAGGCCGCTCGTCAGATGGTGCAGCAGGACATCACCCAGCTGCTGCAAGCGGGGGAGCAATTGGGTGAACAACTCGCCGCCGCCCGTCAGACCATGAACCGGGAGCTGGCCACCGTGCTCGGCGTGCTGGCGCTCTGCCTGGTCGTGGTGGCGCTGCTGTTCGCCCTGGTGCAGCGTCGCTGGCTGGTCAGGCCCCTGCTGAAACTGCGGGCAGCCTTCCTGCAGCTCGACGCCACGGGTCAGGCCCAGCTACTGACCCCGGGGCGCGAGCGCAACGAGCTGGCGGACATCGTCGCGAGCTACAACCGCCTGATACAGCGCCTGCAACAGGATCAGCAGCAGAAAGAGGGCCAGCTATCGGCGGTGTCGCAAAGTCTGCAAGGGATGGTCAACCAGGTGCAGGAGATCCATCACAGCACCCGCACCACGGAGCAGGCGGTGGACGAGAGCGACACCATGATGCAGGAGCTCAACCAGCTCGCCAGCGAGGTGCACCAGGTCGCCGCCGAAATCGCCCAGCACGCCCAGCACAATGAACACTCCATGAGCCAGAGCGAGCGGCTGGTCGGGGGCATGCTGACGGCTACCGCCCAGACCGGGCTCGCCATCGACGAGAGCAGCGGCGCCCTGGCCCAGCTGACCCGCTCGGTGGAGGACGTGACTGCCATCGTCGACGTCATCGGCCATATCTCCCAGCAGACCAACCTGCTGGCCCTCAACGCCGCCATCGAGGCGGCCAGGGCCGGGGAGCAGGGACGCGGCTTCGCGGTGGTAGCCGACGAGGTGCGCCACCTCTCCGCCGACACCCAGCGCTCCCTCGGCCAGATCACCGAGATCCTGGCCAGCCTCACCCAGGCGGGGGATCAGCTCGCCACCGTGCTGGCCCGCATCACCGCAGAGGCCGCCGAGCAGCGCCAGCAGGCGGAGCAGCTGCGCCAGACCACCCTGACGGTGCGGGAGATGGCGCGCAGCACCGCCGTCATCGCCCTGCAAGGCGCCGACAATGCCAAGAGCCAGGAGCACAGGCTGGCGAGCTTCGCCGCCCTCATCGGTCGCATCAGCCAGCACGCCCGTCAGGGCAGCCGCCTCTCGGTACAGGTCTCGGAGCACATACACCACCAGGCCCAGCAGATCCCCCGTATCCTGAGCCAGACCTGATAACCCCCGGGCCTGGTTCGCACCAGACCCGGGGCGCGCTCCCTGTCAATCTCCCCGCGGCCCGGCCTTGCCGCAACCCTTCTCTTGATGCTCCCGTCACGTCTTCACGGGCGATGACGGGTTGCCTCATCCATTCAGTCACAGACTCCCTCACCCCTTTCACATCTCTGGTCCCCCTGTCTGTCGGGGCGACGGCTCACGCTCACGACAGTGAGCATCCGGCCGGGTCCATCTTTTTTTGTGATACAAAATTATATGTTGCCACCGGGTTAACAAAGAAAGTTCTGCCTTGATGACAAGATCTGCGCAGGAGAACGGTGAAATCACCATGAAAGCGCTGTCATTGCCGACATGAGTGGCCTGGGAGTGCCCACACCAAGAATCATGATTATTTGCACTCGGTCATATTTTTGAAACTTGGCGGGAACTTTACATTGATATTTCGCACCGCGAACGTACTCTTGGTGATGTCAGATCGCCAAGGATCGACAGCCAAAAAATAACGACTGTAACGATGCAGATAGCCCCGACCGATGCGCCAAGGCATCAGGCACAAGGGCTCGACAGAGAAACATTTTTTTGCCCTTCGGGGTGTTGATTGCAATGCCAATACCGAGCGGCGGGTGCCTACCCGGCTGCCGGATAAAAAAGCTAAGTCCATAAAATCAGGAGCAATAACAAATGGAAAAAGTGATCTTCAAGCGCGCCGCGTTGAGTGCTGCCGTGGTCGCGGCACTGGTCGCACCCGGCATGGCGTTCGCCGCTCAAGACATGATGAGCCCGGAATACGGCAAGTCCTACAGCGCCTTCATCGACGAAGGCAAGCTCACCGGTGGCCTGTTCTACTTCCAGCGTGAGCGTGATCGCGTCCAGGCCGGTCCGGGTCAGGATGGCAAATACCACTCCAACCTGAGCCATGCCACTACCCAGGCAGCCCTGAACTTCAACTCCGGCTATGCATGGGGTGTGGTCGGCGTCGACGTGGGCGGCTTCGGTGCCTACGATCTGGCCGTTGACGAGAGCAATGGCGTCAACGAAGAGAACGAGTTCTCCTTCTGGGGCGACAAGTGGGGTTCAGGTGGTGACGGCGTTCCCGAGAACGGCTTCAGCCTCTCCAACGCCGCCCTGAAATTCAAGTTCGGTGACGCCGTCACCGCCAAGGGTGGTTACACCCAGCTCTATGTACCCGGCATCCTCGGCGTCAACTGGTCCTATCAACCCGGTACCTACCGTGGTGGCCAGATCGAAGGCACCTTCGGCGGCCTCTACCTGACCTACGCCATCGCCGACGAGTACAAGGCTCCCTGGTTCAAGAACACCACCGGCTTCTCCAAGAGCAGCCCCTATGCCAGCGATCCCTTCACCGATGCGAACAAGATCGACTACATCCACGGTCTGGCCGCTCGCTACACCTTCGAGAACGGCACTGCCGTCACCGCCGGCTTCGGTCAGTCCGAAGGCTACATGGACAGCTACCACTTCAAGCTGGCCCACAAGTTCGACGTACTGGGTGGCCTGAACACCAGCTACCAGTTCTACGGTTCCGACACCGAGAACAGCGACTATGACGGCCTGGCCTGGCAACAAGCCCTGACCGCCAGCTGGGCAGCCGGCCCCTATGGCTTCCGTCTGGAAGGCCTGTGGACCAAGGCTGAAGGGGATCTGGGCAACTACCTGCCCCGTCTGACCCGCGGCTACGGCAACTCCCAGGGCGCGAACGAAATCTGGTGGGATTCCCGCTCCGACTGGAACCACAACGACGAGAAGGCCCTGTTCTTCGGCGTGACTCGTTCCCTGGATGATCTGGTGGGTGCACCGGGCTGGGGCGTGGGTGTCTCCGGTGCCTACGGCTGGGATGCCAACAACGGCGACAAGTCCCTGGAAGGCGGTAAAGAGTGGGCAGCCAACTTCGACGTCATGTACACAGTGCAGGATGGCAAGCTGAAAGGCACCCTGTTCAAGCTGCACTACACCGACTACAACAACGAACAGGACGACAAGGGCAGCTGGTACTACCCGAACATGTTCAGCTCCGAGCATGACGTCAAGTTCCACATCATCATGCCGTTCACCATCATGTAATCAGGCATCTGACGTGACCGAAAACCGGGCCTCTGGCCCGGTTTTGTTTTTGGTGGCACCACGCTACCATGCCAGCTTCGGGCCACCTGCCGGCCGTCAATCAGGACCATGCTCATGCCCCATCCCTTCGTGCTCGTCACCGGCTGCTCCAGCGGCATCGGCCTCGCCGCCGCAAGAACGCTCGGCGCCCGGGGCTTCACCGTCATCGCTTCCGCCCGCAAGGCCGAGGATGTGGCCCTGCTGAAGCAGCAGGGTCTGTTGGCGGTGCAACTGGATCTGGCGGACAGCGCCAGCATAGAGCGAGGGGCAGCAGAGGCGCTGGCCCTGGCAGAAGGGCGCCTCTACGGCCTCTTCAACAACGGCGCCTACGGCCAGCCCGGTGCGCTGGAAGATCTGCCCACCGAGGCGCTGCGCGAGCAGTTCGAGACCAACCTCTTTGGCTGGCATCACCTCATTCGCCAGATATTGCCCCCCATGCTGGCGGCAGGCGAGGGGCGCATCGTACAGAACAGCTCGGTGCTTGGCCTGGTGGCCATGAAGTATCGTGGCGCCTACAACGCCAGCAAGTTCGCGCTGGAAGGCTATACCGATACCCTGCGCCTGGAACTCGCGGGCAGCGGCGTGCACGTCAGCCTGATCGAACCCGGCCCCATCGACACCCGGTTTCGCGCCAATGCCCGGGAGGCCTTCCTGCGCCACATAGATCCCGCCACCAGCCGCCATCAGGACGCCTATGCCCAGACGCTGGCCAGGCTGGAGCGTGAAGGGGGTGCCCGGGGCTTTACCCTGCCAAGCGAGGCCTGCATCCCGCCGTTAGTGCATGCGCTCACGAGCAAGCGTCCCAGGCACCGCTACCCGGTCACCTTCCCGACCAAATTGTTTACCGTGCTGCGCCGCCTGCTGCCAAGCCGCTGGCTTGACAAGCTGCTGATCAAATCCGCCTGATAAAGAGGGCCCTCGGCGGGCCTCCTCTTGACATGCACCTGTCTTAGCAACGATGCCCGCTCAATAGTGCTGGCCGTTGCTGTAGTAGTGACTCTTGACGATGGGCAGCACCTGCACCACCACATAGGTCTGCTCCCCCAGCACCCCTTTCAGGTGGCGAGTGATGAGAGCTGCGGCGGCATCCTGCATCTCCTGCGGTCGCTCGAACCAGACCAGCTCCACGAAGGGGAAACCGGCTTCGGGCTGGCCATCTCGTACCCACTGGCTCGGCACGCACTCCAGGGTGACGAACTCCGGCTTGCCACCGGTCAGGGCGCAGAGATCCGCCATCAGGGGGGCGCTTATCCGCTGCAGGGTGTCGACAGAAACTGCCCGAAAACGAAGGTGGGGCATGGGAAACCTCTTGGCTGTGACAAATGAGGACTTATCATAGAGCACTCATCCCGCTCACATAAGGTGCCTCATGAGATTCCATCCCACGCTGCTCTCCTTCCTGCTCTGCCTGCTGCTGCCGCTCCATGCCATGGCCGATCCGGCCTTTTACCGCATCAACAAGGGCAACGAACAGCACTGGCTGCTGGGGTCCATCCACGCGGGCAAACCCTCTCTCTATCCCCTGCCGGACCCGGTGGAGCGCGCCTGGCAGCAGAGCCGCGCCCTGGTGATGGAGGTGGACATGACCCACATCAGCCAGGAGCAGTGGCAGGAGATGGGCGCCATCACCCGGCTCGTCGACGGCAAGACCCTCAAGGATCACCTGCCCATCGACCTCTACCGTCGCATCCTCATCGCCGCGGGCCAGAACGGTCTGAACGAGAGCATGCTGGCCCCGCTGCGTCCCTGGTTTGCGGCCATTACCCTGACCCAGGCGGCCCTGGAGCGCACCGGCTATCGCGGTGAATACGGTGTCGACCAGCACTTCGCCAAGCGGGCGAACGACGGCGGCAAGCCCATTGTCGGGCTGGAGACCCTGCTGGAGCAGCTCGGCTATCTCGCGAGCGTCGGCGACAACCAGACCCTGATGCTGGAGAGCACCCTGGACGAGCTGCCCGACATCCAGCAGGGGTTCGACGCCGTGATGACCGCCTGGCAGAACGGGGATCAGGACACCCTCATCAATCTGCTCAGGGAGGAGATGGCGCCGCCCAAGCTGCAAGCCTGGCTGGAACAGACCCTGCTGGCAGAGCGCAACCGCAACTGGGTCAAGAAGTGGCCCAGCCTGCCGAATGAGAGCTTTATCGTGGTAGGGGCCCTGCATCTTTACGGCGAGCACGGGCTGCTCGCCCTGCTGGAGCAGCAGGGCTGGCGCATCACGCCCCTCACCGAACCGACCCTGGAGAAGGCAAAATAGCGTCCAGGCCGGCGACCTGACGCGCCGGATGCGCGTCGGCTCACAGAATTCGCTGCCGATTAAATAACCAGAGAGGGAGTTGATCGAGATCATCCCCTCCCTCCTGAAGAGGTATCTATCATGCCTGTCACCGCCCAGTGACAGGAGTGAACGAGATGGAATTCTGGATGAACCTGATGTTCGGCAACAGCGTGGGGCTGATGTCCATGCTGGTGATTTTCGGCACCTTCCTGCTCATCAGCGCCTATGCGGTCTATTTCATCTACAAGGTGATGCACGCAGAGCCGCCCAAAGAGGGGCAATAACCAGGCTCGCTCAGACCGCCCTCCCCGGCAGGGCCGGGGCCCGCGAGCGTTGCCATTCTAAGGCCCACCAAGGCCCGCTATACTGGCTCCCTCATTTTCATGCGGGGAGCCTGCCGTGTCTCATAACGACGAACTCTCACTGTTCCTGCAGGAAGTGGCCGACGTGCGGCCCCTTCGCAGCGACCATATCGCCCCCGTTGCGGGCAACAGCCAGCCCACCGAGGCGCAACTCGCGCGCCGGGAAGCCGCCACCGCCGAACAACTCACCCTGGATCACCTCGGCACGGAAGCAGTCGAGATGCTGGACCCCCATGCCATCGTCGGCTTCAAGCGTGACGGCGTGCAGGAGGGGGTCTACAAGAAGCTGCGCCTTGGCAAATACGAGCTGCAAGGCTCCCTCGACCTGCACCACAAGACGCTCAACGAGGCCCGTATCGCCCTGGTGCAGTTCATTGCCGAATGCGAAATGCGGGATATCCGCTGCCTGCTGATCCTGCACGGCAAGGGGGAGCGCAGCACCCCGCGTGCCCTGCTCAAGAGCCATGTCAGCGCCTGGCTGCCACAGTTGCCTTCGGTGATGGCCATGCACAGCGCCGAGCGCCGCCACGGCGGCAGCGGTGCGCTCTACGTATTGCTGCGCAAGAGCGAGCGCAAGAAGGCGGAAAACCGCGAACGGCACCAGAAGCGCCTCGGCTGACTGCCTGAGGGTGGCACCAGGGTGGATGGCAGTGCTAGCATCGGGCGGCCCCGATCATGCCAGGTACGGGGTGCATACCATCAGGGACGATAACAAGGACAATCCCATGTCATACCAGAAACTCGAACAACATCAGCAACAACTGCACCGCCTCTCCCACCTCTCCGCCATCTGCGGCTGGGATCAGGCCGCCATGATGCCGGAGGGGGGCAACGAGGCCCGCGCCGAGGCGATGGCGGAGCTTGGCGTGCTGATCCACGGCAAGCGCACCGCCCCCGAGCTTGGGGAGTGGATAGCCAAGGCAGAGAGCGAACCGCTGGACGAGCACCAGCGTGCGAACCTGCGGGAGATCAAGCGCCAGTGGCAGGATGCAAGCCTGCTGCCGGGGGCGCTGGTGGAGGCGCTTTCCCTCGCCGGCAGCAAATGCGAGCACGCCTGGCGTCGCCAGCGCAAGGAGAACGACTGGGCAGGTTTTGCCCCGAACCTCGAGGAGGTGGTGCGCCTGTCGCGGGAGGTGGCTCGCCTGCGCGCCGACGCGCTCGGGGTGCGCCCCTATGACGCCATGCTGGCGCTGTACGAGCCCGGCATGACGAGCGCGAGGCTGGATCAGATCTTCGGCGATCTGACGAGCTGGCTGCCCGGCCTCATCCAGACCGTGAGCGAGCGGCAGAAAATCGAGACCATCCTCACCCCGCAAGGCCCATTCCCGATCCCAACGCAGCAGGCGCTCGGTCAGGAGGTGATGGGACTGCTCGGCTTTGATTTCGCGCACGGCAGGCTCGACGTGAGCAGCCACCCGTTCTGCGGCGGCGTGCCGACGGACGTGCGCATCACCACGCGCTACAACGAGCAGGAGTTCGTCTCCAGCCTGATGGGCATCGTCCACGAGACGGGCCACGCACGCTACGAGCAGGGCCTGCCGCGCGCACGGCTCGGCCAGCCGGTGGCCGAGGCGCGCTCCATGGGCATTCACGAGAGCCAGAGCCTGTTCTGCGAGATGCAGCTCGGCCATCACCCCGCGTTCCTCGCACTGATTGCACCGCGCATTCGCGCGCACTTCGGCGAACAGGCCGCGCTCGCACCGGCGAACCTCGAGAAGCTGTACAACAGGGTCGAGCCCGGCTTTATCCGCGTCGATGCGGACGAGGTCACCTACCCGGCCCACGTCATCCTGCGCTACGAGCTGGAGCGGGACCTGATGGAAGGGCGCATCGAGGTCGCGGACATCCCCGAGCTGTGGGACGCGAAGATGCAGAAGTGGCTCGGCTTGTCCACGAAGGGCAATTACCAGAACGGCTGCATGCAGGACATCCACTGGACGGACGGCTCGTTTGGCTACTTCCCGAGCTACACGCTCGGCGCCATGTACGCGGCGCAGCTGCGCTTTGCACTCGAGCGTGAGCTCGGCGACATGGGCACGCTCGTAGAGTCCGGCCGCCTGCCGGAGATCTTTGGCTGGCTCGGTCGCCATATCTGGTCCCAGGGCAGCCTGCACGGCACGGACGAGCTCATTCGCCGCGCGACCGGTGAGGCGCTCAATCCCCAGTGGCTGCGCAAACACCTCGAACAGCGCTACCTGAAATAACCGCTCCCGGGCGCGCCTCTCGTCGCGCCCGCTTTTCCCCTGCCCGACTATTTTTGCTATTCCTGTCCGTTTTTGGCTAGTCACCCCTCTCGCCCCCGCTTAGTCTCTGGGACATGCCCACAGCAACCCGAGCCATGCCATGATCACAGAGCCCCCGCATTCATCCCAACGGGACGAGATCATCCCGGGTCTCACCCGGGAGCAGTGCCACGCCGCACGCCTCGCGCGAGACGCGCGTTTCGATGGTCGCTTCTTCACCGGGGTGCTCTCCACCGGCATCTATTGCCGCCCCGTGTGTCCGGCGCGGGCACCGCATGAGCACAATGTGCGCTATTTTCGCTTCGCGGCGGCGGCAGAGCAGCACGGGCTGCGCCCCTGCCTGCGCTGTCGCCCCGAGCTCGCACCGGCCCAGAGCGGCGATCTGCCACCGCTCGTCGCCCAGGTGCTGGCGCGCATCGAGCGCGGCGAGCTGGCGGAGCACAGCCTGGGCTCCCTTGCAACGCAGGCCGGGATCACGGAGCGCACCCTGAGGCGCCAGTTCGAGCAACATCTCGGCGCCTCGCCGAAACAGGTGGAGCAGACGCGCCGCCTGCTGCTTGCGAAACGGCTGCTGACGGAGACGCGCCTGCCCATCACGGACGTGGCGTTTGCCGCAGGCTTTGCAAGCATTCGCCGCTTCAACGACGCCTGGCTGCAGGCGTATGGCATGACACCGGGCGCCCTGCGCAAGCAGGAAGGGGGCGCGCCGCAGGAGACACCGCAATCTAGCCTGCAACTGCACCTGCTGTATCGCCCGCCGTTCGACGTCCAGGCCATGCTCGCGTTCTACCGGTTGCGCGCCATTCCGGGGCTGGAGCGGGTGGATGAGCACGGTTACGAACGCCGTCACCGGGTCAGCGAGCAGGAGGGGCTCATCCGCATCGAGCCCGTCGAGGGGGAGAGGCTCAGACTCACGGTGCGGGATCTGCCGCCGGGTGCGCTGCCGGACATCCTGTACCGCGTGCGCCGCATGTGGGATCTCGACGCCGACATGGGCCGCATCGGCGAACACCTGGGGCAGGATCTGCTGCTCGCCGGCATCCAGGGGCGCTGGCCCGGGGTGCGGCTGCCGGGGGGGTGGGATGAATACGAGGTGATGCTGCGCGCCATCGTCGGCCAGCAGGTGTCGGTCAAGGGTGCCATCACCATCATGGGGCGCCTGGTGGCGCGCACCCAGGCGCAGTTCGGCACCGCGCAGCTGCCCACCCCGACCCAGCTGTGCGAGCTGGATCTTGACGGCATCGGCATGCCTGGCAGCCGCATCCGCACCCTGCAAGGGCTGGCCTCGGCGCTCGCGAGCGGCGCACTCACCCTCGCCACGGCAAGCGACGAGCAACTGCTCGCGCTGCCGGGCATAGGCCCCTGGACGGTCGCTTACTGGCGGCTGCGCTGCGGGCTCGACACGGATGCCTTCCCCGCCTCGGATCTCGTGCTGCAAAAGGCGCTGGGGGGCGGTAACAAGCTGCCGGTGAAAGAGGTGACAGCGCGCAGCGCCCCCTGGCAGCCGTGGCGCGCCTATGCCGCGAGCTGGCTGTGGCACGCCATGAGTGAACAACCGGCGCTGCTCACCCGGCCAACACAGACACAAGACGAGGAGAAGAGCCCATGATCCGCTATGACATGATGCCCACCGACCAGGGCGAACTGCTGGTCGCCATCGACGAGCGCGGCCTGGTCCATGTGGATTTCCTGGCCGGACTGCGGCCGCTGCCCGACATGCAGGACTGGCAGCAGGACGGCGAGGCGCTCGCCCCCTTCCTCGCCGAGTTTCGGGACTACTTCGCGGGCCGGTTGCAGCGCTTCACCCTGCCGCTCGCCCCCAGGGGCACGGCGTTTCAGCAAGCGGTGTGGCAGGCGCTGTGCGACATCCCCTACGGGGAGACCCGCAGCTACGGCGACATCGCCCGCTCCATCGGCAAGCCAAACGCGGTGCGGGCGGTGGGTGCCGCGAACGGTCGCAATCCGCTCTCCATCATCATCCCCTGCCACCGGGTGATCGGCCAGAATGGCAGCCTCACCGGCTATGCGGGAGGCCTGCCCATCAAGCAGGCACTGCTGACGCTGGAGAGGGCCTCTCGTTGATCTGGCGCAGCCCGGCCAGGGCTCACTGCCGCTGCGCCAGCCAGCCGTGAAACCCCAGCGCCTGAAAGAAGCGGTGCGCCGCCGCGAAACCGGCCCCTTGCAAGAGGCGCCGGGTCTGTCCCTCGTCCAGGGAGGTGAAATCCTCCCCGAGGCGGCGCACCATCTGCTCGCAGGCAGGAAGCGGCAAACCGGCGAGGGCGGCTTGCAGCCCCATCGCCTTGCGCTCGAGCGGGTCCGTGGGCGCCATCAGATCCGCCAGCAGCAGGGGAGCGCCAGGATTGAGCTGGCGATAAATATCACCCAATAGCGCAGCTTTGGAATCTTGCGCCATAAAATGCAGCACCAGCAGACAGAGTGCACCATCGCAAGGCTTATCCACCACAGGCAATGCGCCCAGGTGCCAGCACACCCTCTCCCCCATGCCCGCCTGCTCGGCCCGCATCCTGGCCTGGGCCAGCATGTCCGCCGAGATATCCTGGGCCACAAAGGTCCAGCGGGGGCAGAGACGGCCAAGCAGCAGCAACTCGCTGCCCGTGCCCACCCCCACCAGCAGCACCCGGGCCTGCTGGCCCAGCGCGGCCATCAGCCGGGAGGCACAAAGCTGGTGCAGCAGCTCGTAGCCTGGCACCAGCAGGGGGATGCGGCTGTCATAGGCCTTCGCCCCTTCTCCTTCGAATCGCTCCGTCATCTTTTGCTCCTTTGGTGTGAGCCCCCTTGATAGGGGCTGCCGCCGGGAGAAGGTCAAGAGCCACAGGGGCGAGCCAGTTGCCAGCCGTTCTCATGAAGGGAGGGCCCTAGCCCCCCTTGCCCAGCGCCGCTTTCAGAGCCGGATTGAAGACGCGCTGGAGGGAGGCGGGGTTGTTCACCAGCTTGGCCGCCGGGCGGCGCGGGCGCCTGACCAGCTCGCCGCCACAGTTGGGGCAGGTCAGGTGCAGATACTGATCGTTGCACTCGGCGCAGAAGGTGCACTCGAAGGAGCAGATGTAGGCCGTCGCCGTGTCGGCGGGCAGATCCCGGTCACAGCACTCGCAGTTGGGTCTGAGTTCAAGCATGGCAAGATCCTGATGCACAAGGGGAAGCGGGAAAGAGGGCGGCTCAGTCGACGATAAAGAGGCGAGCGCCCAGTTCGGTATAGGAGCGATGGGGTTCGGCGTTGTCCGCCACCTGGTAGCTCATGCCCGGCGTCAGGGTGAAGACGCGGCCATCCTGCAACTCGGTGTGCAGCTCCCCTTCGAGGCAGAGCAGCACATGGCCCTTGCTGCACCAGTGATCCGCCAGATACCCGGGGGAGTACTCCACCATTCGCACCCGCAGATCCCCGAACTGCCGGGTGTGCCAGCGGGCGACGCCGCGCTCTCCCTTGTGTTCGGTCGGCGGGACCTCGGCCCAGTTCGTGGTGCAAAACGGCAGTGCATTGATGTTCATGACGGATCCTTTGTCAGAAGAAGGCTGGGGGAAGGCGCCTCACCACGGGATATCCGTGACAAGGCCGCGCCCCATACTGCCATCAAATCCGCTCCAGCCCCATGCCCACACGGGCAATCATCCCCTCTTCAGGCTGCCCATCACCTGCATCTCGCAGCGGTGGCAGTCAAAGCGCAGGCGGAAACTCTCCTTGCCCATCTTGAGCTCCAGGGGCTCGGCCTTGAGACCGGGCACCTCCTTGGGGCAGATCTGCTGGCTGTAGCGGATGCAGTGCTTCGTTGTCATCAGCACCACTTCCCGCTCCTCCTTGTTCGCCTCATACGCGGGGGCGATGCTCCCCACCCCGTGTTCGCGAAAGAACTGCTCCGCCGCGCTGTTCAGCACGTTGCCGAGGTAGGAGAGCCGATGCTGGGGATAAACGGCGCCTCGCAGGGGAATGCGCCGCTCGGGTCGCCGGTAGGCAGCCAGACGGGCCGCCTCCAGGGCGGCAATGCCGTCCCGGCGCAATCCGTTAAGCTGTGAAGCCGCAATAAACAGCGGGCGAGTGAATGCCAACTCAATCTGGCGAGCCACAAACAGGGTGTTGCCGAGTTTGCCGAGCTGATCCCTGGCCTGTTGCAGCGCCCGTTCCGGGTTGTCCGCCGGCTGCTGGTCGCAGGGGAGCGTGACGGCGGCGCCAATGCCCTGCTCGTCGGTAAGCGTGAGCCGCAGTCCCTCGTCGCACTCCGATAGCCGCATATCGACCCGGATGCGGCGATCCGCGCTCCCCTTTTCGAGCTGCTTGCTGAAGGCCTGATCGTGGTTGCGAAAGATCTCGGTGCCCACCTTGAGACCGGGCATGGGTTCCGACAGGAGTAACCGCTTGCTCTGTGCCTTCTCTTCCACTTTATTGAGGCGCATGCCCACCAGCTCGCCCCCCGGCTTGAAGAAGCCGAGGCCATCGCCGTTGTTGAGGGCAACGGCCTGGCCGTCGATCTCGATGCCATCGCGGGTCACGCTGGTGACGCGCCCGAGCGGCTCCCCGACGTATTTCGGGCTGCGCGGCGAGTCGATGCCTGGCTGTCGGCCATGGAGGAAGTAGTCGGTGCTGCCCCGGTTGAAACTCTTCTTGGGATCCGGCGTAAAGGTGTAGCTGCAACGACCGGCGGAAGCGGCCACCAGATCGGGGCGGCTCGCCAGGATGGAGTCCAGCTTCTGGCGATACCAGGCGGTGACGTTCTTGACGTAGTCGAGCCCCTTGAGGCGCCCTTCAATCTTGAAGGAGCGGACCCCTGCGGCGATCAGCGCCTCCAGGTTGTCGGTCTGATCCATGTCTTTCAAGGAGAGCAGGTGGCTGTTTTCCACCAGCACCTCCCCCGCCGGCGTTTGCAGGGAACAGGACAGTCGACAGAGCTGGGCGCACTCGCCGCGGTTCGCGCTGCGCCCGGTGCGGGCGTGGCTGATGTTGCACTGGCCGCTGTAGGAGACGCACAGGGCGCCGTGGATGAAGAACTCCAGCTGCACGCTCGTGGCGGCGCTTATCTCGCGGATCTGCGCAAGGGAGAGCTCGCGGGCCAGCACCACCTGGGAGAAGCCCACGTCCTGCAGAAACTTTACCTTTTCCGGGGTGCGGTTGTCGGTCTGGGTGCTGGCGTGCAGCGCGATGGGGGGCAAATCGAGCGCCAGCAGTCCCATGTCCTGCACGATCAGCGCATCGGCCCCTGCCTCGTAGATCTGATGGGTCAGGCGCCGGGCCTGCTCCAGCTCGTGGTCGTGCAGCAGGGTATTGAAGGCGACGAAGACCTGGGCGCCGAAGCGGTGGGCATGGCGGGCCAGGGCCTCGATGTCCTCGAGGCTGTTGCCCGCCGCGCTGCGGGCACCGAAGGCAGGGCCCCCCATGTAGACGGCATCGGCGCCGTGGTTGATGGCCTCGATGCCATAGGCGAGGTTCTTGGCCGGGGCCAGCAACTCCAGGCGGTTGTGATGGTTTTGATCGCGCATAGCGTCCGGTTCGAAGGGCTGCAAATGGCCGCCACTCTAGCCAGACTCCCCGCCCCCCGCCTTGATCCCGCTTAAGATCACCGCAGAATGCAGGATTGACCCGGTACAAGGACATCTGGCTGCCCCTCATCCCCCGGCCCTGAGAGAGTGCCGACTACGCTGGCACCCGACGCGGAGCTAGATCACGACCTTGAGGGCCAGCCCCAGCAGCACCAGGCCGCTCACCTTGTCGATCACGGTGGATTTGGCCTTGAGCCAGGCGAGTACGGGCCCGCGAGAGAGCACCAGGGCCACCAGCACATACCAGAGCGCATCGATGCCGCCTGCGGTCAGCATCATGATGCCCCCCTCACGCCAGCCGGTGTCGGCGTGCACGAACTGGCTGAACAGGGCGATAAAGAAGATGGCGAGCTGGGGGTTCAAGAAGGCCACCATAAAGCCCTCGAACGCCCCTTGACGTCCCCGTGGCGGGTGCCCCTCTTCCTTGCCTGCCTCCCCCCCAGCGGGCCTGGCCAGCAACGCCTTGATCCCGAGCCAGGCGAGAAACGCCGCGCCGCCGTAGCGGATGAGATCGAACAGCAGCGGGGTCTGGGTGATCAGGATGGCGAGGCCGAGGGCCGTGATCAGCGCATAGATGCCCACTCCCAGGCCGTGGCCCAGCGCCGTGGCAACCCCGTGGCCCTGCCCTCCCTGCACCGTATTGCGGATGATCAGTGCCAGGCTCGGCCCCGGGCTGATGGCCCCCATCACGCAAATGGCGGCCAGCGCCAGCCAACTCGTCAGCTCCATACCTTCTCTTCCTTCGTGTCGATTGTTGTCACCCGGGATCAGGGTAGGGGGTGGCTCGCTATGCCAGAAGTGAAAGTTATGAATAGAGTCCATAGCCAGTGGTTATAGAGTGGCACAACCCGCTGCCATCAATGGCCCGCCTGCGACCCTCCAGCCAACTGCTTGCGACTCTCCCCCAGGGTGAATTGCAGGTGATCCCGCAGGAAGGGATAGGCCAGCTCGCGAAACCAGCGGTGAGCCGGATCCAGGTGGTGGCGCTGGTGCCACAGCAGATGATACTGCTGGACCCGGGTGGCGAAGGGGAGATCGCAAAAACTCAGGGCATGTTCCCGGGAGAGCTGCCAGGCGATATGGGCCGGGGTGGTCATCAGACAGTCTGTGCGCAGCAGCACCTCCACCGCCGCCTGGAAGAAGGGCACCCGGGCAAACCAGCGGCGGGAGAGCCCTCGGGGGGCCAGCACCTGCTCCACCGGGCTGTCCTTGTCCCCGCCCCCGCTCACCTGCAGGTGGGGCCAGGCGAGGTAATCCTCCAGGCTGAGCGCCATGTCAGAGAGCGGGTGATGGCGCCCCATCAGCACCACCAGCCTGTCCTCCCCCTGATGCAGGCCGCGGATCTGGTCCGGCACCAGCTCCGTGATGGTGGAGACCATGTCCAGCTCCGATTGCCAGAGCTGGGGCAACTGGCGCTTGTCCCACAGGCTGTACTCCAGCGCCGCCCGGGGGGCGGCCCTCGCCAGGGCCGCACAGATGTCCGGCAAGATGTGCTGGGCCACATAGTCGGAGGAGGCGAGCCGAAACACCCGCTCGCAGCGCTCGGGGGCAAATTCCGGCGCCTCGTAGAGCCGCTCCAGGGCCCCGAGGGAATCGGCAAGCTGGGCCGCCAGGGCCTCGGCCCGCGGGGTCAGCAGCCAGCGCTGCCCTTCCCGCACCAGCAGCTCATCGCCAAACTCGCTGCGAAGCTGGCCGAGCTGCTTGCTGATGGAGGGCTGGCTCAGGTTCAGCAGCTCCGCCGCCCGGCTGATGTTGCGGGTCTCCAGCAGCACCTTGAGGGTGGGCAAGAGATTGAGATTTGCTTTGTGCACAGGAGTCACCTCGGGAAGGGGTCGCCGGGATCGGGCCTTCATCTTACGGCAAGGAGAAGCGGAAATTTAAGCAAAATCACGGTCTTGCTCCCGCCACTCCCCTTACACTGGGGGGACCGCAGGATGACAGTGAACGCCCCGTGCGGCATAATTTCGCCACTTTCCGCCCCAGGGCGGCCATCACGACAAGCGACGACAAGATGACATACGCCACTATCACCGGGTGGGGAAAATGCCTGCCCCCCGCCTCGCTGACCAACGATGACCTCGGCACCATCATGGATACCTCGGACGAGTGGATCTACCCGCGCACCGGCATCAAGGCCCGCCGGGTCTCCCATGTCAGCACCCAGGCGCTCGCCACCCTGGCCGCCCGTCGCGCCCTGGCGTGCGCAGGTCTGGACGCCGCCGCCCTCGATGGCATCATCCTGGCGACCGCCACACCGGGCACGCTGGTCCCCAATGGCGCCTCCGCCGTGCAGCAGGCCCTCGGCGCCCACAAGGCGGCGGTGTTCGACCTCAACGCCGCCTGCACCGGCTTCGTCTATGCCCTCTCGGTCGCCACCTCCCTGGTGCAGACCGGCATGATGCAAAGGGTGCTGGTGATCGGTGCCGAGCGGCTGACCCAGTTGCTGGACTGGGCCAAGCGCGACACCGCCGTGCTGTTCGGGGATGGCGCAGGCGCCGTCATCATCGAGGCGAGCGAGCAGGAGAGCGGCCTGATTGCCAGCAAGCTCGGTTGTGACAGCGAAGCGCGGGAGATACTGCACGTGCCGAACTTCGGTACGGATCGGGTGCGTTTCGCCGACATTGACGGCCTCTTCACCTTCAACTTCGAGGGGCAGGAGATCTTCAAGCGCGCCGTGCGCGGCATGGGCGAAGCCACCGGCACCGTACTGGCCCAGGCCGGCATCGCCCCCGAGCAGATCGACCTCATCGTGCCGCACCAGGCGAACGTGCGCATCATCGAGACCCTGGCCAAGCGGATGAACGCCCCCATGGAGAAGGTGATGGTCAACATAGAGCAGTACGGCAACACCTCCGCCGCCACCGTGCCCATCGCCCTGTGCGAGGCGCTGGAGCAGGGTCGGGTCAAGCCGAACAGCTACCTGCTGACCGCCGCCTTCGGGGCCGGGCTGACCTGGGGCGCCGCCCTCATCAAGTGGGGAGACCGCGTCACCCCGATCGCGAGTTGCGACGAGGTGCTGCCCCCCTGCGAGCAAAGCGCCCTCGAACTCATCGCCCATGCGGTGCAGGGTTGCCAGCAGGCCCGCCCCGCCGACGCCTGAGCGAGCGCCAGCGCCCCATGATCCGCCAGGAGTCCCGTGGCTCCTGGCTGCCAGCCCCCCTACGTCCCCTCGCCGTTTCGGCAGCGACATAAAAGTCATTGAAAAGTGTGAATTTTGAGCGAAACATATCAAAAAATGACCACTTGACACTTTTTTGTCGTCAGAATGCGGCCAAGGGGTTCACAACCTTGCCGGATCTGGTAGTATGCGGCCTCGCACTTGGGGAGGGGTTCCCGAGCGGCCAAAGGGATCAGACTGTAAATCTGACGGCTCTGCCTTCGAAGGTTCGAATCCTTCTCCCTCCA
>NZ_JBFODT010000003.1:0-120106 GCF_040908465.1 Aeromonas sp. R10-1
ACACAGATTGCTTGATTCAAATTGTTAAAGAGCGTCACGCTTATCGCGTTGAGGAGGCGCATCTTACGCTCCTCACTTCGAAAGTCAAGCGGTTGCTTTCGCTTTTCTTTCGGCGCTCACTTCCTAAGGAAGCTGGCTCATCAGTTCGGCGTGTTCCGCCGTGCTGGTAGGGGCGCATTATAGGGAGCCGCGCCGCGATGACAAGGGATTTTTTGAAGAAAGTCACGGAAACTTCAAATTATCCAGTTAGAAACAACTTACCCAGTGTATATATACAATGTTATCCACAAGCTGATGATTTCAGCCCTCTTTTATTGGCATTTATCAGGATCTTCTTGGCCGAAGGAATGCCATACTGAAGCGGATAATTTGCCTCAAGTGGTCCATGGTAGCGTCTGGTCGTAAAGCTGGTTACCATGAAGGTGAATAGAGTGTTGCACCTTTTTTGCTTTCATTTACAAAAGGTCTTTAAAGATGAATTTATCCAAGTTTCCCGTTTATGTGCAGGCAGCAGTTCTTGCTCTGGTATTGGCGCTGCTCGGCTATCTGGTTGCCCAGGCCCTGCAGTTCTCTCTGAAAGTCGAAGTCATTTTTGCCGCCGGTCTGGCCATTGGCGGTTTCGTGGTACCGCTCTTCCTTAACCGTGCGCCTGCCACCGCCCTCGAACAGGCGACCAGCCAGGAGACCTGTACCTTATATGTAGGCAACCTGCCCTATCGCGCCAACGAGATTGCGGTGCGCGAACTCTTTGCCGAGCAAGGTCAGGTACTGTCAGTTCGTCTGATGAAGGACAAGGCCACCGGCAAACGCAGGGGCTTCGGGTTTGTGGAGATGCCTGTCGCCGATGCGGCCAAGGCCATCGCCGCGCTCAATGACAAGGAGTATCAGCAGCGCACCCTGAAAGTGCGTGAAGCAAATGACAAGCGGGACCGGGATGAGAAGGACGTCAACGACGTCGACGCCTGATATTCAGTACACCACCTCTTCGAGTGACGACAGCCCCCAAGCTTGCAAGGGGGCTGTCAGTTTCTGGGCCCCTGCATCCAGTCGCGTGCAGTAGGCACGTCCCGTCCCCTCGCCAGGCGCCTGGACCGGCAGTGTCGCCAGCAGATGCGCCACCCGCCTTGCCACGGCAAGACCCGAATCGACCAGTTGGCATTCCGGCATCAGCTGTTTGATCTCTTCGTTGAGCAAGGGGAAGTGGGTACATCCCAGCACCAGGGTATCCGGCCTCTCCTCCCCTTCCATCCAGTCTGCGAGCACCTCTCTGAGCAGGGCCATATTGACCGGCAACCCCGCCAGCTTGCGCTCGGCTTCGATAACCAGTTCGGTGGCCCCCTTCAGCAGCACATGCTTGCCCGGGGCGAACTGGGCGATGAGTTCATGGGTATAGTCACGGCTGACGGTGCCGGGCGTTGCCAGCAGACCGATGTAGCCGTTACGGGTCAGGGCGGCGGCAGGCTTGATCGCGGGGACCACGCCGACCACGGGAATGCTGAGTGCGGTACGCAGGGATGGCAGGGCAATGGTGCTGGCGGTATTGCAGGCGATCACCACCAGATCGATGGCGTGCTCGGCCACCATGTGGCTGACCAGTCCGGTACAAGCCTCGATGAGGGCCGCCTCACTCAGCTCGCCATAGGGAAAGTGGGCATTGTCGAAACTGTAGAAATAGTTGTGCTCCGGCAGAGCGCGACGGATCTCCCCATAGACGGTCAGACCGCCCATACCGGAGTCGAACACGAGAATATTGGCCACCTGAGCTCCCCCTTGAATGCGAGGCCGCGATCATACTCCCGCCCGGCGCCAATAGAAAAGGCCCTGCCAATGGCAGGGCCCCTGATTTTTCAGATCCAGACAAGGGGATCAGAGTGCGTAGTCCACCGTCACATAGTAGGCACGCTCGTCAGCCGGGTAACCCACCGAGGTCTGGTACTCCTTGTCCAGCAGGTTGCTGATCTTGCCGGAGACCTTCCAGGACGGTGCAACCTGATAGCCCACCGCCAGGTTCCACACGCTGTAACCGCCCAGCTGGGTGGCATTGGCCGCGTCACCATAACGCTCACCCTGGTAGATCCAGCTCAGGGAGCCATCGAACTGCTGCCACTGCGCCTGGCTCACCCACTTGGCACCCTTGCGGGAGATCAGCTGCAACTGCTTGTCGGTGACCTTGTCCTTGGGATCCTTGTATTCGGCGGAAACGCGATGGCTCAGCCAGCCGGTCTCGAACTCCCCTTCCAGCTCAACCCCTTCAATCCGCGCCTTGCCGACGTTTTGCGGCGTCCACATGCCCTGGCTGTCCGGTGCCCACTGGATCATCTGCTCGAAGTCGTTGCGATAACCGGTCAAGCGCCACTCCACACCAGCGGTCTGTCCGTCCAGCATCAACTCGTGGCTTTTCGACTCTTCCGGCTTCAGATCAGGATTGCCGGACCCCGGGTAGTAGAGATCGTTGAAGGAGGGGGCACGGAAACCGGTGCCGTAGCGGGCACTGAGGCGATAATCCTCAACGAAGCGCCAGCCAGCGCCGGTTTGCCAGGTGTTGTGACGTCCGAACTGCTCGTTGTCATCGCTGCGGCCGCTCAGCTCGGCCTGCCAGACCTGGTTGTCAAACTGGGCCAGGGCATAGAGCCCGGTGTTGTCACGCTCATCGGCGTCACTCGGGAAGGCGACGCCAGAGGAGCGGGAACTATCGTCCAGCATGTCGCGCTGCCAGTCGGCGCCGCCCCCCAGGGTCCAGCTCTCGTCCAGTTTGACGCTGTTGACCCAGTTCAGGGTGTATTGACGGGTATAGAGTCGATCAGCGGACTGATCGCGGCCGCTGGTATCCGGGTAGTCGTAGGCATCCTGTTTGGAGAAGGCGCCGCGCAGTTCGCTCAGGTAGCGCTCGTCATGATAGCGGGAGCCGAGCTGGTAGCTCTGGTTCTCGGTCCAGGTCTCGTTGCGTTGATGAAACGCCGGGCCCCAGGCGGAAGCGGCAGAGGATCTGTCGTACTGGGCAATGTTGCGGAACCAACGGGTCGTACCGAACAGATCCCAGTTGCTGGCCAGCGCCTGCTGATAATCCACCATGGCGTTGTAGCCCCGGTGGCCATGCTTGTCGCCATCGTTCACCCCGACGATGGGATGCACGTTGTAGCCGGTCTCGTCATCGAAACCACCAGCGACCTTGATCTGACCCGCATCACCCACCTGGCTGGCGCTGCTGAAGGCGGCCTGACGCTGCTTGTGGGAGCCCGCACCCAAGTTGAACTTATGTTGATTGGTCCCCTGATCCGGGCGAGTGATGATATTGATGACCCCACCGATGGCATCGGATCCATAAATGGTGGCGCGCGCACCGCGGATATATTCGATCCGCTCCACCTGGTTGAGGGGCAGGTTGTTGAGCTCGGTCATCCCGGCGGTCAGAGAGGCGCTGCGCACCCCGTCCACCAGCACCAGGGTCTGGGAAGAGGTGCCACCACGTACCCGCAGCGAGCTGAGCTGGCCGCGGCCGCCGTTGCTGACCACTTCCACGCCGGGCAGGGTCTTGACCACGTCGGTCACGGTCTGGGCTTGCAGGCGATCGATCTCGTCACGGGTCACCACGTTGACGGGCGCCAGCACACTGGAGGCAGGCTGGGCGACACGGGTAGCGGTCACCACCATGGTGGGATTGACGGGGATGGTCAGTTGTTGGGCAAAGGCCGCCGTTGGCAACAGGGCAGCCGCCAATAATGTCTTGGACATGAGAGATCCTTAAGTTCGCGTAAGCATCTACTTCGTGGCCGGTTTCTCTCGGCCCGAAATACGAACTTTGGCAGGTCTTCGGGCTTGGGGGCTGATGGCCTACGGCGACGGCTTCCCACCTGACGGCAGTGCCCTGATGTCGCTTCGTTCCCCCTTACCGCTGCGCGCCAGCTCCGGATTCTCACCGGATTCCCTTTTAAGCATGATGCGCCAAAGCGGGGGGATTATAGGCAGAGCCGTCTTGGATGTATAGCCATCTGGATTTCTAATGTCGTTTTTACCCAAAGTCGGTGCCAAGTGGCGCAGATCCTCGCCCCCTCTCGTACCTTGAGGCTCGTTGACCGTCATTCGAGCGGGTCAAACACAAGAAATGTTGAGCCAGATCCCACGGCTTTTTGGTAACATGCGGCAAACGTTTGACATCCGAGGAAGCCGTAATGACGACCCCCCCTATGATCGGCCTGGTAATGGGCTCCGACTCTGACTGGCCCGTGATGCAGGCCGCCGCCCGCATCCTCAAGGAGCACGGCGTGCCCTATGAAGCGCGCGTCGTATCCGCCCATCGCACCCCGGATCTCCTGTTTGAATATGCCGCCAGTGCGCGCGATCGCGGTCTGCGCGCCATCATCGCCGGCGCCGGCGGCGCAGCCCACCTGCCGGGCATGCTGGCCGCCAAGACCACGATCCCGGTGCTGGGCGTGCCCATCCCCACCCGCCAGCTCAAGGGGATGGATTCCCTGCTCTCCATCGTGCAGATGCCCAAGGGCGTGCCGGTCGCCACCTTCGCCATCGGCGAGGCGGGTGCCGCCAATGCCGGTCTGTTCGCCGTGTCCCTGCTGTCTGTCGCCCAAGATGGCGACGCTCCCCGTTATCACCAGCAGCTCGACGGCTTCCGCGCCAAGGAGCGCGACCGGGTGCTGGCGCTCACCCTGGAGGAGCCGGCATGATACTGCCCCCCGCCACTTTGGGTATGCTCGGTGGCGGCCAGCTCGGCCGCTACTTCGTGATGTCTGCCCACCGTCTCGGCTACAAGGTGATCGTGCTGGACCCGGACCCCATCAGCATCGCCGGTGCAGCCGCCGACGAGCAGATCGTTGCCGCCTATGACGATACCGATGCCCTGCGCGATCTGGCCAGCCGCTGCGACGCCATCACCTGCGAGTTCGAAAACGTGCCCGCCGCCTCCCTGGCCCTGCTGGAGCAGTACAAGCCGGTGCGCCCGGCCGCGAGCGCAGTACGTGTCTGTCAGGATCGCCGGGAAGAGAAAGCCTTCCTGACCCGCGCCGGCGTACCGGTCGCCCCGAACCTGACCCTGCTGCCCGGCGAGCCGCTGCCCGCCCTGCCCAGCGACCTCTTCCCCGCCATCCTCAAGACCGCCCGCGAGGGCTACGATGGCAAGGGGCAGTGGACTATCCACAATGCGGGCGAATTGCCAGCGGCCCTGGCCGCCAGCGGTGTCCCTTGCGTGCTGGAAAAACGCCTGCCACTGGAGGGGGAGTTTGCCCTCACCCTGGCCCGCAGTCCGAGCGGTGCCATCAGTGCCCTGCCTCTGGTGCAGAACTGGCACAGCGGCGGCATCCTGGATCAGACCCGCTCCCCGGCCAATGTGCCCGCCCTGGAGCGCGAAGCCCAGCGCATCGCCGAGCACATCATCGCCGCCCTCGACTATGTGGGTGTGCTGACGGTGGAGTTCTTCCTGGTCGGCGGTGAACTGCTAGTCAACGAGATGGCCCCCCGGCCCCACAATTCGGGTCATCCCAGCATCGACAACGCCGGTTGCAGCCAGTTCGAGTTGCAGGTGCGCGCCCTGTGCGATCTGCCGTTGCCGGCACAGGCCGAGGTTCAGCCCGCCATCCTGCTCAACCTGCTCGGGGATCTGTGGCAAGACGGCACGCCGGACTGGGCCGGCGCCCTGGCCCTGCCCGGGGTGCACCTTCACCTCTATGGCAAGGGCGAAGCCCGCCCCGGCCGCAAGATGGGCCACGTCACCGTCACTGGCCGCGACTGGGCGGCGGTCGAGGCCACCGCGCACCAGCTGCGCGCCCTGCTGGGTCTGCCTCCGCGCTGAGTCCACCCCTTGACATGCAAAGACCCGGGCCAAGGCCCGGGTCTTTTTTTATGACTTGAGAAGCGAGAGGGGTCAGGCCCTGTCGACAGCCGCAACGGGAGCCGGCAGGCGGATGGTGAGGGAGAGCACCAGGGCCACCACCAGCAACACCAGAATGAGGTTGAAAGTCGCCATGAAGCCGCCAAACAGGGAGGCCACGATGGAGCCGATGATGCTGCCCAGACCAAAGCCCAGATAGATGACGCCGTAGTTCTTGGTCAGGTTGTTGAGGCCGAAGAAGTCACTCACCAGCGAGGGGTAGACGGTGATGGTGCCGCCGAAGCTGAACGCCACGCAAGCCACCGCCACGAAGAAGAGGTTGGCATTGAGCGGCACGAACAGCAGCAGCGCCATCCCCGCCAGGGTAATCAACTGGGCGATGGTGATGACCCGGATACGGGACATCTTGTCGGAGAGGATGCCCAGCACCAGCCGGCCGCCCAGGTTGGCCATGGCGATGATGGCGACGGCGTTGGCGGCGACCACGGCCGGCAGGCCCACCATCTTCTCGCCGATGTCCTTGGCCACGCCGATGACGTAGAGACCGCTCATGCAGGCGGTGAGGAACATCAGCGCCAGCATCCAGTACTGGGGCTTGCGCATCGCCTCGGCCAGGGTGAAGTCGCGGCTCTCGCTCTGCTGCACGGCGGCGGCCTGCTTGGGCGCATCCTTCATCAGCATGCCACCCACCAGCACCATGGACATGGCGATCAGCCCCCACAGCTGGAAGGTGGTCTCAAGGCCGTTGCTGGAGAGCAGCAGCAGGTTGATGTACTTGAAGCCGAGGCTGCCGAGGCCATAAGCACCGATGGAGCAGGCGGAGATGAGCCCCTTGCGCTCCGGGAACCACTTCACACAGTTGGAGAGGGTCATCAGGTAGCCGGTACCGTCGGCAAAACCGACCAGGATGCCGGCGCAGAGGTAGAGCATCGCCAGGTTGCTGGCATGAGCGGTGAGGAAGAAGCCGATGCAGAGCAGCACGCCGGCGCCCAGGGTGACGTTGCGCACCCCGAACCGCTCCTGCAGCTTGCCTGCCAGGGAGGAGGCCACCGCCAGGGAGAGGCTGAGCAGGCCGAAGGCGAAGGCGACCTGGCTCACCGGCTCGTCCAGCTTGTCGGAAAGCTGGGCGTTGAACAGGCTCCAGGTGTACACGGATCCCAGCGCGAACTGGGTGATGATGGTCCCCAACAGGGTGAGGTAGCGGGTGCGATTCAGATCGATGGTCATGATGCGTCTCGAGGAATGGCCTTAAGGAAACTGGGGCCACTATAGGCAAGACGCCGCTCCCGCCGACCGATTAAGGCATGAAATGCAGATCGGCGGGAATGAATGACAATCAGAGCCGCATCAGCTGACGGAATGCCTTGATGTTGCTGCGGCTGACCGGCACCTCGAACGGCAGGTCATGGAGCCGGATGAGATAGGTGCTGTTGAACCAGGGCACTATCTCGCGGATCTTGTTGATGTTGACGCAGTAGGAGCGGTGGCAACGAAAGAACCCCTCGGCAGGCAACCGACTGACGAACTCGCTGAGGGTCATGGTCATCACGTAGCGATCGGTACGGGTGTAGACATGGGTCAGCTTCTCGTCGGCTTCCGCGTAGTAGATCTGCTCGCAGGGGGTGACGATGATGCGCTCCCCCTTCACCAGATTGACGGTGCGGTTCTGTGGCAACCCGGACTCCGCACCCTGGGGCTGGGACTTGCCCGCCAGTTCGAGCTTTTGCAGCAGATTGATGAGGCGCGGCTCGTTGTAGGGCTTGAGGATGTAGTCGAATGCCTCCAGCTCGAACGCCTCCACCGCAAACTCCTTGTAGGCGGTGACGAAGACGATGTGGGGCGGATGGCTGGACTTGTGCAGGTTCTTGGCCAGCAGCAGGCCGTCGATGGCGGGGATCTGGATATCCAGAAACACCACATCCACCTCGTGATCCTGCAGATACTTGAACGCCTCCAGCCCGTCCTCGAAGCTCGCCACTATCTCGATGTTGCTGTGCTGCCCCACCAGAAAGGCCAGCTCCTCGCGGGCCAGATACTCATCTTCCACAATGATCGCTTTCAGCATGACATTGCCCCCATAAGGAGCACAGGAGAGGCCAGCTCCTCCCGTATCAAACATTCGTCTTCCACTATGATGACTTTCAGCATGGCATTGCCTCCTGATCAGGCAGATAGAAACAGACTTCGGTCCCCGGCTCCAGCCGCTTGAGGTGCAGGCCGTCGCCATAGAGCAGCTTGACCCGCTGATGCACGTTCATCAGACCGATGCTGCGGCTCTCCACCCGACCGGCGGCGACCCCGTCGATCACCTCCTGGCTGATGCCGTAACCGGTATCCCGCACCGCGACCCGGATGCCGCCCGCCAGCTGCTTCACCTCGATGGTGACCCGACCCGGCGCACTGCGGGGCTGGATGCCGTGCAGGATGGCGTTTTCCACCAACGGCTGCAACAGCAGGCTCGGCACCTGGATGTGCACGTCGTCCACCTCGAACACCACCTCCAGCTTGTCGCCGAAGCGGGCCTGCTCGATGGCCACGTAGTCGCGCACCTGCTGCAGCTCCTCCTGGATGTCGATGAGGGTGTCCCCCTTGTTGAGGTTGTAGCGCAGGTAGTCCGCCAGATTGGCGATCAGCTGGCGTGCCTGCTGGGGACGGATGCGGATCAGCGACGAGATGGCATTGAGGGCGTTGAACAGGAAGTGGGGGTTGATCTTGCTCTGCAGCGCGGTGAACTCCGCCTTGCGGGTCATCTCCTTGAGCTGCTCGATGCGCGACACCTCCATCTGGGTGGAGATGAGCTGGGAGAGGCCGACCGCCATCTCCCGCAGCGAACTGGTGATGCTGTGGGTGCGGCGGTAGTAGATCTTGAGGGTGCCGCTGACGGCGCCGTTCTCTCTCAGCGGAATAATGATGACCTAGTGAAAGTCGGCCAGATGGTACTGGCGCAGATCGTTGTTGATGATGATCTGGTCGAGCAGCACCGCTTTGTGGGTCATGTCGCTGATGGCGTGGTGCTCGTCCAGCTCGTAGTAATCCTTGCCCACCCCCACATAGGCCAGCACGTCGCGGGTATCGGTGATGGCCACCGCATCGGCGCTGATCTCGCTGCGAATGATGCCGCACACCTGGCTAAGGGAGTGGCGATCGATGTTCTGGAAAAACGGCAACGTCTTGTTGGCGATGTCGAGCGCCAGCTTGGCCTGCTTGGCGGCAATCAGCTCCTTCTCGTCGTCCAGGTCCTGCACCAGCTTGATGATGAGCCCGATACAGAGCGCCCCGGCGATCATGGGATAGGCAATATGACTGACTATCTCCACACCTACCGCATGGGGTTCGGTCAGTTGCCAGATAAGCAGCATGGTCAGCCCCTCGCAGGCCATCCCCGCCAGGATGCCATAGAGCCAGAGCCGCGATTTGCGACAGCGCAGGTGCAGCCAGGTGGCGAGCAGGCCGGCGATGATGCTGGCGATGAGACAGGGAATGGAGGTGTGGCCATCCATGTCGATGAGGTAGCGGTGCAGCCCCGAGATGACCCCGGCCGGAATGCCGACCCAGGGGCCGAACAGGATGCCGCCGGAGATGATGGCGATGATCCGCACGTTGATGAGGGCCCCCTCCACCGGAATGCCGGTATAGGTGCTGAACACCGCGAACAGACAGAAGATGGCCGCCACCAGTACCAGCTCGGCCGGGGTGTGGTCACGCTTCTGGAACAATCGCTGAAACGGCCGGGTGCGGGTGAGAAGAAAGAGCGTCATCAGCATCAGCGCCGCCCGCTCAAACACCGCCAACAACATCATCTGATTTTCGAGCATGGCTCTCCTCCGTCAATGGCATGGCGCCAGGGGGCGGATCATACCCCTTATCTGCCGCCGACTCATGGGCGAATCCGGGGAGAGCGGTTCAGCTTTCGGGGAAAGCGCCGATAAGAGGAGGCCCTCGCCAAGGAGGGCCCAGTCCGACAAAGGAGATAACTATGTTTCAAAAAAGCATGGTGCTGGCAGTGATGATCGGTTGCAGCAGTGCCGCCGTTCACGCCAATACGCAGGTGAGCCAGCTGAACTGGCAGGCCACCGCCAGCAAAGAGACCAACATGGAAGTAGCGCTTACCCACCCAGGCCTCCAGGCCATCAATTCGGATCCGGCACAGGCTCCCGTCCAGATCCTGGCAGCAGACCTGAGCCACCCGGATTTCAACACCACCTATCGTTTGCAAGCCCGCGCACTCTACGGCTCCCTGCCACAGCAGGATGATCTCCGGATCACGCTGGCGCTCAACGGACAACCCCTCGAAGCAAGCCGCGCCCTCCCCCTGGCGCAGGCGACCCGCTATTACCTCAGCTATCAGGCCCCGTCAGCCAGACCGGACCAGGTGGGCGAAGCCGCCTATGAGTTGATGGTGTACTGGCTGGGCTGACCACAGGAGCCGAAGGCATGTTCCCATGCCTTCATTCCTCCCCTTCCATCACCTGCAGTTGGGTCGCCGCCAGCCGAACGACCTCGTACTCTTGCTGCAAACGGGCCAGCGCCTCGGGCAGCCTGGCCTGATCGAGCTCCCAGGATTCTATTTCGCTGCAGGTCGCCACCAGTTTCAGAGTGCCCATGATCCTGGCGCCCCCTTTCAGGCGATGTATGCGGTCGATGAACTGGCCGACATGCCCCTCCTCCGCGGCCCGTTGCAATCCCGCGATATCGTCGTCACTGGCCCGCACGAACTCGGCCAGCAGAGGCACCATCAGGGTCGACTGGTGTGCGGTCAGCGGCCCCAGATACCGCCGGATCTCCTCCATGCAGACGACCATGTCACTCTGCTCTTCCCGCTGCATGTGCCGACGCAGGCAGTGATCGAGCGCCTCCAGTCCAACGGGCTTGAACAGACAGTCATCCATCCCTGCCGCCTGCCCTTCATTGATCTGCTCCTGCCGCGCATCGGCCGTCAGCCCGAGGATCACGGTGCGCCGCCAGCCGTGCAGCCGCTCCAGCTCCCGGTATTGGCGAACCAGCTCGAAGCCGTTCATGCCGGGCATGTTGAAGTCGGTCATGATGACATCCACCCTGGCTCCGGTCAGCAGCCGCAGCGCCTCTTCCCCCGACTCGACAGCCGTGGCGTCATGGCCCAGATAAGCCAGTTGCTGGCTGACCAGCAACCGGTTGGCTGGATGATCGTCCACGACCATGATCTTCAGTCGCCGCACCGGATCCACCGCCGGCTCCTGTGCAGGCGTGGCGGGCATTGCCACGGCATCGGCCACCGGCAGCTTGATCTCGATACTGACCCGGGTCCCCTGCCCGGGCGTACTCTCCAGTTGCAGGGAGCCGCCCATCGTCTCGCACAGGGAGCGGGAGATCATCAGACCCAGCCCAGTACCCGACTGCTGGATTTTCTCGGGTTGGCTGGCCTGGCTGAAGGGCTCGAACAGCCTGGCCTGCTCGGCCTGATCGATGCCGATGCCGGTATCCAGAATGGTGAGCTGCACGGTACACCAGCCATCGCTGACCCGGGAGGCCAGCGTCACCGTGACCGATCCGCAATCGGTGTACTTGATGGCGTTGCTGATCAGGTTGGAGACGATCTGCTTGTAACAAAGACCATCGATCTGCACCCAGGAAGGATCGCCCGTGACGAGATCCAGCCGCAGATTTTTCTGCCTCGCCAGCGCGGTAAAGACGGTGACGACCGATGCTGTCAGGGTCACGATGTCATGGGGTTCGGGGGCAAGTTCGAACCGGCCAGACTCGATCTTGGAAATATCCAGGATGTCGCCGATGAGGCTCAGCAGATCGCTGGCCGAGCCATGGGCAATGGCGAGGGAGGCCTGATCCTCCTCGTGCAGCCGACCCCGCTTGAGCGCCAGTTCCAGCAAGCCGATGATGGCATTCATGGGGGTACGGATCTCGTGGCTCATGGTCGCGAGGAAGGTGCTCTTGGCACGGTTTGCCTCCTGGGCCTCCTGGCTGGCCACCGCCAGCTCATCGAGCAGGCGTACCCGTTCGCTGACGTCGATCCAGCCTCCCACGCCCCCCTGCACATTGCCGTCAAGATCGTAGTAAGGCTGAACCCAGTGATAGACGTCGACCCCGCCCGTCGGCAGGACCAGACGGTGATCCCCCTCCTGGGCGCGGCGGCTGTCACAGGAAAGCACCAGATCCCCGTGCAGGGGAGCAAGAAAAGGCCAGCGCGTTCGCGCGTCGTCCAGGCCCGTGCCGAGCAGGCTGACCTTGGGCTCGCCAAGGAAACTGGCATAGCTGCTGTTGCACAGCACCAGGATCCCGTTCAAATCCCGTGCATAGATGGGGTGAGGTGTGCCGTCCACCAGGTCGGCGATGAACTTGAGCTGAGTGCTCAACGCCCCCTCCACCAGCCGCCGCTCACGGATCTGCTTGCGCAGGGACAGCCCCCACAGGCCAACCCAGATGGTCAGCAGCAGGATCAACGCGATGAAGACCCCGAACTCCCGGATCAGCTCCTGCCAGGAGACACTCCCCTGTTTGACATTGACTCGCCAGCGGTTGGAAAGCCCTTCCAGCTCATCCGGTGGAATGATGGCGATGACCTTGTCCAGAATGTCCCGCAGTACGGGATGCGCGGGGGTGACCGCAAACGCGGCGCCGATGGGGATGGAATCGAACAGCTCTCCCGTGATAAGCAGGCTGTCTGGGAACTGGCTGTTGACGTAGTACTTGGCCACCCGCAGCGGCAGTATGGTCACATCGCACATCTCAGTAGCAACGCAGCGCATGGCGTCTTCAATCGTATCGAACTGCCGCGTCGCCAGCTTGCCGTATTCCGCCTCTATGGCCTGGGTCGAGATAAAACCCCTGACCATGGCCACGGTGCCGGCCTTGAGCAGCGACTCCGGGGGGACCTGGCTGTGGCGCAGCCCCACCACATAGGACAAGGGATCGAGGACAAAGGCCCGGCTGAACAGATAGCGGTTCCTGCGCTCTTCGGACGGGCTCAGTACCCCCGCATCCACCTGACCGCTATCCAGCAACTGGATCATCTGCTCCGGCGTCCTGATGGGCACTATCTCAAGCTCCACCCCCAGCTTGGCTCGCATGACCTGCAGCAGATCGGCGACCACGCCGTGCATGGTGCCGGTGACGTCGTAAAAACTGAGAGGGGGAATGCCGCTGTTCACCGCAATCCGGATTTTCTCCCGCTTGCCCAGCCACTCCCACTGCTCGCGGCTCAGACCGATCTTGCTGGCACCGATGGAGAGCCCTCCCCCATTCCAGCGCTTGGCCACTTCCGCCCGCTTGCCCTCGAGGATCTCCCCCAGCGCGATATCCATGATCCTCTTGAGTCGCCGCTCCTTGGGATTGAGGGCAAAGGCAAAACCGGCGGTATCGATATAGAGCGGCTTCAATAATTGAATGCTGCTCTGATAGAACTTGTTGACGATGAAATTGCCGGAGATCATGTCCACCATGACGGCATCAACCTGACCATATGCCACCGCGGACAATGCACTATAGCGAGACGGGTATATTTTAATTTTGTAGTCCGACAGATAGCGCATGATGTCCATGAACGGCAAATAATACTCCGGCACGGCTATTGTTCTTATTTCTCGCTCTTTGACCTGAATGTTTTTATAGATGGCTGGGTCGTCAGCAATATATTTGTCAGTCAGCAGAAGATGCTGTTCCCGCTCATAGGAATTGGAGGTACTCAGCAGATCGATCTCCCCCCGCTGGAGCGCTTCAATGGCAGCCGCCCTGGAGGGATATCCCTTCACCAGGATCTCGATGTGCAGCAGATGGGTCAACATGCCGACGATGTCGGCCGTCACCCCTTCATAAGCATTCGCCCTCAGGGTGATGTCCATAGGCGGGTTGTCAGGTCTGGGCACCCCCAGGATCAGCCGCTCGCGCTCCTGCAACCAGCGCCACTCCTCCCCATGCAGCGGCAAGGGGCTGGCATCGAGGTATTCCCCGCCATCCCGCGAATAGACTTGCAGCAGGGGCTCTTCCGGTTCCTGGGCCGCCAGCGGCCACACCCAGACCAGCGCCAGCAGAAGCAACAGCAATTTCGCCCTGTTCACAGCAGTTTCTGCCGTCTGGCCAGACTGATCAGATCAACGATGTTGGTGATGTTGAGTTTCTTCATCAACCGGGTCTTGTAGGTACTGACGGTTTTCTCGCTCAACAGCATGCTTTGGGCAATCTGCTTGTTGGCATGACCCTGACAAATCTGCAGCAGCACGCTCATCTCGCGGGAAGAGAGGGTCGACAGCAGATCTTCCCGATCGACCGTATGGGCATGCCTGGCGCCGGCGATGACGTCACGGGGGTAATAGAGTTGCCGCTTCTCTATTTTTGCGATCGCATCCTTCAGCAAATACAAATCATCCAGCTTGGACAAGAATCCCTCGGCGCCAGCTTGCAGGCACCTCACCATAATATGATGAGTGGACTGTGCAGACAGCACCAGAATCTTGGCGCCAATATCCAGCATCTTGATTCTCTTTATCACTTCGATGCCATCAAGCTGAGGTATTCCAATATCAAGAATGACAATATCTGGATGGGTGTTCCTGGCCATGGCGATAGCATCGACACCATTATCAACCTCGCCTAGCACATGATGTTCTTCCTGTTTCAACAACATGTTAACGGCCATTCTTATTGCTGGATGATCATCAACTATCAATACCTTCGCCATATATAGATCCGTTATTCAGCCCTATCCGACGAGCATATTAACTACAAATCAAGCAACGACACCATACAGCTTGCTCTTGTTTTCAATATGTTAAATAAATATAAAAATGGCATTCTCAAGTTAATCACCATTATAGCTTCATTTATTTTTTATATATTTATCAATATATTGCATTTTATTTGCCTCGTATGGAGCCTGGTGGTGGCCGGGTCCCCTCCCTCGTTGATGTCCCCTCCCTCCCGGTTTTTCCTGTGCTCTTCCTCCCGCAATAAAAGACCTAAAAAACATATAAATCAAATACATGAGACACAACAACCCACTGAAAGGAAAGGGAAAGAAATTATTTTATAAAGTTTGCGCCCCATCATCCTTTGAGATTTTTCCTACGCACCATTCGGTCGATCAAAACAGATCCGATCGTTATCTTAGTCGACGAAAAAACAAGCTGGTCCGAGGAGAAACATATTCCAGGTCCGGCTGCCACGACTGGTCGAATCGTCGCCAACGTGGCAAGGCATGCCCCTGACGGGCAATGAACCAACCGGGTGGTCAATACCATCCAGAAGATATGTAGGAAATATCGTAATGAAGAAGACTCTGATTGCTCTGTCCGTGGCTACCCTGGGCTTTGCCGCCACCGCTCAAGCCGCCGTAGAAGCGTCTGCCGTCGCGACCTGGCAGGCCACTGCCAAGAAAGACACCACTTCCGAGCTGGTGGTCACCCCGCTCTCCAGCCTCTCCTTCCAATATGCCGAAGGGATCAAGGGGTTCAACACCGTCAACGGCCTGTTCGATGTCGCCATCAAGGGTGATGCCAGCGCGACCGACTTCACCCTGAAGGCGAAGAAGCTGAACGGCACCCTGAATCACCTGGGTGGCGACTCCACCGTCGATGTGGGCGTGCTGTGGGGCGGCGCACCGGTCAGCACAACCGCCTACACCACCCTGATCGACACCGCTGCCGGCATCACGGGGGGGAATCTGTCTCCTCTTGCGAACGGCTTCAAGAACGATGCCGAACGCGTCACAGCGCAGGGTTCCTTCACTTTCAACATTGAAAGTGCCACTGCCAGCGGCACCCCCACCACCTTTGACGCCCTGCCGGACGGCCTGTGGAGCGGTGAAGTCAACGTCGAGTTCGTAGCGAACTGGAGCTAACTCATCCACCGCTTACCATTGAGGGCCCTGCGGGGCCCTTTGTTCTCTTAGGGGCACATCATGAACCTGAAAATTGCAGCGATATGGCTGCTGCTCATTCCCGGTATCAGCCAGGCAATCAATGTCGGCGCCGTCACCACCTTCATCGATGCAGGCAGCCAGGAGGTCGCCAAACAGATTGAAAATGGCAGTGACCAGGCCAGATTGGTCACGATCAGCGTGACACGCATCACCTCACCGGAAGAGGGAGGGCAGGAGATCCCCATGGAAGTCAGCGGCGAGCTGATGTTGTCACCCAGTAGGCTGATGCTGCCCGCCAATGCCAAAAACAACGTCAGGTTTTTTTACAAGGGTCCGCAGGATGACAAGGAGCGTTACTACCGCATCCGCTGGCTGGACACGGCGCTCTCCGTCGACGATCAGCGCAACGAACGCCGTCAGGCGGTTGCCACCACGTCAGCACAGATAGGCACCATTCTGGTGGTAACACCACGCCAGCACCGGTTCGCCTATGACCTGAAGGACGACACGCTCACCAACCAGGGCAATGCCTCCTATCGCACGGTAGCGTATGGCCCCTGCCTGAAAGGCGAGGAGCTGTGCAAGGAAACCTACTACGACCTGCCGGGCAAGCAACGCCGGTTCAAGCAGGTCAATATGCGTGATCCAAAGAGCCACCTGGGACTCTGGCTGGGTCAGGAATTCGTCGTCATCAAGTAACCCCCTATCACGGTGCCGCCCCACCCTCTTGCAGGGTGACGGCTCTCGATCTCCACACCCGGAACCATGGTGCTCGATATGTTGAAAAAAGCCTGGCTGTTGCCGCTCTCCTGGCTGATTGCGATGTCAGCCTCGGCCAGCACTGCTGCCCCTCTCAAAATTGCCAACGTCATCATTCCTGCCAGTTTTGCCAAGGCGCTGGAAGAGGGGCTGGCGGTACCGGTACGCCTGCGATACACGGATGAGGACAACAGGATCGACACCCTGACCGACGACACCATCGGCAATGCCACCCTGCTGCTGCAAGACGGCAAGCTGCACTTGTTGCACCTTGATTTCAGTGCCGGCCAGCAGCAAGGCGTGCTGAACGATGCCCTTACCACTCTGCTCTCCAGCAAGCAAAGACGCACCTTTTCTGCCGATGGCGCCTTGCAGATCGATGCCGATGCCAGCATGCAGCTGGACCTCGTCGCCATGCTGCTCACCATCCGGGTGTCACGGGATGCCTTTGGCCAGGCGAGGCAATCTGACAACCGTGTCGCACTGACCCCGACGGTGGACACCCTGACGGGCGTACAGCGCTACAACCTGGGTTACTCCTTCATCAATACCCCCCAGAGCGGGCACCAGGACTCCAATTTCCTGCAACTGGAGAGTACCGTCGGGCTGGGCGCGCACCATGTCGCCGTGGATGCCTCCCTTTACAACCTGGGTGAGCCGGAGCAGAGCGGCGATATCTACCGCGCCATGTACGAACGGGATCTCGATGATCGCCGCATCGCAGCAGGCATGGTCTCGACATGGGACCTGCAGACACTGGGGGTGGTGACGGGCCTGACCACGGGTCGCCTCTACGGCGCATCCTATGGCAACCAGGCGCAATCTCGAAAACAGACCACCAACGAATCGACCACTCCGGTACAAGTCTTCATGCCCGCCAACGGCGAGGTCAGGGTCTATCGGGATGAACGCCTGATAGGCCTGCAAAACCTGGCGATCGGCAACCAGCACATCGACACCTCCGCGTTCCCCAACGGGGTCTACAACGTCACGGTCGAAGTCTATGTCGACGGCCGCCTGACCAGCACGACCACCCAGCGAGTCACCAAGCTGGGCGGCAATCAGGGCTTTACCCGGGAGTGGGGATGGCAATGGTGGGGAGGCATGATGGAAAACAGCCAGCACAGCGGCGATTCCCCCCTGCTCGGTCTGTCGCTGGCACGCTCGCTGGATACCCTTGATCTGGCGACGACCACCTATGCTTTCAGGGATGCGGCAGTCGGCGAGGCACGCGCAAGCTGGCAGGTCACGGATCGCCTCGGCACCCAGTTGCAAAGCATGCTGTCCACCGATCACTCCTGGCGGCTGGCGTCCAGCCTTTCCTGGCAAGCCCATGACAATGCCTCCCTGTGGGTCAGCCAGGAAAAACTGTATGCAGGCGATGCCCTGGGAGTGAGCGCAACCGAGCTCTACTCTGCCGGCATCACGATCAATCTGGGTGGCTGGGTCAGCGGCATGGGCCAGCTGACCTTCAACACCACGCACGACCGTCAGATGAACAGCGATCGCAGTTATGCGGATTACTACCAGCACCTCTATGCGGGCCGATACGGCAACCTCTCCATGCGCGCCAGTCTACAGAGCGACAGCGGCACACTCAATGGATTCAGCAACAAGAGCATCACCCTGGACTACTCCATCCCGTTCGACAATCTGTTCAGCTTCGGCATGAGCAGCAACGAGCAGGGCCAGACCACGGCCAACCTCAACTATCAGAAGCGCATGGAGGGAGCCATCAATCTGGCCGCGCTGAATGCCTCCCGCATGATGCACGGCAGCGACACACACAATATGGCGCTTTCCGGCACCCTGGGGTTCGAGAACAGGGTCATCGGCGGCACCATGACGCTGGGTCGCGGTCATGGCGGCGACGTGAATGGCAACCTGATTGCACGGGGTGCCCTGATCACCACGGAGAACGACGTGATCGCGTCCAGCCGGAGCACCTCTGGTTCAGGCCTCATCATCAATACCGGCATCCACCGGGAAGGACAGATGCTCGCCAAGGTGAATGGACAGGACTACCCCCTGCAAGGGGAACAGACCTTCCTGGCGCTCTCGCCTTATCAGGAATACGAGGTGGAACTGCTCAACAGCAAGACGGGCAAGGACAGCTATGACATCAACACCGGCAAGCAGCGCTACACCCTGTTCCCCGGCAACGTCGCCACTCTGGATGCCGGCAGCAGCATCAAGGAGATGGTCACCGTGTTTGGCGTACTCAGGGCAGAAGATGGCTCGCTGCTTGCTAACGCCCGCATTGACAACCACATCGGTACCACTGTGACCAACGAGGTCGGCGAGTTCACCCTGGACGTGGACAAGGCCAACCCCATGCTGACTTTCCGCCGGGGAAGCGACTTCTGTGAAGCCGACCTGGATCTTGCACAACACACGGGCGCGGCCTGGGTCGGCATCGTGACCTGCCAGGGACTGCCCACCTACGCCATGGTGAGAGAGTATTGAACATGAACATCACACACAGATTGCTGCTGGTCATTGCACTTGGCGCCGGCTGGGCACAGCAAGGCAGTGCGGCTGTATCCAAAACCGTCTGGCCGAATGCCGCGCTGCGCCATTTTCTGTTAATTGAAAATCAGGAAGACAACAACCTGTTTGTTGCGCCGACTGATGGCCTGGATCCGCGTCTGACCGGCGCAAATGCCTGGACCTCGCTCAAAGGAAATGGTCAGGTGAGCCTGGCGTACGTTGATAACGGATACAACACCGATATCAACAACTGGAACGTCGATATGTGGGAAAACGGCCCTATTCGCCGTCCTTATGTCAACCAACGCTGCATCATGTCTTATACCCGTTGTGACCCCGATACCGCTGAGGCGGTCAACAAGCCGGCCGTCGTTGATGATTTGGGCTTCTTCGGTCTCATTGGGGCATCTGCCGGGTGGGGACATGGCAAATTGAGTGCAAGTTTCTTTGATTATCTTCGAACCATGCCTGTCGGAGCTGTTTTGAACAGGGAGATGAACCTGTGCAGGACCACGCTAAAATATGACGCGGCAGCCGGTGAACGCTGTATCAATCAGAACAGCGGAAACTGGTACGTCAGAAACATGCAGCACAAGAAGGCCGGCCATCTTCGCTTCGTACAAACCAATGCAATAAGTGAAGTCATTGTGGACAGCAATGGTGTTCCTTATGTCTTGCCCGGTTCACAAGGCTGTGAGAATTACAGGCTGGGTACCCGAGATGGGATTTTGTGTCGTTTTCTTGATTACAACTTCAATGAAGATGGCAGTCAGAACTACACCGAGCCCTACATGTATACCAATGTCAAAAACAGCTCGCTGAATAGCGCCATTGGTTCTGCGGATCTGCAAATGAGCGCAGATTTGAAAAATTGGGCAAGCAAAGGCTCTCGCTACAACATCAGCTATTTAAGAGGACAACCATCTGTTTATCTTTTCTTGTCCAGCAATTTCTTCAAACAAATTGTGAGGCTGGGACTGCAAGATCAACTGACTCGCAGTCTGATCAACTTCAATATGAAGAATGGATATGCTCCCGAGAGTGGATACTATGAATTCAGCGGCACAACCGAAATTCATATAAAACCACGGGACTTCAGCGTATCCATCTTGTCTTCGGAGGGCGTCAGCAATCCTTACAGGGAGGGGCAGGTCGGAAAAGACATTCTGAGCTTCTCATACAATATCTCTGATAGCGGCCCCATCAGTGCCGATATGCTGGAAATTTCTATTTCACAGGACAGGGGGTCGCCTTATCGGGGATATTGCACTTTCTATCCGGCAGGCACCTTCGCACCTGAACAGGCCGTCCCCATCCCTACCAGGCTGGTATTCGATTCGGTGGCTCATGGAGCGGGTTCACGGCACGCCATTCGCTGCGATCGCACACCGGTGGATATTCGCACCCTCGGAATACAGGACAATCAACCACCACAGGAGTGGAATGATCCCGTCAACGGCCAGGGCATCACCCGGTTTTACAAGCTGGCGCTGGAATTCGACCTGACCGATCCCATGGTGCAGCGCACCATGGGCGACGAGATGTGGGAAGGCGAGGTGGAACAAAGCGGCACCATCACTATCAAGGGGACCTGGCGCTGACCATGGAGTACAACATGCATCGTCTACTTTGGCCCTTGCTGGGCGGCTTGCTGGCCTCACAGGTCGCCGCCCTCGACATCGGCGCCATCACTCTTGCCATGGCGCCAGAGCAGGAGTTCATTACCAGAACCCTGACCAACAACAGTGCTTCACCCAAGCTGTACGACATACAGATGGAAAAAATCAGCGACCCCACGGCCAGAGGCAGGACACTGCCCACCGTCCCCGGTGAGCTGCTGTTTGCCCCCAGGCGCTTCACCCTGCACGCCAGACATGCCCAGAACGTCAAGTTCTACTACAAGGGGCCCGCCGATGACCATGAGCGTTACTACCGCATCACCTTCACCGAGTCACCGGCAGCCCAGGTGGATGAAGGCAGCCAGACGCAGCACCGGGGAACCGTCGAGGTGAAACTGGCCCTGCAGTCCATCCTGGTGGTGCGCCCGCGTCAGTCACGTTTTGCATACCAGCTGGACCCGGTACAGAGCGCCATCACCAATACCGGCAACACCTATTTCGAGTTCATGGTGAAACAGGGCTGCCAGCAGGCGGACAGCGAGGCGGACAGCAAGTACCTGCTGCCCGGGGAGACCTACCACAATCCCGGGATCAATCAACCGGGCAACCAGAAGCTCATCGTCTACCAGTCCCGCTTCATCCCCGTGGGCAAGGATTGCTGGCCAGACTAGGTGCCCGACACCGGACGGTCAGCAATCCCCAGGGTCAGGAGGAGAGCGTCGCCAGCCTGGCCGCAAACCCCATGAAGAAGAGGCCGATAAGGCCGTTGCCAAGACGGGCCGCCGTCTGGCGCTGACGGAAAAAGCGGGCCATCAGGGTACCGCCGAAGATCAGCAGGGTCAGGTAGACGAAGCTCATCGCTTCCAGCATGCCAGCCAGCACCAGGTAGGAGATCCAGGTGTGGGCATAGCTGAAGTCGATGAACTGCACGAAGAAAGAGACGTAGAACAGGATCGCCTTGGGATTGGTGAGGCTCAGGGTGAGGGCCTTGGTAAAATAGCGCTCACCGGGATCCATCTCGGACGCCGGTCCCGCCTTTTTGGCGATGAAGTTCGCGTGCAGGATCTTCACCCCCAGATAAAGCAGGTAGATCGCGCCCAGATAGCGCACCAGGGTAAACAGCAATGGGGTGGTGCGAATGAGGGACGCGATCCCCAGATAGGCGCAGAAAATGAGGATGGCATCGCCGACGAAGACGCCGAGGGCGGCGCGATAACCCGGGCCTATGCCGCGCACGGCACCGGTTCGCAGCACGTAGAGGGAGTTCGGGCCCGGGGCGATGATGATGAAGAAGAGACCGACCAGATAGGTCCAGACGTTGATGACACCCAGGCTTTCGAACATGTTCCCTCCATGGCGGGTGATGGGCCGGATAACGGCGGCAGGCCTTCTATACTAATCCGCCCTGCGCCAAGCACAAGATCTGACCAGCCATCCACACGCCGTCAGCATGAACGGCCTGCGCGCCACGCGAACGCAATCCGGGCGTTCGCCCACTTTGGTTATGTCCAGATGCGCCGGGATAGGGCATGGTAGAGGGAGTGATACCCCAGCCATGGACAAGACCTTGAGTACCGACACCCCGATCACCGCCCCGCCCGCGGTGGACAACCCGACTACCACCGCTTATCCGGTGATCGCCGCCATCAGCTTCTCGCACCTGTTGAACGACATGATGCAGTCGGTACTGCTGGCCATCTATCCCCTCCTGAAGCTGGGGCTCGATCTGTCGTTCACCCAGATAGGTCTCATCACCCTCACCTACCAGTTCACGGCCTCGCTGCTGCAACCCCTGATCGGCCTCTATACCGACCGCAGACCCATGCCCTACTCCCTGCCTCTGGGCATGGGCTTCACGCTGGTGGGGCTGCTCTACCTGTCGCAGGCAGGCAGCTTTGGCGCCGTGCTGTTGTCGGCCATGCTGATCGGCATGGGCTCCTCCGTCTTCCACCCGGAATCCTCCCGGGTCGCCCGCATGGCGGCCGGCAACCAGCCTGGTCTGGCCCAGTCTCTGTTCCAGATCGGCGGCAATCTGGGATCGGCCATCGGCCCCCTGCTCGCGGCGCTCATCATCGTGCCGAAGGGACAGGGCAGTGCGGCCTGGTTCTCGTTGTTCTCACTCATCGGGGTCATCGTGCTCAGCTTCGTCGGCCGCTGGTCCAGCCACCATGCCGCCAGCTTCCATCGGCGGATGAGGGCCCATGCTGGCACCGGCCTGAGCCGCCGCCAGATTGGCTGGTCACTGGCCATCCTCGGTCTGCTGATGTTCTCCAAGTTCTTCTACATGGCCAGCCTGAGCAGCTATTACACCTTCTACCTGATGGACAAGTTCCACCTGTCGCTGGAGAGCGCCCAGCTCTATTTGTTCGCCTTCCTGTTTGCCGTCGCGGCGGGGACCGTGCTCGGCGGGCCGCTCGGCGATCGCATCGGTCGCAAGCGGGTGATCTGGATCTCCATCCTCGGCGTCGCTCCCTTCACCCTGCTGCTGCCCCACGTCGACCTGTTCTGGACCTCGATGCTGTCGATCGTCATCGGCCTCATCCTGGCGTCGGCCTTCTCCGCCATCCTGGTCTACGCCCAGGATCTGGTACCCGGCAAGGTCGGCACCATTTCCGGCCTCTTCTTCGGCTTCGCCTTCGGTATGGGAGGGATAGGGGCCGCCCTGCTGGGCAAATTGGCCGATGCCACCAGCATCGAAACCGTCTATCAGGTCTGCGCCTATCTACCCCTTATTGGCCTGCTGACCGCCTTCCTGCCCAATATCAGGAGAGGCTAGAGGCCAACCGGCAGCCAGCGACCGACCATAAAAAAACGCGGCCTGAGCAGGCCGCGTCTGGTTCCATCACTCGGGCCGTCTGACACGGCCCGATCCGCTCGGACTCATCCGCCGAGCCTCTTTGTCAGCAATACGGCCTCTCCCCCAGCCCGACAACCGGGCCCACTGGAAGTTGTCACCCGAGAGGCCGCTGACGGGGCCATTCACCGCAGGGCCGCGGCATCCCTCAGCAGTACTGGCCTGCCACCCAGCCCGACGACCATGCCCACTGGAAGTTATAGCCACCGAGCCAGCCGGTCACGTCCACCACTTCGCCGATGAAGTAGAGGCCGGGCACGGTGCGCGCCTCCATGGTCTTGGAGGAGAGCGCGTTGGTATCCACTCCCCCTAAGGTCACTTCGGCGGTGCGATACCCTTCGGTGCCGTTGGGCAGGATCTGCCAATCCCCCAGCAGGGTGGCCACCGCCTCCAGCTCCCGTTCGTTGTACTGGCGCATTGGCTTGCTCACCAGCCATCCCAGCTCCACCTGCTTGTCGACGAAGCGCTTGGGCAGCTCGCGCCCCAGCACGGTTTTCAGCTCCTGGGCAGGATGGGCCTGGGCCCAGGTCTTGAGGGTCTCTGGAATGTCGAGATCCGGCAGCAGGTTGATGTGGATCTTCTCCCCCGCCAGCCAAAAAGAGGAGATCTGCAGGATGGCGGGGCCGGAGAGGCCGCGATGGGTGAACAGCATGGCCTCCTTGAAGCGGGTGCCATCCTCGGCGGTCACCGCCACCGGCAGGCTGACCCCCGCCAGATCGGCGAAGGCCTCCTTGTCGGCCTGATGCAGGGTAAAGGGCACCAGCCCGGCGCGAGTCGGCAACACGGTGAGGCCGAACTGCTCCGCCAGCTTGAAGCCGTAAGGGGTGGCACCGAGTTTCGGCATGGAGAGACCGCCGGTGGCGACCACCAGCGACGAGCAGGCGATCTCCCCCTTGCTGGTGTCGAGCACGAAGCCTTCATCTGTCTTGCTGACGATGAGGATCTCGGTCTGGAACTGCAGGGTCACGCCAGCCCAGTCGCACTCGGTCAGCAGGATGTCGACGATATCCTTGGCGCTGTCGTCGCAGAAGAGCTGGCCCAGCGTCTTCTCGTGGTAGTTCAGGCCGTGCCTGTCCACCAGATCGATGAAATCCTGCTGGGTATAGCGCGCCAGCGCCGATTTGCAGAAGTGGGGGTTGGCCGAAAGGAAGGCATGGGGACCCGCCTGATGATTGGTGAAGTTGCAGCGACCGCCGCCGCTGATGAGGATCTTGCGGCCCGGCTTCTTGGCGTTGTCGAGCACCAGCACGGAGCGACCCCGGTAGCCAGCCTGGGCCGCACACATCAATCCGGCCGCCCCGGCACCGATCACCACCACATCCACCTGTTTCATCGTCACTCACCCATCAAAAGAAAAACGGCCCCTTTACCTTAAAGGACCGTCATTGTACCCGGCAGACACCAGCACAGCGGTACAAGGACACCTGCAAATAGAAAACGGCCCCTTTACAAGGGGCCGTCATTGTACTGACTGAACACTAAGTGTCCACGACTATCAGGCGTTGCCGTCCATGATGCTGGCCGGGGCGCCCTTGGCCAGCTCGGCCAGCTCCTTGTCGATGAAATAGAGGCCCTTGCCATCCTCGCCCACCAGGCTCAGACGGTCGACGATGCTCTTGAACAGCTTCTCCTCTTCGTGCTGCTCGGCCACGTACCACTGCAGGAAGTTGAAGGTGGAGTAATCCTGGGTGGTGAAGGCGACATGGGCCAGACCGTTGATGCACTTGGTGATGTGATATTCGTGCTCCAGGGTGGTGCGGAAGATGTCACCCAGGGACTTGAATTCATGGGGAGGCGCTTCGATGGCCCCCAGCACCGGCATGGCGCCGGTCTCGCTCACGTAGGTGAACAGGCGCTCCATGTGCTGGCGCTCCTCGACCGCATGCTGGCGCAGGAAGGTGGCGGCCCCCTCGAAGCCCTTGTCCTCGCACCAGGCGCTCATCTGCAGGTAGAGGTTGGAGGAATAGAATTCAAGATTAATCTGCTCGTTCAACTTCTCGATCATGGCTTTGGCCAACATGATGATTCTCCACTGTGATTTGCCCACGATTGTCGCCACTGTTGCATCCTGACGCAACCAGAGACAACCGACGCACCCCGCAGTTGCGACGACTTTTCACCTCATCCTCCCCCCCATACGGTTATAGAGAAGCAAAGAAACATGGTGTAGGTGACATCAGCCATTATGATGGCGCCATTGGTCGGGGAAAGGATTCAATGAGATTCATAATGGCACTGGCGCTGCTCTGGATGACCCAGTTGCAGGCAGCTCCCTCCTTGCTGAAAGAGGCTGAATTGCAGGCGGCGCGCGATCCCGTCGGCTATCTGCAGCGCCTCGACGCCAGTCCCCAGCAGGATATGGAACTGTTCTACGCCAGGTCCCTGGCCCAGGCAGCCCTTGGCCGCTATCCCCAGGCACAGCGCGACAATGCCCGCGCCCGCGGTCTGGCCAATGCCCAGCAGGAGACCCTTCGCCTGCTCGACTTCCGGTTGCAGCAGATTGCCCTGACCCTGGATGCCGATACGCCGGATCAGGCGCTCGAGCTGCTCACCCAGCTCTGGCCGGCGGTCCGGCATCACCCCAGGCAGGTCTCGGAGTGGCATGCCCTCAACGGGCTCGCCCTCTACCGTACCCAGCAGATGAAAGAGGCGATCCTCGAGCTCAAGACCGCCTATCACCTCAAGCAGAAAGAGCCGGGTTCCATCCTCTCCACCTTGCAGTGCGGCCGTCTGCTGATGACCCTCGGCAATCTCTATGCGGACCTCAATCTCTACCGTGAGGCCGAGACCTATTATCAGGATGCCCTCGGCCAGATGGTGCAGCTCAACGAACCCAATAGCCAGGCCATCATCCGGGCCAACATGGCCAGGCTCTACATCGACATGGGCCAGCCTGCCAGAGCCAGCCAGTTGCTCGATACCCTGCTGGCCACGCCGAGCCTGTCACCCCACTATCGTGCCATCGTCCTCGGCTACCAGGCCATGGTGTTCAACGCACGGGCGGACTGGCACTCAGCCTGGCGCAGCCTGGAGGAGGCACAAGCCATCTATGACAGGCTGGATAGCCCGCAGGCGGCCTCCCGTCTGACCGAGATCAGGGCAAGAACCCTGCTGGGTCGTGGTGAGAAGCAGCTAGCCCTGCAACTGCTGATGGAGCACACCGCTCCTCTCTCCATGGATGGTCGGGCGATGCAGGCCAGGTTGCTGGCCGATCTGGGCCGCTACCCCGAGGCCTACGGGGCCATGACCCGCTACATGCAGTACTACAAGCAGCACTTCAACCAGACCCTGAGCCAGCACGCGGCCGCCTTCCAGGTCGAGATGGATCTGGCTCGCAGCGAGGCCAGCAATCGCGCGTTGCAGCAGGAGAACGAGAGCAAGCGCCAGCAACTGCTCTACCAGCAGAGTGCCCGCTACTACCAATTGCTGCTGCTGGTGCTGCTGGCCGTCGCTCTGATCCTGCTCGGGCTCACCACCCGCAGGCTCCACCGCAGCTCGCGCCACCTCTACAAGCTCGCCACCTTCGATCAGCTGACCGGGCTGCCCAACCGTCGCGCCCTGCTGGAGAGACTGGGTCAACAGTGGCTGCACGAAACGCCCCTGACCCTGCTCATCATCGACATCGATCACTTCAAGCAGATCAACGACAAGCATGGTCACCAGGCGGGGGATCAGGCTATCCGGCAGTTGGCCAGGGAGCTCAAGAGCTGGGCACCGGACCAGCAATTGATCGGGCGCTGGGGCGGGGAAGAATTTCTGGTGGCCATGACCCAGGACGGGGCCACCTGCTGGCGGCTGGCGGAGCAGCTGAGAAGCCGGATCGCCTACCTGGCCGCCCCCCACATGACCATCAGCATCGGAGTGGCGGAACGCTCGACGCAGGATGACAGCCTGAGCCAGCTCATCCATCGGGCCGACATGGCCATGTATCAGGCGAAACGCCAGGGGCGCAACCAGACCGTACTGGCCCAGTCTCCCAATCTTTCCCCTGAACTGGCCTGCAACGTCGCCTGATGCCCCTCGTGCGGGTGTCAGGGCGTCAGCTCAGTGAGTGACGCCACGTTCACCGGCGCACCGTAATCCACCCCCGGCAGCTCGAAGCCGTTGAGCTGCATGAACTCCTGGCGCAACCCGGCAAAATCCCCCAGGGCGCGGAAGTTCTCCGGCGTCACCTTGGGCCAGAGTGCCGAGACGGCGGCCTGCACCGCTGGCTCAAGCTCGTGGTCATCCATCCGGATCAGCCGGTTGCCATCGGCGACGACCCCTCTGGGCCCGTACATCTTGTCGGCAAACAGCCGCTGCATCTGCTCAATGCAGCCCTCGTGGACACCACGCTCCTTCATCACCCCCATCAACAGGCCCAGATAGACAGGCAGCACCGGAATAAACACGCTCGCCTTGGTCACCAGCGCCTTGCAAACCGACACCCAGGCATGACCGCCAATCCCGGCAAGTTGCAGGTTGATGGTCTCGGCGGTGGCGTGCAGGTGCTCCTTGGCATAGCCGATGGTGCCGTCCCGATAGAGGGGATAGGTGGACTCGGGGCCGATATAGGAGTAGGCAACGGTCCGGGCGCCGGGGGCTAGGCAATCTGCCTGCTGCAATGCCTGCATCCAGCGCTGCCAGTCCTCGCCCCCCATCACGGTGACGGTGTCGCGGATCTCCTCCGGGGTGGCTGGCACCAGCGACTGCTGCACCAGCGCATCGTGCTCCAGATCCAGCCCCCAGCCTTGCAGCGGCTGGCCTGTGGTCTTGAGCACCGAGCGTACCTGTGTGCCATCCGGCATCACCCTGACTCCGCTCGCCAGCGAATAGACCACCAGATCCACCTGCCCGAGCTGCTGGCGGATGACGTCGATGGCCTGCTGGCGCATGGTGTCGGAGAAGGCATCCCCGATCAGGTTGACGGCGATGCGACCGGCTTGCTCCGCCGCCTGACGAAACCAGATGTTGTTGTACCAGCCAGCACTGCCGAGCCCCTTGTCGGAGGGACCCCGCTCGAACGAGACGCCCAGGGTATCGGCCCCGGCGCCGAAGGTGAGCGCGATCCGGGACGCCAGCCCGAAACCGGACGATGCCCCCAGCACCAGCACCCGTTTCGGCCCGTTGAACGGCCCCGCCGCCCGCACCTGTTCGATCTGTTGCAGCACGGCGGCGCGACAACCCATGGGGTGGCAATTGCGGGCAACACAACCCTGGATCTGGGGATGAATGATCATGAAGGACTCTCCGGTGCATCGGTGGGACATGAGAAACGGCCATGACAGCGTCACCCGGTTGCAGGTGAGGGGCCCTGGCCGTTTTGCCAAGGGAACTGGCTACAGCATAACCAAGGGGGGCGGGATTACCTTGATGTCGGACGGGATATGGACTGGAAGAGGGCAGAAAAACAAAAGGGAGCGCGAGGCTCCCCAAAGCGGTATTCAGATGCTTTTTGTTGTTTTGTGTTCATTGCGAAGCACGGGCACATCCTATTCCCCCACCTTCCCGGGGGCAATAGCACGCCTGTGACCGGCGTCAAACTCCTGTTCAAAATATGCACTCCCCGGCCACCTGCACCTCTACGCCTTCCGGTTCGGGGTCAGGCAAATCCTGAAACTGTGGCGACGATGCCGTTTTAGTTTCAGCAGACATTGGTATAGTGGACCCAGGATCAGTGAGGAGAACTCCCATGAATGGAACCTATTACAAACACGTACTGGCCGCGATCGACCTGTCGGAAGACAACCGCAAGGTGATCGAGAAGGCGGTCGACCGGGCCCGCTCCAACGGCGCCAAGCTGTCGGTGATCCATGTGGATGTGGACCTCAAGGATCTCTACACCGAGATGATCGACATCGACATCGACAACGTGCAGGACCAGGTGATCGCCGAAGCGAAGGAGAAGCTGGAAGCCTTCCTCGCCTCGGTGGACTACCCCATCGAAAAGAAATTGGTGATCTGCGGCGATCTGAGCGAGCGGGTCAACCAGGCGGTCAAGGACTACCAGATCGACCTGCTGGTGTGCGGCCATCGCCAGAGCTTCTGGAGCCTGCTCACCTCGAGCGCACGCCAGCTGATGAATACCGTGCCCTGCGACATGCTGGTCGTGCCCTTGCAGAAGTGATCGAACAGGCGTAGTGTGATTTGCCATGAATATGACCTCCTTCAATCACAACTACTGGTGGTGCTGCTTCTAAACAGGCGGCACTGCTTTTCTCTGTAAAATTTCCAAAAGAAAACACCGTGACCGCCGAGAGGCGGTCATTGTTTTCATCCCTTTGTCGCCTCCCGGCTCACCCAACTGGAGAGAGTGACATGCACAACCCCGTGATCCTGACCGGCGACCGCCCCACCGGCAAACTGCACATCGGCCATTACGTCGGCTCCCTGCGCCAGCGCGTGGCCGCCCAGCACCATTACCGCCAGTTCGTCATGATCGCCGATCTGCAGGCGCTGACCGACAACGGCCACAACCCGGCCAAGGTGACCGATCACGTGCTGGAGGTGATGGCCGACTACCTGGCCGCTGGCCTCGACCCGGCCAAGACCACCTTCTGCCTGCAGAGCGCCCTGCCCGCCCTCGCCGAACTCACGACCTACTACCTCAACCTGGTCAGCGTCGCCCGGCTGGAGCGCAACCCCACGGTGAAGGCCGAGATCCAGCAAAAAGGGTTCGAGCGCAGCCTGCCCGCCGGCTTCCTCGTCTATCCGGTCAGCCAGGCCGCCGACATCACCGCCTTTCGTGCCACTCACGTACCGGTGGGCGAGGATCAGCTGCCCATGCTGGAGCAGACCAACGAGATAGTGCGCCGCTTCAACACCCTGGTTGGCAAAGAGGTGCTGACCGAGTGCCAGCCCATCCTGAGCGACACCGGCCGCCTGCCCGGCATCGACGGCAAGGCCAAGATGTCCAAGTCCCTTGGCAACACCATCGAACTCGGCATGTCGAGCGACGAGATCAAGCAGGCGGTGTTCGCCATGTATACCGACCCCAATCACCTCAAGGTGAGCGATCCGGGTCAGGTGGAGGGCAATACGGTGTTCGCCTATCTGGATGCCTTCCACCCCGACAAGGCACTGGTGGCCGAGATGAAGGCCCACTACCAGCGCGGTGGTCTGGGGGACATGCGCTGCAAGCAGGTACTCAACGACTGCCTGCAGACCCTGCTCGCTCCGATGCGGGAGCGTCGCGAGGCAGCCATCGCCGACAAGCGCCAGCTGCTGCGCCTGTTGCAGCAGGGCACCGAGCAGGCCCGGGCCCTCACCGACGAGGTGCTGGCCGAGGTGAAGGGTGCGATGGGGCTGGACTACTTCTCCGGATTGGCGTGATCTGCTCCCTGCGGCGCGGGATGGCCGAGCGCATCCGCGCCGTAGCGCTCCCTCGCCAGTCGGTGCAACAACCCCTTGAACCAACCGATCGCCTCGTCATGGGCACTGAGCGGGTGGCCCGCCATCAGGTAGACGATGGGGATGGCGGGTTCCAGCTGGTGCAGGCGCAACGGATAGTGGCGACAGAAGTGGCGCCCGATCATCTCGGGCACCACCACCAGGTAGCGGCCGGTCGCCATCAGCGGCGGTACCGCCATAAAGCTCGGCAGCCTGACACCCAGCTCCCGCTCCACCCCGAAACGGGCCAGCCAGAGATCCACCATGGCCTGGCTGTGGCCCCAGCTGGAGGTGTGGATATGGGGGCGGCTGACCAGTTCTCCCGGCCCCAGCATGTCGGGCAGGGCGCTGCCGAGGGGCGACAAACAGACCAGCGGATTGCTGAACCACTCCTCGCGCCACAACCGGGGCGAGAGGTGGTTGGCACCGGCAAACCCGATCACCAGATCCAGTTCCCCCTTCTCCAACTCCCGCTCGTAGTCGCTGTCCGCCAGCTCGCACACTTCCAGTCGGCAGTGGGGAGCCTGCTGCACCATCCACTCCACCAGCACCGGCACCAGGCCGTGCTCCACCGAGCCCGGGGTGGCGATGCGAAAGATCCGCCGGGCACTTGCCGGGTCGAATCCCTTGGCCTGACGCAGCCCCTGCTCCAGCATGGCCAGCGCCTGGCGCACCGGGCTCGCCAGCGCCTTGGCCCGTTCGGTCGGCATCATCTCGCGCCGGCTCATCACGAACAGCGGGTCATCCAGCGCCTGGCGCAAGCGCCCCAGCGCATGGCTGACGGTGGACTGAGAGAGGTGCAGCCGTTCGGCGGCACGGGTGACGTTGCGCTCCTGCATCAGCATGTCGAACACGGTGAGCAGGTTGAGGTCGAGGCGGGAGAGGGGCAGTTCCATCGATATTGGCCATAGTTGAATGACGACAATTCATTTTTGGCATAGTAGCAGATTGCATAGAATGCGCAGGCGAATTACATCGGAGATTCAAATGCGTAGCTATCTGTTGTTGCTGGCGATCGGCCTGTTGTGGGGCTCCCAGTTCATTTTCATGCACCAGGCCGTGGCTGAACTGCCCCCCATCATGGTGGCCGCCGGACGCGCCCTGTGCGGCAGCCTGACCCTGGGTCTGCTCTGCCTGTTCATGCGCCTCAAGAGTGAACACACGCCCTGGCGAACCTATATGCTGATCGCCCTGCTCGACGCCACCATCCCCTTCATCATGGTGGCCTGGGGACAACAGTACGTGGACAGCGCCATCGCGGCCGTGGTCATGGGTTGTATCCCCTTTGTGACCATTCTGGCGGCTCCCTTGTTTATTTCTGGTGAAAGAATCACCAAGGGCGGCCTCGTCTCCGTGATCATCGGCTTCATCGGCGTACTGGTACTGTTCTGGCCCAAGCTGACCAGCGGCATGAATGCCGGCCTGCTCGGTGCCATGGCCATCCTGTTTGGTGCCAGCTGCTTCGCCATCGGCCTGCTGATGATCAAGCGCTTCGCCAAGGACCATCCTGTGGTCGTGGCCCGCAACATCCTGATTTCCTCAGCTATCCAGCTGCTGCTGGCCGCGCCCTTCGTGGCCGACCTGAGCACCCTCACCCTGCCGAGCCAGCAGGCCATGGGCGCCGTCGCCATGCTGGGGATCTTCTGTACCGGCCTGGTCTACTTCCTCTACATGGCGCTGATCCAGAAGGCGGGCCCGACCTTCGCCTCCTTCAGCAACTACCTGGTGCCGCTGTTCGGCGTCATGCTGGGAGCCCTGTTCCTCGGCGAGCAGATCCAGTCCACCACGGGCGTGGCGCTGGCCCTGATCCTGGGTTCGGTCGCCCTCAACCAGTGGGCACAGCAGCGCCGCCAACAGCGGGAGGCTGCCCTATGTCAGGCATCCTGACCACCCTCTGCGGCGGTCTGGTACTGATAGCCGGCTGGCAGTATCGCCACCGGCTGGCCGGGGTGCTGGGTCTGCTGATGGTGCTGCTGCCCTGGTTCTTCGACAGCAAGCTGCAAGCCATGCTGAACTATGCACTGAATGCCTGAAGACCCTCTCTGCGTGTGTGACGAGAGTGTATCTCTCCTGTTTTTGGGACCGTTTTAACAAAACCTCCGATTTGTCCCCTCTACCGGCGCCCTGCGCCGGTTTTTTTATCTCTGCGCCTCTGGTCCGTAGCGATAACTCAACCGCTCGTTCTTGCGCGGCCCCGTTATCTGCCAGGCGAGCAGGAAACCCTCACCGGTTTCGGTCAGCTCGGCGCTGTAGTGATCCTGCCCGCACAGGTGAGGCTCGGCCGTGACCCAGTGCCCGTCCCCCCGGGGCAACAGCTCGAACAACATCACCGGCTGCTCGTAGCGCAGGTGGGAGAGCATGATCCCTCGTGCGGTGCGCTGCCACCAGAAGCGGTTGTGCATGGTCAGCTCCCGGCCATGGGGCGTGGTGTAGCGACCCGTCTCGGCATACAGCCACCCCCCATGGTGATCGGTCACCACCACGGCACCCTCCCCGCGACCGCACCAGTCGGTGGCGGATCCGACCCCGTTGCTCGCCTCGAAGGCAAATGCTCCGATCTGTGACAACCCTTCCCATAAACGCTGGATCGCGCCTTCCAACTCGGCCATCATAGCGCCCTCCAAATTGACAACTGACGACAATTCAATCACATGAACTACTTGATAGGGGTTACCCTGCTCTGGTCCTTCTCCTTCAGCCTGATCGGGGTCTACCTTGCCGGTCAGGTGGATGCCTACTTCTCGGTACTGACCCGCATCGTGCTCGCCAGCCTGGTGTTTCTGCCCTTCCTGCGCCGTCGCTGGCTGCGCCCCGGTCTGGTGGCCAAGCTGATGGCCCTCGGTGCCATCCAGCTCGGCATCATGTATCTCTTCTACTACCACTCCTTCCTGCTCTTGACGGTACCGGAAGTGCTGGTGTTCACCATCTTCACCCCCATCTATGTCACCCTGATCCACGACCTGCTGGAAGGGCGCTTCAAGCCTGTCTATCTGTGGGGGGCCCTGCTGGCGGTGCTGGGGGCGGCCGTCATCCGTTTCGACGGCCTGACCGAAAACTATGTACTGGGATTCCTGGTGGTGCAGGGCGCCAACGTCTGCTTCGCCCTGGGCCAGGTAGGCTACAAGGTGCTGCTGGCCCGGGAGGCTGAGCAGCCGCCCCAGCTGGCGGTGTTCGGCTGCTTCTATCTGGGCGCCCTGGTGATCGCCCTGCCCGCCTGGTGGCTGCTGGGCAAACCTCAATATCCCGCCAGCTCCCTGCAATGGGGCATCCTCTTCTGGCTGGGGGTCGGGGCATCCGGGCTCGGCTACTTCCTGTGGAACAAGGGGGCGACCCTGGTCAGCAGCGGCGTGCTGGCCATCATGAACAACGCCTTGATCCCCGCGGGTCTGCTGGTCAATCTGGTGCTCTGGGGAAAGGATACCGACCTGCTCAGGCTCGGTCTGGGCGCCCTGCTGATGCTGGCTTCTCTCTGGGTCTGCCAGCGTCAGCAGGTCAGTGAGCGCTGACTGAAAACCATTGACGCTGATGGGTCCATCGGCGTCAATGGGTACGCGGACAGTGACTGGCCGTCAGCCGACCACGGCGTTGTGTTCCCGCTTCGCCTGACCGTGGCAGGAGGCCAACCGGGCCAGTAGGTGATCGAGCTGCTCGGCACTCTGGCTCTGCACCAGGCCGATGCTCACGGTCACCGGACGCTGGGGCAGCAGGCTGGCGTCGGCGATCTCAAGACGCAGCCGCTCGGCAATCTCCAGGCCGCTCAACCGATCGGTCTGGGAGAGCATCAGGATGAAGCCGTCTTCGTCCCAACGGGCGAAGGGATCTTCCCGACGCAGCTCGCGGCGCACGATGCGGGCCAGCTTGGCCAGCATGGCGTCGCAGGCCGCCTCCCCGAACAACTGCAGGATCTTGCTGCGGTGATCCACGCTGAACTGCAGCAGACAGAAACTGCCGCTCTCGCTGGCCAGCCGTTCATCCAGCAACAGCTCGAAGTGGCTGCGGCTCTCGAGGCCGGTGAGGGGATCCGTGTCGTGGCGATCCTCCAGGGGCGCCATGGCGGCATCCAGATGGCGAACCACCCCCAGCAGTTGACCCCCTTCGTCGCGACGGACCCGCTCCTCCAGCCGGATGTAATGGCCCTGATGGTGCAGGATGCGGTACTCGAGTCGAAGCCCGTTGCTGCGCCCTTGCTGACAGGCCTCCAGGGCCTCTGCCAGACGGGGAGCATCATCCGGATGTACCCGATCCAGCCAGCCGAGATCTCCCAGCTCGCCCCTCTCCAGACCCAGCAGTTGCAGACAGGAAGGGTCCCGCTTCAGACCCTGCCCGGCCGACCAGGTCCAGATCCCGGCCTCCAACATCGCCATGGCCTGTGCCATCAGCGTCACCTCAAGGGGAGTGGTGACCTCAACCCCGGGAGTCTCATACCTTTCCATCACGCGCCTCGAAACCGGATCTGAATATCTGTCCAAGCAATCACACTCAATAAGTAACATTGGTGCTGGCGCCGAGCAACCGCGCCAGCATCGCTGGCCTCGCACCTCTCGCCTCTGGTGGTCCGCCATCAGCGGCCTGCCAGCCTCCAGCTACAAAGTGGAACCCGACGTCACGCCACCTTGCCCTGATAGCCTGCCATCAGCGCCTGCCAGTTCTCCGGCACGAAGTGGAAGCTGGTGTGCAGTTGCGACTCCTTGTTGAAGGAGCGCAGCAACCGCTCCAGGTTGGCCTGCTGCCAGTTGCCGGGGGAGCGGATGGCACCTTTGTCGAAGTCGATCACCCACACCTTGACCTCCTTGTCGAGCAGCAGGTTGTGGCTGTTGAGATCCGCATGATAGACCCCTGCATCGTGCAACTGGCGCACCGTTTTGCCTATCTTGTGCCACACCTCACCGACGATCGGCCCCTGCTTGAGCAGGGCCACCAGATCCTTGGCGCCGCGAATGCGCTCGATCAGGATGTCGGCCCGATAGAAGGGTCCCTGCTTGACCATGCGGGCCGCAAAGGGGCGCGGCACCGGCAGCCCCTGTTCACTCAGGGTCGCCAGCAGACGATATTCAGCCATGGCCCGGCTGCTCTCCACCCCCTCAAACCAGAACCGGTCACGCACCAGCTTGCCCACCATGCCGCCACGGTAGTAGTGACGCAGCACCAAGTGGCGGGATTCATCCTTCACGAACCAGGTCACCCCGCGGCCGATGGAAGAGCCCACCACCTGGCGATGGGTCTGCCACCAGACAGGATCGAACAAGGCAGGGGAAGGATCGCGGAAGACTCCGTCGGCATACCAGCAGACCTGGTTGTGGGTGGTGTGTGTCAGCATGATGAGAATTCCGGTCGATAGTGAGTGCAAGGCATCCATTCAGAAAGCCGTGCCGGTCGGGCAACCGGCGCAATTTTACAATCCACAGGGGAGTTTGCATAATGCCATCCATCCATTTTGCCATCGTTGCGCCACATCATGCCGCTGTTCCAAACGCCGCCCTCCTCCATCTGCATCCTGCGGCTCTCCGCCATCGGAGATTGCTGCCACGCGCTGGCGCTGGTGCGCGTCATCCAGCGGGAGTGGCCCCAGACCCGCATCACCTGGATCACCGGCAAGATTGAGGCGACCCTGTTCGCCGATCTGCCGGGGGTCGAGGTCATTCCCTTCGACAAGAGCAAGGGGTGGCGCGGCTATCGCGATCTCTGGCAGACCCTCAAGGGGCGCAGGTTCGATGCCCTGCTCCACCTGCAGGCCGCCATGCGCGCTAGCATCGCCACCCTCGGCATCAAGGCCAAGGTCAAACTCGGGTTTGATCGGGAGCGCGCCAGCGACGGTCAGTGGCTGTTCACCAACCATCGGGTCCCCTCACCCGCCTCCCCCCACGTGCTGGACGGCTTTCTCGCCTTCGCCAAAGAGCTCGGGATAAAAGATCTGACCCCGGACTGGCAACTGCCCATCAGCGCCGAGCACCAGGCCTGGGCGAAGGAGAAAATTGGCGGCAAGCCGACCCTGCTCATCTGCGCCGCTGCCAGCAAGGCATTCAAGAATTGGACTGCCGCCGGCTATGCCGCGCTGGCGGATCACGCCGCAGACAAGGGCTTTCAGGTCTATCTGTGTGGCGGACCGGCCAGGCTGGAGCGGGATCTCGCCGCCGAGATCCAGCGCCTCAGCCAGAGCAAGCCGGAAGATTTGGTGGGGCAGACCAGCCTCAAGCAATTGCTGGCGCTGATTGGCGAGGCGAGCCTGGTGCTGGCCCCGGATACCGGCCCTGCCCACATGGCCACCCTGGTGGGAACACCCGTGATCGGCCTCTACGCCCACCACAACCCGGAGCGTACCGGCCCCTATCTGTGCCGGGATTATCTGGTCAGCGTCTATCAGGAACTGATTGAGCAGGAGACCGGCAAGCCGCTGGCCGAGCTCGGCTGGCGCACCCGCCTCAAGGATCCGGACGCCATGGCCAAGATAAGCCGCGAGCGGGTCATCGCCGCCTTCGACCGCCTCTGTACCGACAAGCATCTTCTACCGACCCAGGGCAACTCGTAAATTCCGAGCCCTGGCGCAGGGATAATCTGATGGCCCGGCCCCGGCTCCGTGGGCAGAATGGCCCTCTATGCGGGTAACGCCCGCACAGCAAGCTACGGATATTTTGATCGGCTGGAATATGATTCCGGCCGTTTTTTTATCCGCCCCCATCTGCTAACATTCGCCGCCTTTACATCCTCCTGACTCTGATTCCTCCGCGCATTGCGAGCAACCGTCTCCCTTATCGGGCACAAGACGGCGGCCTCTGCTACAACCAAAGCGCGGATCATCGCTTAAAGGTACAGACATGGCGCAACAAGGCACTCTCTATATCATCTCTTCCCCGAGCGGGGCCGGTAAGTCCAGCCTGCTCAATGCCTTGCTGACCCAGCACAACGCCGCCGGCAAGATGCAGCTATCGGTTTCCCACACCACCCGCGCCACCCGTCCCGGTGAAGAGCACGGGGTGCACTACCACTTCGTCAAGGTGGAAGAGTTCAAGGCGCTGATCGAGCGCGGTGACTTTCTGGAGTGGGCAGAAGTCTTCGGCAACTACTACGGCACTTCCCGCGCCGCCATCGAGGCCTGTCTGGCGCAGGGCATCGACGTCTTCCTCGACATCGACTGGCAGGGTGCCCGCCAGATCCGCGAACTGATGCCGACCAAGTCCATCTTCATCCTGCCCCCCAGCCGCGAGGAGCTGGAGCGCCGCCTGATCGGCCGCGGCCAGGACAGCGCCGAGGTGATCAAGGGCCGGATGGAGAAAGCCATTGCCGAAATGGTGCACTACGACGAGTATGACTATGTCATCATCAATGAAGACTTTGAGCAGGCACTGTTCCAGCTCAGGGCCATCATAGAGTGCCAGCGCCTGGAAATGCGTCAGCAACAGCAGGCCCAGCAAAACTTGCTGAAACAGCTACTGGCAGAGTAAGCCAAAAACAAGTAAACTTTTGCGTCATTTTTAAACACCGCTTTTTCAATCACAGAAAGCCCAAACACTGGAGTCCCGCATGGCCCGCGTTACTGTAGAAGATGCTGTAAAACAGGTAGGTAACCGTTTTGACCTGGTGCTGGTCGCCGCGCGCCGCGCTCGTCAAATCGCGGTACAAGGCAAGGATCCCCTGGTCGACGAAGAGAACGACAAGCCGACCGTGATCGCCCTGCGCGAGATCGAACTGGGTCTGGTCAACAACCAGGTGATGGATACTCAGGACCGCTACGAGCAGCAAGAGCAGGAAGCCGCCGAGCTGGCTGCCGTTGCTGCCATCGCAGAAGGTCGCGGCTAAGTCAGTCGCTTCCCATAGTCGGCGCCCGCCCGGGTGCCGGCTGTTCTCCCCATTTACAACCGCTCGAAAACCTCGCAAACTCGAGGGCATACCCTCAATTTCACGGATTGCCGTTTAACCGCTGCGGGGACTGTCTTGTATTTATTTGAAAATCTTAAAGAAATAGCCAGTTCCTACCTGCCACCCGAGCAGGTTGAGAAGCTCAGGCAAGCCTATGTGGTAGCCCGTGATGCTCACCAGGGACAGATGCGTTCCAGTGGTGAACCCTACATCACCCACCCCGTTGCCGTGGCCCGCATCCTGGGCGACATGCGCCTCGATCATGAGACTCTGATGGCTGCCGTGCTGCACGACGTCATCGAAGATACCCCTGTCACCAAGGACGATCTTGCCGAGCAGTTTGGCAACGCCGTCGCCGAGCTGGTCTCCGGTGTCTCCAAGCTCGACAAGCTGAAGTTCCGCGATCGCAAGGAAGCCCAGGTCGAGAACTTCCGCAAGATGATGATGGCCATGACCCAGGACATCCGGGTCATCCTGATCAAGCTGGCCGACCGCACTCACAACATGCGTACCCTCGGCTCCTTGCGACCGGACAAGCGCCGCCGCATCGCCCGGGAAACCCTCGAGATTTTCGCCCCCATCGCCAACCGCCTCGGTATTCACACCATGAAGAACGAGCTGGAAGAGCTCGGTTTCGAGGCGCTCTACCCCATGCGCTCCCGGGTGCTGCGGGAATCGGTACGCCGCGCCCGTGGCAACCGGCGCGAGATCATCGACTCCATCCAGAGCGAGATTGAGGGGCGTCTGCGGGAAGCCGGTATCGATGCCCAGGTAAGCGGACGCGAGAAGAACCTGTTCTCCATCTACAACAAGATGGAGAAGAAAGAACTGCAATTCCACGAAGTGATGGATATCTATGCTTTCAGAGTGAGAGTGAAAGACATAGACACCTGCTACCGGGTGCTTGGGCAGATGCACAGCCTCTACAAGCCGCGCCCCGGTCGCTTCAAGGACTACATCGCCATCCCCAAGACCAACGGCTACCAGTCCCTGCACACGTCCTTGGTGGGGCCCCACGGGGTACCGGTGGAGGTGCAGATCCGCACCGAGTTCATGGACCAGATGGCCGACAAGGGCGTCGCCGCCCACTGGGCCTACAAGCAGGATGGGGACAGCTCGGGCACCACGGCCCAGATCCGCGCCCAGCGCTGGATGCAGAGCCTGCTGGAGCTGCAACAGAGCGCCGGCAGCTCCTTCGAGTTCATCGAGGGAGTCAAGACCGACCTCTTCCCCGACGAGATCTACGTCTTCACACCGGAGGGCCGCATCATGGAGCTGCCCGCCGGCGCCACCCCGGTGGACTTCGCCTACACGGTGCACACAGACATCGGTCATGCCTGCGTCGGTTCCCGGGTCGACCGCCACCCCTATCCGCTGAGCAGCCCGCTGCACTCCGGTCAGACGGTGGAGATCATCACGGCCCCCGGCGCCCGCCCGAACGCGGCCTGGCTCAACTTCGTGGTGACCACCAAGGCGCGCTCCAAGATACGTCAGTTCCTCAAGAACCTGCGCACCGAAGAGTCTGTGGTGCTGGGACGCCGCCTGCTCAACCATGCCCTCGGCGCCAAGAACATCGAAGACATCCCGGAAGCCCGCGTCAAGCAGGTGCTGGCCGACACCAAACACGAGAACCTGCAGGGGCTGCTGGCCGACGTGGGCCTTGGCAACGCCATGAGCGTCATGGTGGCACGCCGCATGCTGGGAGATGAACTGCCGCCGGAAGAGCAGCCCAAATCCACCAGCAAAAAGATGCCGATCAAGGGGGCCGACGGCATGCTGGTCACCTTCGCCAACTGCTGCCGTCCCATCCCGGGGGATGCCATCATCGCCCACATCAGCCCGGGCAAGGGACTGGTGATCCACCAGGAGTCCTGCCGCAACATCAAGGGCTACAGCCGCGAACCGGACAAATACCTGCCGGTGCAGTGGGAGGTGGACAAGGAGCAGGAGCAGGAATTCCGCACCGGCATCAGCATCGAGATCGTCAACCACCAGGGCGCCCTGGCGGAGCTGGCCAACGTGATTGCCGCCACCGGCGCCAACATCCACGCCATCAGCACCGAGGAGAAAGATGGCCGGGTTTATGTGGTCACCCTGCTCATCACCACCAAGAGCCGGATCCACCTCGCCAACATCATGCGCAAGATCCGGGTCATGCCCAACGTGCTCAGGGTGAGCCGACAGAAAAACTGAACACAGGCGGCGCAAGCCGCCTGCTGCTTTTCAAGAGATACCCAGGGCCCCATGCCGCAGGCCACCAGCCTTGTTGCATGCACCGGCCTCACGACATAGAAACCGACATGACTCCTGAACGCTTCAAACGCATTTCCGACATGCTGGCCCAGCGCCAGCTCGACCTGACCGTCTGCATGGAAGAGGTTCATAAACCTCACAACCTGGCCGCCATCGTGCGCACTGCCGATGCCATCGGTATCCACCGGGTGCACGCGGTCTGGCCCAAGAGCTGGATCCACAAGCGCAAGGGCACCGCCCGCGGCAGCCAGAACTGGGTGGACGTGAAGCTGCACCCGGATATCGGCAGCGCGGTGGCCGAACTCAAGGCCTCCGGCATGCAGATCCTGGCGACCCACCTCTCCGACAGCTCGGTGGACTTTCGTGCCATCGACTACACCAGACCCACCGCCATCCTGGTGGGCCAGGAGAAGCACGGCATCGGCGAAGAGGCGCTGGCCCTGGCCGATCACCATATCGTCATCCCCATGGTGGGCATGGTGCAGTCCCTCAACGTCTCGGTGGCCGCCGCCGCCATCCTCTACGAGGCCCAGCGCCAGCGCGAACTGGCCGGCTGTTATCAGCGCGGCTGCCCACTCACGCCCGAAGAGCAGAACACCATCTTGTTCGAGGGGGGCTATCCCGTCTATGCCCAGCTCTGCAAGGAGAAAGAGATGCCCTACCCCCAGCTCGGTCCGGCCGGCGAGATCCTGGCGGACGAACGCTGGTGGCAGCAGATGCAGCTGACCCGCAAGGGCTGGGCCGCCCATCAATCGGATGATCCTTCGGAAGAGTACACTGATGAAGCTTAACCACCTGCCCCTGCTGGCCCTGACCCTGTTTTCTGCCGGAGCCCTTGCCGTGAGCAATCCTTACCAGCTGACCACTGAAGCCGACGTTCCCGCCCTCTATCAGCAGACCCTGCCCGACTTCTGGCGCCAGCATGCCGTCGAGGGGGAGTTCAAGGGCAAGGACGGGGTCACCCTCCGCTATGCCGCCCTGCGCCAGCCCAAGATCGATCGCGCCATCCTCATCGTCAACGGCCGGGTCGAGAGCTACCTCAAGTATCAGGAGCTGGCCTGGGATCTCTGGCGCCAGGGTTACAGCCTCTACCTCATCGATCATCGCGGCCAGGGAATGTCAGACCGCATGCTGGCCGACAAAGAGAAGGGGTATGTCGACCAGTTCGACGACTATGTCGCCGATCTCAAACAGTTTCATGACGAAGTGATTGTACCGGACAAGCCTGCCAAGCTGTTCCTGCTGGCCCACTCCATGGGGGGGGCCATCTCGGCCCGCTATCTGGAACGCTGGCCGAACGACATCCAGGCGGCGGTGCTCTCCTCCCCCATGATGGGCATCAACCTCGGCGGCCTGCCCAAGTGGCTGGCCAAGGGGTTGGCGGCCACCATCGGCACGGTCGGCGGCTGGGTGGGTGAGCCCCCCTACGGCCCGAGTCAGGGACCCTATGAGGATCACGGCTTTGCCGACAACGAGCTGACCCACAGCACGGCGCGTTATCAGGCCTTCCGCCAGATCTACGAACAGCATCCCCAGGTCAGGCTGGGGGGCGCCACCGCCCACTGGATCCATCAGGCCATCACAGGATCGGACGCGGCCGTAGCCGACGCAGGCACCATCAAGACGCCGCTGCTGCTGCTGCAGGCCGGCGAGGACAGCGTGGTGGACAACGCCGCCCAGGAGGCCTTCTGCGCCAAGGCCCAATGTGAAGGGGGCAAGCCGCTGCGCATCGACGGGGCCTGGCACGAGCTCTTCATCGAGGCGGATCCCCAGCGCCAGGCCGCGCTCAATACGACCCTGGCCTTCTTCGCGCGCTACTGACGCGACCAGAAGGGGCTGGTTATTTTTTGGATCCCTAAATAAATGGGGTGACGGCAGACGCTGGGGTACACTCCCCCGGCGTTCAATTGAAGTCGAGGTAATGATGTTCAAGGTAGTTGTGTCCGATCTCGATGGTACCCTGCTCAACGGGCAGCACCAGATCTCCTCCCGCACCCGGGATACCCTGCACCGCCTGGTCGATCAGGGCGTCAAGTTCGTGGTCGCCACCGGCCGTCACCATGTGGATGTACGCAGCATCCGCGATGCACTGGGGCTGGATATCTACCTCATTACCTCCAACGGCGCCGTGGTACACGACAAGCAGGATCAGCTGGTCTACAACCAGGCGCTGCCGAGCACGGTGGCGGCCGAGCTGATCGCCATGGAACGCGACCCGTCCATCCACATCAACGTCTACTACGGCGACGAGTGGCTGGTGGAAGAGGAGCTGCCCTGGTTGCTGCAGTTCCATCACGACTCCGGCTTCAGCTACCGCCTGGCGGATCTGGCCAACCACCCGAAGGACAGGGTCAACAAGGTGTTCTACATCGGCGACCACGACAAGCTGCTGAAGATAGAGGCGCACCTCAACCAGCAATATGGTGATCGGATCAACGTCACCTTCTCCCTGCCTGACTGCCTCGAGGTGATGCACGCCGGCGTGCACAAGGGCAATGCCGTGCGCGCCGTGCTGGAGCAGCACGGGCTGGAGATGTCACAGGCAGTGGCCTTTGGCGATGGCATGAACGACCTCGAGATGCTGAGCATGGTGGGCCGTGGCGTGGTCATGGGCAACGCCCACGATCGCCTCAAACAGGCCCTGCCAGAGCACGAACAGACCCTCACTTCCGATGAAGATGGCGTTGCCGTCTATCTGGAGAACCTGTTCGCCTCCCAGACCCGCTGATACGGTACTCCCGTCGCGGATCGAAAAAGGGTGGCCACATGGGCCACCCTTTTTGCTTCTCGCTCTCTTGTCACCACGTCAGTGCCGGGTGCATCAGACGGTTCAACAGCGTGCCGGATGGCGTCCACTCAAAGCTCTGGTTGGCGCCGCCATAGCATTCGGCGAGGCGCAGGGGGACGGCCGGCTTGTGACGGCGACCCGCCACATCCAGGCACAGTGACACCTGCCGATTGAACAGACGATCCCCCTGCCACAGCCATTGATGGCTCTCCTCCCGGCACGCCTCCATCCCCAGACCATCCTCCCCTTTGGCGACCAGGCAATCCCCGGCCAGTTGCAGGGCACCGACATCCCAGCTGAATGATTGGTTCGATTGCTGATCACAGGGCTGAGTCAGCAGACGGCCCTGCTCGCTCAGGGTCACGCAGAAGCCACCACTGGTTACCAAGGTGGCCTCGAGTTCCGCCTTTGGCTTGGGGGCGGCGCCCATCAGAAGAGCTTCCGGTTTCGGCTGCAGGGCGCAACCACCCAGCAGCAGTGCGGCCATGGCCAGCACGGAGAGTTGAAGAGAAGTGATATGGTGATGCATAGGCCTTGTATCTGGTCCGTGCCCGAGCGTCCCCTGTCTCGCGGCTCCGGGCCCCAGCATAGCGAACTCGTGGCGAACAGGCGCCTGAAGAAGTGTAAAAAGACGTGACAGGAAAAAGCGGAAGAGAAACGCCAAAAAGCAAAAACCCCGCCTGAGCGGGGTTTTCAAATGTGGTCGGTGATAAAGGATTCGAACCTTTGACCCTCTGGTCCCAAACCAGATGCGCTACCGGGCTGCGCTAATCACCGAGGGGTATTCTAAAAACACAAAGATGACCATCTGGTCATCCTCGTCATACAGCAAGTATGGTGCGAAGAGAGGGACTCGAACCCTCACACCCGGGGGGCACTAACACCTGAAGCTAGCGCGTCTACCAATTCCGCCACCTTCGCGTACCTGACAAGCTGTAAAATGGGGTGGCTGATGGGGCTCGAACCCACGACAACCGGAATCACAATCCGGGACTCTACCAACTGAGCTACAGCCACCACAGCTGTTTTCGTTCTTCAACACGCCCGTTTAACCGGCGCACTTTTGATGGTGCGCCCGACAGGATTCGAACCTGTGACCTCTGCCTCCGGAGGGCAGCGCTCTATCCAGCTGAGCTACGGGCGCTACGCTGTCGAACGGGGCGCATTATTGATGATGATGCCGACCTTGTCTACTCTTTTTTTGACACAAAGAATCAAGTGCCTGTTTTTCAATCACTTCCGCCCCTTTTCAACTATTTTTGTTTTGTTCAGGCTGGATCCAGCAATTCCCCACTACTTTTTGAATCCCTCACCCCATAGGGTCAGAGATGATGGGCAATGCTTGACTTGCCTTTGCGCCCACCTAGAATGAATGAACATTCATTCAGTCGTTGACCTCTGATAACCATGGATAAGAAAGAACGTATTTTCGAAGCAGCTCACGAGATCCTCGGCGAGCAGGGCTTCTACGGCCTTTCCATTGCCGTGGTCGCCAAGAAAGCCAAGGTGGCGGCAGGCACCATCTATCGCTATTTCAGCGACAAGGATGACCTGATCCGCCAGCTCTATCAGCACACTATCCTCAAGTGTCATCCCCTGGTCATGGAAGGTGTGCAGATAGAAGAGGTGTCCTATGAGCAGTATCGACGCCTCTGGCTCAACATCGATGCCATCTTCACCAGCTACCCCAATGCACTCAAGTGCAAATTGCAGTACGAAAGTTCTCCATTGGGGGCTGAATTGGAGCGGGATCCGGTCATAATGGCGACGTGGGCGCCACTTGAGCGCTTCTTTGAGCAAGGACGCCAACAGGGACTCTTCATCGATCTCCCCATTCTGGTGTTGCAAGCATTGAGTCTGGATTGCGTGGCCAACCTGGCACAGCAGCGCCGGGTTCACGATTTCGAATTGACGCAGGAACAGCTGGAGACGGTCATCCGGGCCAGCTGGAATGCCATTTTAAACCCTAATGTTTCCATCACAGGAGCCTGTTCATGAAAAAGTGGATGGCCATCATGTTGCTGATAGCACTCGCCCTGTTTGGCAGTGTCATCGGCTTCAATATGTTCAAGCAGAAGAAGATTGCAGAGTTCATGGCCAATCGGCCCGAGCCCGAGTTCCCGGTCACCGCCATGGTCACCAAGGCGCAGGACTGGGTCCCCACCATTGAAGCCATCGGCTTCATCGAGCCGAACCAGGGGGTCACCCTCTCCAGCGAGCTGTCAGGCACCATCGACAGCATCCGGTTCGAATCGGGGGCACATGTCAAAGCGGATCAACTGCTGCTGAGCCTGGACTCCAGTGTGGAAAAAGCCAATCTGAACTCTTCCCAGGCCAGACTGCCGGCAGCCAGGGCCAAGTTCGAGCGCTACAAGAACCTCTATCAGAAGAACTCCATCTCCCGTGACCAGCTGGATGATGCCGAGGCAAGCTACCGCTCCCTGGAGGCGGACATCGAAAGTCTGAAGGCCACCATCGCCCGTCGTGAGGTGCGTGCCCCCTTCAGCGGCGCCGTGGGCCTGCGCAACGTCTTCCTCGGCCAGTATCTGGAACCGGGTACCCAGATTGTGCGCCTCGAAGACACCAGCGTGATGCGCCTGCGCTTCACCGTGCCCCAGACCGACATCTCCAAAATCACCCTGGGACAGACCATCAAGATCAACGTGGATGCCTATCCCCAGACCCAGTTTGACGGCCAGATCACAGCCATCGAGCCCGCGGTCAACTATCAGAGCGGCCTGATCCAGGTGCAGGCAGACATTCCGAACAACGACGGCCAGCTCCGTTCCGGCATGTTCGCCCGCGCCAGCATCATACTGCCCACGGTGAAAGACCAGATCGTGATCCCGCAGTCCGCCATATCCTTCACCCTCTATGGCGAGAACGTCTACGTCATTCACGAGGCTGACGGCGTGAAACGCGCCAAGCAGGTGGTGGTCAAGGCAGGTGAGCGTCGCGGCAACGATGTCCATGTGCTGTCCGGCATCAAGGCTGGCGATCAAATCGTGCTGTCGGGTCAGGTTCGCCTGAGCAACGATACCAAGGTGCACGTGGTCGAGAACGATGCCCTTGCCGTTCCGGCACAAACCCCGATGCTGTAAGCGCGGAGAGCTGCGATGCGATTTACTGACATATTCATAAAACGGCCTGTGCTGGCGATCTCGCTCAGCTTCCTGATAGCCCTGCTGGGCTTCCAGGCCATCTTCAAGATGCAGGTGCGTGAATACCCCGAGGTGATCAATACCGTCATCACGGTCAACACCAGCTACTATGGCGCCAGTGCGGATCTGATCCAGGGCTTCATCACCCAGCCCCTGGAGCAGGCGGTCGCCCAGGCCGACAACATCGACTTCATGACCTCCTCGAGCCAGCTGGGCAGTTCCACGGTGACGGCGTACATGAAGCTCAACACCGATCCGAACGCCGCGCTGTCCGACATCCTGGCCAAGGTCAACTCGGTGCGTTCCCAGTTGCCCAAAGAGGCGGAAGACCCTTCGGTCACCTCCTCCACCGGCTCCACCACGGCGGTGCTCTACATGGGCTTCACCAGCCCGGAGCTCAACTCCAGCCAGATCACCGACTACCTGGAGCGGGTCATCAAGCCCCAGCTGTTTACCGTGGGCGGGGTCTCCAAGGTGGATCTGTATGGCGGGGTCGAATTCGCCCTGCGGGTGTGGCTGGATCCGGCCAAGATGGCCGCCTTTGACCTGACCTCAAGCGACGTGATGACGGTGCTCAACAGCAACAACTATCAGTCCGCGACCGGCCAGGCCACCGGCTATTTCACCCTGTTCAACGGCAACGCCGAGACCCAGGTCGGCAACATCGAAGAGCTCAAGCGTCTTGTGGTCGCCACCCGCGACAGCAAGGTGATCCGTCTCTCCGACATCGCCAAGGTCTCCCTGGAGAAAAGCCACGACATCTATCGCGCCAGCGCCAACGGCCGCGAGGCCGTAGTTCTGGCCATCAACGCAGCCCCGACAGCCAACCCCATCAACATCGCCCACGATGTGCTGGAGCTGCTGCCGAGCCTGAAGCGCAACATGCCGAGCACCATGCAGGTGAACGTCCTGTATGACTCCACCATCGCCATCAACGAATCCATCCACGAGGTCATCAAGACCATACTGGAGGCGGCCGCCATCGTACTGGTGGTGATCACCCTGTTCCTCGGTTCGTTCCGGGCGGTCATCATCCCCATCATCACCATTCCCCTGAGCCTCATCGGCGTCGTGATGATGATGGACATGTTCGGCTTCTCCATAAACCTCATGACCCTGCTGGCGATGGTGCTGGCCATCGGTCTGGTGGTGGATGACGCCATCGTGGTGCTGGAGAACGTCGACCGTCACATCAAGGAAGGGGAAGAGCCGTTCCGGGCCGCCATCATAGGTACCCGGGAGATCGCCGTGCCCGTCATCGCCATGACGGTCACCCTGGCGGCGGTGTATGCGCCCATCGCCCTGATGGGGGGCATCACCGGCTCCCTGTTCAAGGAGTTCGCGCTGACCCTGGCGGGCGCCGTGTTCGTCTCGGGCATCATCGCCCTGACCCTGTCGCCCATGATGTGCGCCAAGATGCTCAGGGCCAACGAGGAGCCCGGCAAGTTCGAGCGTACCGTGCACGATCTGCTGGACCGGATGACGGCCCGCTACGACGCCATGCTCCATGCCGTGATGCAAAAGCGCATCGTGGTCATCCTGTTTGCCGTCATCGTGTTCGCCAGCCTGCCGCTGCTGTTCAAGTTCATTCCGAGCGAGCTGGCCCCGTCCGAGGACAAAGGCGTCATGGCTGTGCTGGGGACGGCACCTTCCAACGCCAACCTGGACTACATCGAAAACACCATGGCGGACGTGAACAAAGTCCTGGACGACCAGCCGGAGATTGCTTACTCCCAGGTCTTCTCGGGGGTGTTCAACTCCAACCAGGCGTTCGGTATCGCCTCCATGGTGCCCTGGAGCCAGCGTGAAGCGAGCCAGAAAGAGGTGCTGGATCGGGTCGCCGGTCTGGTGAAGGACATCCCCGGGATGGCCATCACCACCTTCCAGTTCCCGGAACTGCCGGGGGCCTCGAGCGGTCTGCCCATCCAGTTCGTCATCACCACCCCGAACAGCTTCGAGAGCCTGTTCCTGATCGCGGGTGAGATGCTGGCGGCAACCCAGGCCAACGGCCAGTTCGTCTATTCGGATCTCGATCTGAACTACGACTCGGCCACCATGAAGATCAGCATCGACAAGGACAAGGCGGGTGCCTACGGCATCACCATGCAGGACATCGGCATCACCATGGGCACCATGATGGCGGACGGTTACGTCAACCGTATCGACCTGGATGGCCGCTCCTACGAGGTGATCCCGCAGGTGGAGCGCAAGTTCCGTCTCAACCCCGAGTCCATCAAGGGGTACTACGTGCGTGCCGCCGACGGCAAATCGATCCCGCTGGGCAGCCTGATCAAGATTGAAGTGAAGGGAGAGCCCCGTGCCCTGCCCCACTTCAACCAGCTGAACTCCGCCACCATCGGCGCCGTGCCGGCACCGGGCGTGGCCATGGGGGATGCGATCAACTGGTTCAAGGCGACCGCGGAAGAGAAGCTGCCCCAAGGCTATCGTTACGACTTCATGGGGGAAGCCCGCCAGTTCGTGACCGAAGGGAATGCGCTCTACGCCACCTTCGCCCTGGCCCTGGCCATCATCTTCCTGGTGCTGGCGATCCAGTTCGAATCCGTGCGTGACCCGCTGGTCATCATGGTGTCGGTGCCGCTGGCCATCAGTGGCGCACTGATCGCCCTGGCGTGGGGCATGGCCACCATGAACATCTACTCCCAGGTCGGTCTCATCACCCTCGTCGGTCTGATTACCAAGCACGGTATTCTGATCTGCGAGGTGGCGAAGGAGGAGCAGCTGCTGCATGGTCTGAACCGGATGCAAGCCGTGATGCAGGCTGCCAAGGTCCGTCTGCGCCCCATCCTGATGACCACGGCGGCGATGATCGCAGGCCTTATCCCGCTGCTCTATGCCTCGGGTGCGGGGGCGGCACAGCGCTTCAGCATCGGCATCGTCATCGTGGCGGGTCTGGCCATCGGCACCCTGTTCACCCTGTTCGTGTTGCCGGTCATCTACACCTTCCTGGCATCCGAACACAAGCCGCTGCCGGAATTCGACGAATCCATCCCGGCAAAAGCCAAGGGCGGTCACTGATCCCAGCCCACACAAAAAAGGCCCCGAAAGGGGCCTTATTTTTATCCATTGGATGACACACGACATAAGTCCATGAAGCAGTTAAACTAAACCGCACTCAATCCAGACCGCAAGGACGCCATGTCAGGAATCTTCTCCAAGGCCGTCGGCCTTAACGGACTCTCTTATCGTCTGCTTTCCTACATTCTGATCTGCAGTACGGTGCTGGCACTGCTCATCACCGTGCTTCAGCTCGCCTGGGACTACAACAAGGATGTGACCGTCATCGAGGCCAGCATCGGCCAGATCGAGGCCTCCTTCCTGCAACCCATCTCGGCCAGTCTCTGGAACCTGGATGAAGAGCAGGTGAAGGTGCAGATCGAGGGCATCATGAACCTGCCCAACATGCAGTTCGTCATGGTCAAGGAGATGCTGGGCAATTCGGAAGTGCCCCTGCTCACCCAGGGGGTGGAGCAGCCCCAATACGACATCTCCCGCGAGTTCACCCTGAGCTATCAGGGGGAAGTGGTCGGCAAGCTGTTCGTCGCCGCCTCCCTGGAGCAGGTCTACCAGCGCCTCATCGAGAAATCCGTGCTGATCCTGGTCAGCCAGACCATCAAGACCCTGGTCGTCTCGTTCTGCATCCTGGTCATCATCTACTATCTGGTGATCCGTCATATCAACCGCATCGTCAGCTATGCCCAGAAACTGAGCCTGGATCGCCTCGCGGTGGAGCTGACCCTGGAAGGTCGCCCCCTGCCCCGCAAGTCCCCTGACGAATTCGATACCCTGGCCGCCACCCTCAACCAGATGCGCACCCGGCTGAACGACGAGTTCACGGCCCGCCATCAGGCCGCCGATCAGCTCCAGCAGGAGCGGGACTTCTCCGCCACCCTGATCAACTCCGCCAACATGGTCATCTGCTGCATGGAGCCGGATCTCAACATCGCCAGCATCAACCCTGCGGCCATCCTGCTGACCGGCTATCACCACCAGGAGCTGTTGCAGCACAACTGGCTGGATCTCTTCGTCAGCAAGGAGCAGCGTGACGAGCTGGCCGCCACCCTGGCCGAGCAGGGCGCTCTGGAGGACAGGGAGATCACCATGCACGACCAGCAGGGCAACGAGCTGGTACTGCAGTGGACCTTCGCTCCCTTTTACGAGGGGCCCAACCTCAAGTACCTGATTGGCTTTGGTTATGACATCACCCCCCTCAAAAAGGTCGAGCGGGAGATCACCCTGTTCAACGAGCAGCTGGAAGGCAAGGTGGCGGAACGCACCCGCAGCCTGAGCGATGCCAACGACCAGCTGGGCAAGGCCTATGACGATCTCAAGCAGGCCCAGCAGACCCTGGTGGAGTCGGAGAAAATGGCCTCCCTCGGTTCCCTGGTTGCCGGCGTGGCCCACGAGATCAACACCCCCATCGGCATCAGCGTCACCGCCTCCTCCTACCTGCAGGAGCGGGTGGCCGACTTCAAGCAGCATATCGAGGCCAAGCAGCTCTCCCGCACCTACCTCAACGAATTCACCCAGAATCTCGACGAGTCGATGCAACTGCTGCAAGGCAACCTGAGACGCGCCTCCGAACTCATCGCCAGCTTCAAGCAGGTAGCGGTCGATCAGTCCTCCGAGGCCCGCTACAACTTCAGCCTCGCCGACAACCTGCATCAGGTGGTGGTCTCCCTCGGCTACAAGCTCAAGAAGGCCCAGTGCGAGGTGGACATCCAGTGCGATCCCAAGCTGAGCATCTACTCCTTCCCGGGCAGCTTCACCCAGATCTATTCCAACCTGATCCTCAACTCCATCCATCACGGTTTCGATGGCTGGGACAGGCCCAGAAAGATCACCATCCAGGTGGCGCAGCAGGGAGACGAGCTGGTCATCGACTACAGTGACAACGGCCGCGGCATCCCCCCGGAGATATTGCCGCGCATCTTCGATCCCTTCGTCACCTCCAAGCGGGGCCAGGGTGGCAGCGGGCTCGGCACTCACATCATCTACAACCTGGTGGTCCAGCTGCTGCGCGGCCGCATCCACTGCGCCAGCGAACCGGGCCAGGGCGCCCAGTTCCACATTCGCCTGCCCATCCAGCAGAACTGAGCACCGGCTCTTGTGAGCCGGCCGCTTTATCCCCATCATGCTGTGACTGCATTCTTAACGAGCGGAGAACCTCGCAATGGCACAGCATTTTGACTACATCGCCATCGGTGGCGGCAGCGGCGGCATCGCCTCGGCCAACCGGGCAGCCATGTACGGCAAGAAAGTCGCCCTGATCGAAGCCAAAGAGCTGGGTGGCACCTGCGTCAACGTCGGCTGCGTACCGAAGAAGGCCATGTGGTATGCAGGCCAGATCGCCGATGCCCTGAAATATGGCGCCGACTACGGCTTCGACACCACGCTCAACCACTTCAGCTGGGCCAAGCTGGTCGAATCCCGTCAGGCCTATATCGGGCGCATTCACCAGTCCTACCAGAACGTGTTGGGCAAGAACCAGATCACCGTCATCAAGGGCTTCGCCCGCTTCGTCGACAGCAATACCGTCGAGGTGAACGGCGAGCACTACAGCGCCGATCACATCCTGATTGCCACCGGCGGCCGCCCCGAGGTCCCGACCATTCCGGGCGCCGAACTGGGTATCGACTCCGACGGTTTCTTCGACCTGCAAAGCCAGCCCAAACGGGTTGCCGTGGTGGGTGCCGGCTATATCGCCGTGGAGATCGCAGGCGTGATGCAGGCACTTGGCTCCGAGACCCATCTGGTGGTGCGCAAGCATGCGCCGCTGCGCAACTTCGACCCCATGATCCACGAGACCCTGGTGGAGATCATGGCGCAGGAAGGGCCCAAGCTGCACACCCACGCCATTCCCAAGGCCGTCATCAAGAACGCAGACGACAGCCTGACCCTGCAACTGGAAGATGGTCGCCACCTCACCGTGGACTGCCTCATCTGGGCCATCGGTCGCGTGCCTGCCACCGACAACCTCAATCTGGCTGCCACCGGCATCACCCTGGACGAGAAGGGCTTCATCCCCACCGACAAGTTCCAGAACACCGCCGTCGCCAACCTCTATGCCGTCGGTGACAACACCGGCCGCATCCAGCTCACCCCGGTGGCTGTCGCGGCAGGCCGCCGCCTCTCGGAGCGGCTGTTCAACAACAAGCCGGGTGAGCACCTCAATTACGATCTGGTGCCGACTGTGGTGTTCAGCCACCCGCCCATCGGCACCATCGGCCTGACCGAGCCGGAAGCCGTCGCCGAATACGGTGAAGATCAGGTCAAGGTCTACCGCAGCCAGTTCACCGCCATGTATTCGGCGCTGACCCAGCATCGCCAGCCCACCCGGATGAAACTGGTCTGCGTCGGGCCGGAAGAGAAGGTGGTCGGCCTGCACGGCATCGGCTTCGCCATGGACGAAATCCTGCAAGGCTTCGGCGTCGCCATGAAGATGGGCGCCACCAAGGCGGACTTCGACAACTGTGTCGCCATCCATCCGACCAGCGCGGAAGAGTTTGTGACCATGCGCTAGCAGCACAGAAAGCAGGCCTGATCCTCATCAGGCCTGCTTCAATAACTGCGTGCTCCTAACATCCCACCAATACAAGAGAGTTTGTCACCATGTGACAAGCAAGCCTTGGCTCAAGTCGGTCACCATCAGGTCTCTTTGCATATTGCTATCGAACAGTACCGTCCTGCTACGACGACGGCCCGATTAGATGGATGAGGAACATATTTCCTCACGTTGCGTTCAAATGTGGCCTTAACCCTGTGTTTGATATCGCTCGGCGGCATGGGCTTGGCGAAGATCCGACATCAGCCCTTGACGTGCCTCATCCAGAACGGTCCAGCGTTCGGCGACATGAAGCGGCGGAATCGTCACCAACTCGCGGCGGTCGAACCCGACCAGTGCGGCATCAACCAGCTCACCTACCTCCATCACCTCGGGGAGAGTGTTGACATCCACGCCTGCATGCTCCCAGATTTCAGTGCGGGTTGCTGCTGGCAGTACCGCTTGCACGTAAACCCCCTGAGGCGAGAGTTCATGGGCCAGCCCCTGTGACAAAAACAGCACATAGGCTTTGGTCGCACCGTAGATTGAGACACCGAACTCGGGAGAAAACCCCACTACTGAACCAATGTTGACGATGCTCCCCGTACCGGATTGTGCAAGGCGCGGTGCGATCGCTGCGGCGAGCCGCGTCAATGCAGTGATGTTCAGTGCGATCTGGGTTTCGATTGCCTCGGGAGATTGATCCAGAAAACGTCCGGATTGCGGCATGCCTGCATTGTTAATGAGGATGCCGATCTGAGTGTCACTCCTCAGCCGATCTTCCAGTATCGGCAAGTCCACAGGGTTGGTCAGGTCAGCCTGCAGCACCTCAACGGCTATCTGATGTTGCTCACGCAGGCGCATGGCCAACGTATCCAGACGCGACTTGTTGCGCGCAACAAGAACAAGGTCGTGGCCGCGACGAGCAAAACGTTCGGCATAGGTGGCACCGATACCGCTGGAGGCGCCGGTGATAAAGACGGTCGGAAGTGTGGTCATGAATTTTTCCTCGATAAGGATGGTGTGGGTAAACGAACTACCATGGCTACGTTCACATCTTTATATTGACGACGACCTTGCCCCTGGCGTGTCCCTGAGCAAGGTATTCAAGCGCCTCTTTGGCCTGGTCGAACGGGAAGACCTTGTCGATGATCGGCTTGATCCGTTGCGTCTCGAGCAGCTCGCCGATTTCGGTGAGCTGCTCTCCATCGGGACGCACAAACAGGAACGAGTAGGCGACATCTCGCTTTTTCGCCCGCGACCTGATTTTTCTGCTCATCAACCCGAACAGGAGCCGCAGCACGATATTCAGGCCTCTGGTACGAGCAAATGGGGCATCCAGCGGGCCGGTGAGGGAGATAATCTTGCTGCCCGGCTTGAGGATATCGATGGCTTTTTCGATCGCATCTCCCCTGACGGTCCCCAGTACGGCGTCGTAGCCGTGCAGTTGGTCCTCAAATGCCTGCCGCTTGTAATCGACCACCTCATCGGCCCCCAGCTCGCGCACCAGTTCGATGTTACCGCTACTGACGGTGGTGCCCACCTTGGCCCCCAGCAGCTTGGCCAGCTGGATAGCAAAGGTGCCGATGCCACCGGATCCGGCAGGGATAAACACCTTTTGGCCAGCCTGCAGATTGGCGCGCTCCTTCAGTGCTTGCCATGAGGTGAGCCCGACCATCGGGATCGAGGCGGCTTGCACGAAATCCAGATTGGCTGGTTTCAACGCCGCTGCGTGCTCAGGCACCACCGCGAATTCGGCCAGCGATCCGTTACCGCGCTCGAAAATACTGGCGAAGACGGCATCCCCCGGTTTGAAACGGGTCACCTGACTGCCAACCTCGGTCACGACACCGGCCAGATCGCTGCCCAGTGTGGCGGGAAGCTGAAAATGAAGCACCGGTTTGAACATGCCGGTCGGAATCATGTTGTCGATCGGGTTCAGGCCAGCGGCATACACCTGAACCAGCATTTCGTCCGCCTTCAGTGCGGGACGGGGAATATCCGTGAACCCGATCTCCGGCGACTTGCCATAGCGTTTGAATGTGAGTGCTTTCATGGTCAATTCATCCTTGGCAGTGCATTGGGGTCGGGTCGCATCATCCGCTAGGAACGCCAGCACCTCAGGCACAAAGGTCCGATAGTGCTGGAAGATGCCACCGTGCCCTGAGTCGGGGTAAAGCGTGAGTCGGGCATTCGGCAACCGGCGAGCCAGATCCGCAGAAAGCCTGCTGTCGACCATCAGGTCATGGTCACCATTGGCCACGAACACCGGTTGAGTAATGACCGAGAGATCATCCGGCACACTCAATCCAGCTGTCCGTATTGCCTTGAGCTGGGCATGTCTGGCCTGCAGAGTGATGGACTTGTCGCGGTCAGTCGTGCGTTCTTTCAAACGTGAGAAGTAATCCTTTGCCGCCCGCTTGCCATCCGGGGTGCGAGGAAAAAACAGGAAGTGCCGCGGATCACTCAGAGTAAGTGCCGCCTTGAGGTAAGCGCTGACGGCAATTGTATTGATCTCGTCGATACCGCCACCGCCCCTGGGCCCCGTTCCCGCAAGCACAACCCGACGCACCAGCTCCGGAGCCTGCAAGACCACCATTTGTGCCACACCACCGCCCAGCGAAAACCCGAGCAGATCGACCTGCGACAATCCCATGGCTCTAATAAAGGCGATGGCATCACGCCCCATCTCCTCGATGGTATGCGGAACCACACCACCCGAAGCGCCGACCCCGCGATTATCAAAAGCGATGACTCTGCGTTTCGCCGCGATGCCATCGATGACACGTGGATCCCAGTCATCAAGCACCGCCATCAGATGGTGCAAAAAGATCACCGGCACATTGCTATCAGGGCCAAGCACCCGATAGGCAAAGGATGTTCCGTCAACGTCTATTGTGCGGGTCTGCGCATCTTTCCACTGTATATCCCCCACCTGCCGCATTGCTGTGACTGGGTTCTGACCGGCAGGTCCCCCGGTTGTCGGGATGATACCGGTCTTGTTTTTCCCCATAGCCGAGAGCTCCTTGTTGGATGGATTGTGTATCGAAGCAGTGTTACTATCAAATTGATATCAACATACCGCCAATCCATCACCAAGTCACTATCGAAATGATATGAACAAAAAAAATAGTTACGATACCCCATGTCCTATCGCGCGCAGCATCTCCATTGCTGGTGATGCATGGAGCATATTGATCCTGCGCGATGCCCATGCCGGTCTCACTCGCTTTGACCAATTCCGGAAAAGTCTGGGAATAGCACCCACGATGTTGACCCGCCGACTGGCGACGTTGACCGAAGAGGGTTTGCTGGAAAAAAGGCTTTATTCTGAACATCCACCCCGTGAGGAGTATCTGCTGACCGCAGCCGGTCGCGATTTTCTACCGATACTTTTCATGATTGGTGAATGGGGTCGCCAATATCGGGGAGACGACAACATGACCCGTTTCTTCGATATGGAGGCCGGCACGGAAATCAAGGCCATCGTGGTCGATGAAGTGACCGGGGAAAAAATTGGATCTCGTCCGCTGCGTGTGGTGACGCCTGATGGAAACTGACAGGTGATTTGGCATTCACATCGCTTTCATCCAAACCCGGCCCAGGCCGGGTTTTTTGTGCCTTGCCCATCCACCAGCCGGCAAAACCCGCCTTCTTTACGCCGATTTTACGCCAGCCAAATCGGGCTTTATGGCGCCTTTACGCCCGTTTTACATACCCTTTCAGCGTCAATGAGACCCATGGGATCGACACGGATATGCATCGATCCCTGACGCTAATTACCTCAACGGAGTCGTTATGAATTGGCTATATCTGCTGCTGGTCCTCGCCCTCGCGGGCTATCTGCTGCGCGCCCTCGCGCGCACTCATGAGTGAGGAACCGGATATGTGGCAAGAGATCATCTATCCCGTCGCGTTCGTGCTGCTGGTGCTGCTGCCGGCGCCTCTGCTTGGCAACTACCTGTATCGGGTGTTTGAAGGCAAGAGTCGCTGGCTGGCCCCGCTTGAGCGCGCCACCCTGGCCTGCTGCGGCACGGACGGGCGCGAGCAGGACTGGAAGTCCTACGCCCTCAGCCTGCTGGCCTTCAACGGCGCCGGCTTCGGCCTGCTGTTCCTGATCCTGCTGGCACAGGGGCTGCTGCCCCTCAACCCGCAGCAGTTGCCCGGGCTGAACTGGCAACTCGCCTTCAACACCGCGGTCAGCTTCATGACCAACACCAACTGGCAGGCCTACTCCGGCGAAGCCAGCCTCTCCTACTTCAGCCAGATGGTGGGGCTGACCACCCAGAACTTCGTCTCCGCCGCCACCGGCGCCGCCGTCGCCATCGCCCTGTTTCGCGGCATCGCCCGCCAGCAGACCACCCACCTTGGCAACTTCTGGCAGGATCTGGTGCGTTTCTGTCTCTACGTGCTGCTGCCGATGGCGCTGATCCTGGCGCTGCTGCTGGTCTGGCAGGGGGTGCCCCAGAGTCTGTCGGCCTACCTGCCGTTCCACGCGCTGGAAGGCCAGGAGCAGCTGCTGCCGCTCGGCCCGGCCGCCTCCCAGATCGCCATCAAGCAGCTCGGCTCCAACGGCGGCGGCTTCTTCGGCATCAACTCGGCCCATCCGTTCGAGAACCCGACCGCCCTCTCCAACTGGCTGGAGATGGTCGCCCTGCTGACGCTGGCCGCCGCCATGGTCTGCACCCTGGGTCGCTACGTGAAGGATCTGGCCCACAGCCGCGCCATCCTCATCGCCATGACCATCATGCTGGTGTTGGGGCTCTGCCTCGCCATCGGTCAGGAGCTGCAGCCGGATCCGGCCCTCGCCCACCTCACCAGCGAAGCCGGCAACTGGGAAGGCAAGGAGAGTCGCTTCGGCCCCGTGCTGTCCAGCATCTGGGAAGTGGCCACCACCGCCGCCTCCAACGGCTCGGTCAACGCCATGCACGACAGCTTCACCCCCCTCGGCGGCATGGTCGCCATGATCAACATGCTGCTGGGTGAAGTGGTGTTTGGCGGCGTCGGTGCCGGCATCTACGGCATGATGCTGTTCGTGCTGCTCACCGTGTTCCTGTGCGGCCTGATGGTGGGGCGCACCCCCACCTATCTGGGCAAACGACTCGGCATCACCGAGATGAAGTGGGTGGTCGCCAGCATGCTGGTGATGCCGGTCGGGGTATTGGTGATCGGCGGCATTACCCTGCTGATGCCGGACTCCGCCTCCGTCATCGGACACGACGGCCCCCACGGCCTGTCACGGCTGATCTATGCCTACGCCTCGGCCGCCGGCAACAACGGCTCCGCCTTCGCCGGCTTTGCCGCCGCCGACAGCTGGCAGTGCATCGCCATCGGGCTGGCCATGCTGCTCGGCCGCTTCGGCTACATCATTCCGGTGCTGGCCATCGCCGGCCAGCTCGCCCGCGCCCCGCGCCAGGAGCGAAGCGAAGGGGACTTCCCCGTCAGCGGCCCGCTCTTCATCACCCTGCTGATCGTCACCGTGCTGCTGATGGGGGGTCTCTCCTTCCTGCCGGTGCTGGCGCTGGGCCCGGTGGCGGAGCACCTGAGCCTGCTGGGAGGTGCCTTCTGATGCTGCACACTCCACTGATCTGCGTGACCAACTATTCGATGCTGGGAGCTTTCCAATGAGCAAGTCCGCTTCAATGAGCACCGACACCCTCAAGGTGAAGGGCAAGAAACAGAAATCACAGATCCAGCAGGCCATGGTGGAAGCCCTCTATCGCTTCAATCCCAGGGCGCTGCTCGGCAGCCCCATCCTGTTCACCCTCTGGCTGGCGGCCGTGATGGCGACCCTGGAGTCGCTGCTGGGGCAGCCGCTCTCCGGCGTCGCCCCTTCGCTGGCCTGGCAGCTGACCGCTTGGCTCTGGCTCACCCTCTGGTTTGCCAACTTCGCCGAGACCCTGGCAGAGGGGCGCGGCAAGGCGCGGGCCGACAGCCTGAAGGCCGGCATGAGCCAGCTCAAGGCACGTCGAGTCACCAGCCCGCAGGATGACAAGGGCGAGTGGGTACCGGCCACCAGCCTGCTCAAGGGCGATCTGGTGCTGGTGCGCAGCGGCGAGATGATCCCGGCCGACGGCGAAGTGGTCGCCGGCATCGCCTCGGTCAACGAGGCAGCCATCACCGGCGAATCCGCCCCCGTCATCCGCGAGTCGGGCACCGACCGCAGCGGCGTGACCGGCAACACCACCGTCGTCTCCGACCAGATTTGGGTGCACATCAGCAACAACCCGGGCGAAAGTACCCTGGATCGCATGATTGCCCTGGTGGAAGGGGCCAAGCGGCAGAAGACCCCCAACGAGATGGCGCTGGACGCGCTGCTGGTGGGGCTGACCCTGATCTTCCTGCTGGTGGTGGCCACCCTGCCCTGGTTCCTCGACTACAACGGCACCCAGGTGCCCCGGCTCTATCTGCTGGCGCTGTTCATCACCCTGATCCCGACCACCATCGGCGGCCTGCTCTCCGCCATCGGCATCGCCGGCATGGACCGGCTGGTGAAGCTCAACGTGATCGCCAAGTCGGGCCGGGCGGTGGAAGCCGCCGGCGACGTGCGCACCCTGCTGCTGGACAAGACCGGCACCATCACCTTCGGCAACCGGATGGCGGACGAGCTGATCCCGGCCCCCGGCGTGGACCCCTCCCTGCTGGCCCAGGCCGCCATGCTGGCCTCGCTCGGTGACAACACGCCGGAGGGCAAATCCATCCTGACCCTGGCGGGCAAGAGCCACACCAGACCGAGCCAGCTGGAGAGCGACATCCTCATCCCCTTCAGCGCCGAGACCCGGCTGAGCGGGCTGGATCGCAACGGCCATCACTATCGCAAGGGGGCGGTGGACGCTGTGCTGCGCTACCTCTCCCTCGATCGCAAGGCGGTGCCCGAGCTCATTCTCAAATCGGTGGACAACATTGCCCGCCAGGGCGGTACCCCGCTGCTGGTCTGCACCCACGAGAAGCTGCTGGGGGTAGTGTTCCTCAAGGACATCATCAAGCCGGGCATCAAGGCACGCTTCCAGATCCTGCGCCACATGGGGATCCGCACCGTGATGATCACCGGTGACAACCCGCTGACCGCCGCCGCCATCGCCGCCGAGGCTGGGGTGGACGACTTCATCGCCGAGGCGACGCCGGAGAAGAAGCTGGCCTACATCCGTCAGGAGCAGGCCGACGGCCGGCTGGTCGCCATGTGCGGGGACGGCGCCAACGACGCCCCGGCGCTGGCCCAGGCCGACGTGGGGCTGGCCATGAACGAGGGGACCCAGGCCGCCAAGGAGGCGGGCAACCTGGTGGATCTCGACTCCAACCCCACCAAGCTGCTGGACGTGGTGCTGGTGGGCAAGCAGCTGCTGGTGACCCGCGGCGCCCTGACCACCTTCTCCATCGCCAACGACGTGGCCAAGTACTTCGCCATCCTGCCGGCCCTGTTCATCGCCGCCTATCCGCAGCTGGGGGTGCTGAACCTGATGCAGCTGGGCAGCCCCGAGAGCGCCATCCTGTCGGCCATCATCTTCAACGCCCTGATCATCGTCGCGCTGGTGCCGCTGGCTCTGCGCGGGGTCAGCCTGAAGGGAACGGCGGCCAGCCTGCTGCGCCGCAACCTGCTGATCTACGGCGTCGGCGGCCTGATAGTGCCTTTCATAGGCATCAAGTTGATCGACCTGGTCATCACCGGCCTGGGGCTGGTGTAACGGCATCACCGGATGCGGGACAGACCCGCATCCACCCAACGCATTTGGAGCAAGAAAATCATGATAGCAATCAGAACCCTGCTGACCCTGACCCTGCTGCTGGGGGTAGCGTATCCGCTGGTCGTCACCGGGCTGGCCCAGCTGCTCTTCCCCTGGCAGGCCAACGGCAGCCTGCTCACCAACGCCAAACAGCAGGTGGTCGGCAGCGCCCTGCTGGCACAGAAGTTCGAGCGGGCCGACTACTTCCACTCCCGCCCCTCCGCCAGCGATTTCGCCACCATAGGTGGCGGCGGAAGCAACCTGGGGATGAGCTCGCCGCTACGGGCCGAGTTTGCCGCAGCGGCGGCCAGGGCGCAGCCGGAAGCCAGGGTCCCCGCCCTGCTGACCCGCTCCGCCTCCGGCCTCGATCCCCATCTGCCCCTCGATGCAGCGCTGGCCCAGGTGGATAGGGTCGCCGGGCAACGGGGGCTGGATCCCGTTCAGTTGACGGAGCAGGTCAAGTCGGCGGCACAAGCTGGTATCCTTGGCCCGCAGGTGGTCAACATTCTCCAGTTGAACCTGCAACTCGATCATCAAAAGGGCGCCTGAGGGCGCTCCTTGCCGTTCGGGAAGGCTCCCTTTCGACAACGGGGACAAGCATGAGCAATGAGGTCACGGCCGCAGTTCGGCCGATGCAACGGGAGCACGGGGATGCGTGATGAAGTGAGGGCGGACGCCCTGCTGGCGAGCCTGGAGCAGGAGCACAGGGGCAAGCTGAAGGTGTTTCTCGGCGCGGCCCCCGGCGTCGGCAAGACCTACGCCATGCTGCAGGCGGTGCGGGAGCAGGCCAGAGAGGGAGTCGACATCCTGATCGGGGTGGTGGAGACCCACGGCCGCCAGGAGACCCTGGCCCTGCTCGACAAGCTCGCCATCCAGCCGCGCAAGCTGCACCTGCACCGCCAGCAGCGACTGGAGGAGATGGATCTGGACGGTCTGCTGGCGCGCAAGCCCACCATCGCCGTGGTGGACGAGCTGGCCCACAGCAACGCCCCCGGCAGCCGCCACGAGAAGCGCTGGCAGGATGTGGAGGAGTTGCTGGGCGCCGGCATCGATGTCTACACCACCCTCAACGTGCAGCACCTGGAGAGCCTCAACGATCTGGTGTGGCAGCTGACCGGGGTCAGGGTCAAGGAGACCCTGCCGGATCAGGTGCTGCTGGAGGCCGACAGCCTGGTGCTGATCGACCTCCCCCCCAAGGAGCTGCTCGGCCGCCTCAAGGAGGGTAAGGTCTATGTGCCCCACCAGGCCAAGGCCGCCCTGCAGTCTTTTTTCTCCCTCAACAACCTGACCGCCCTGCGGGAGCTGGCAATGCAGACCGCCGCCAGCCACGTGGAGGGGGATCTGCAGTTGCAGTGGCAGGCCGCCGGCAAGACCACACTGCCGCTGCGGGGCAAACTGATGGTCTGCATCGGGGATGAGCACGGCGCCGCTCTGGTGCGTTACGGCCACCGCTTCGCCCAGCGCAGGCAACTCCCCTGGCTGGTGGTGCACATCGACAGCAAGGGGCAACGCTCCCCCGAGCTGGAGCAGGCGCTGGCCCTCGCCTCCCAGCTGGGGGCCAGGGTGCTGACCCTCTCCAGCCCGGCCGTGGCCGATGCCCTGCTGGAGACCGCCGAACAGCAGCAGGTCTCCCAATTGCTGCTCGGCAAATCCCGCAACCCGCCCTGGCGTCGATCCCTGGTACAGCACCTGCTCAAACAGGCACAGGGATTCGAGATCACGCTGGTGGATACCGAGAAGCGCAAGCCCGGCCTGACCCTGCCAACGGCAGGCCCGGGTGAACTTCGCCAGAGCCTGCTCGCGGTGGCCATCATGGGGGGGACCTCGGCCGTGGTCTGGGCCCTCTCCCACTGGCTGCCCCCCGCCTCCCTGCCCATGCTGTTCGTGCTGGGGGTGCTGGCCACCGCGCTCACCACCAGCCTGGTCCCCGCCATCCTGGCCGCCGTGCTGGGCTTCGTCGGCCACAATCTGCTGTTCACCGCCCCCTACTTCTCCCTGAGCGTGGCCAGCCACAGCGACCTGCTCACCCTGTTCGTGCTGCTCATCGTCGGCATCGCGGCCGGGCGCCTCGCCTCCCGCCAGCGTCAGCAACTGGTCAGTCTGCGCGAGACCCAGCAACTGGGCAACGCCCTGCTCTCCCTGAGCCAGGGGCTGGCCACCGCCAGCAGCCCGGTGGACGTGCTGAGACAGGGAACCCAGGCCATCGCCCTCGCCCTTGGGCAGCCCGTGTTCGCGCTCGATGGGGATTACCAGTACCGGGCCGGTGACACCCAGACCGGGCCGGGCCAGACCGACAAGGCCGCCATTGACTGGTGCCTGGCCCAGAAGCAGAGCGCCGGTGCCCATACCGCCACCCTCAACGCCGCCGAGGCCCAGTATCATCACCTCGGCGATGACCTGGTGCTGGGCATCCGGCTGGCCAGCCCGCTCACCTCCGCCGCCGAGCACCAGCTACAGGCCCTGCTCACCGATATCCGCGCCGCCCTGGCGCGGATCGATCTCAACGAGCGGCTGGCCGACAGCCAGTTGCAGGCGGAGACCGACCGGATGCGCGCGGCCCTGCTCTCCTCGGTCTCCCACGACCTGAAGACGCCGCTGGCCACCATCATGGGGGCTGGCAGCACCCTGCTGGAATACGGGGACCGGATAAGTGCGGAGGACCGCATCGAACTGCTGCACTCGGTGCAGGACGAGGCGCGCCGCCTGCACGGCTATGTGCAGAACCTGCTGGACATGACCCGCATCGGTTCACCGGATTTCCAGCTGAAACGGGATTGGGTCGACCTGGCTGACCTGGTGGAAAGCGCCCGCCGCCGGCTCGACTCCTCCTGGCGCCAGCACAAGCTGCTGGTGCACTTCGATCAGCAGATCCCCCGGCTCTATGTGCACGGCGCCCTGATCGAGCAGGTGCTGGTCAACATCCTCGACAACGCCTCCCGCTACTCACCGGCCGGCACCCCCATCGAGTTCAAGGTGATGCTGGCGGACCCCGACCTCATCATCGACATCATCGATATCGGGGTCGGCATCGCCGAGTCGGATCGGGACAAGATCTTCAATCTGTTCTACACCCAGCCGGTCGGTGACTGCGGCAGCCGCGGCACCGGGCTTGGCCTCGCCATTTCCCGCGCTATGATAGAGGTCCACGGCGGCCGTATCTGGGCATTCGCCGGCCCCAACGGCAACGGCACCTGCATGCGCATCTCCCTGCCGCTGGCCCTCAACGCACCGGCGGCCTGATGGTCGCCGCCCTTTTCAATCAGCAAACGGGAGGCTGAATGGCTCACATACTGGTCATCGACGATGAGGCGGCCATCCGCCGTTTTTTGCGGATCAGCCTGATCGCCGAGGGACATCAGGTGAGTGAGGCGGTCGGCGTCACCGATGGGATGGCGCAGTATCGCCACCTCAACCCCGACCTGGTGATCCTGGATCTGGGCCTGCCGGACGGCGATGGCATCCAAATCCTGCACGCCATCCGCGAGCATCACGCCAATCCCGTGCTGGTGCTCTCGGCGCGGGACTCGGAGCAGGAGAAGGTGCGGCTGCTGGATGCGGGGGCCAACGACTACATGAGCAAGCCGTTCGGCGTCGGGGAGATGATGGCCCGTATCCGGGTGCTGCTGCGCCAGCGAGTCGGTGCCACCAGCGGCGAGTGTCGACACTTCCCCCACTGTGGCCTGACCCTGGACAGCAGCAGCCACAAGGTGACCCTGCAGGGCGAGGAGATCCCCCTCTCCCGCAAGGAGTTCGCCCTGTTGCAGGCGCTGGTGTGCCACCCCGGCAAGCTGGTGCAACAGACCCAGCTGCTCATCGACATCTGGGGACCGAGCCACAAGGAAGATACCCACTACCTGCGCATCGTCATCGCCAGCCTGCGCAAGAAGCTGGGAGATAACCCCCAGCAACCCACCCTGATCGAGACCGAATCCGGCATCGGCTACCGCTTTATCGGCAGCTGATGTTGCAGCAAGAAGCTGGGCGGCAACATTCCCAGCAACCCACCCTGATTGAAACTGAAGCCGGCACATCGGCTACCGCTTTATCGGCAGCTGATGTTTCACGTGGAACGACGCCAACCGCAGCAAAGTGCCAGCAGACCGCATCCCCCGAGCAGCAGCCCGAGATCCTGCAAGCTGGCGGCAACCGCCAATCCCAGGCTGAGCAACAGGTAGTAACCGAGCCCGAACAGGGCCCCGGCACTGCCCGCCACCTCCCGATAGGCCAGCAGTGCCTGGCTCAGCACATTGGGGATAGCCAGCCCGAACGCGACCACCACTCCCGTCATGGGCAGCAGAAACCAGAGCGATGCCTGACTGGCCCACACCAGCCAACCCGAACCCAACGCCAGCACGGCGGCGAGCCGTATTAACGAGGCAGGCGTCCAGCCACGGCCCAACAGATGCTTGTTGAGCAGGCTGCCCACCAGGGTCGCCAGCGCCAGCACGATGCCGGAGTAACCAAACTCGCCCGCGCTCAACCCCAGACTGGCAAACAGAAACGGCGCCAGGCTGTAGTAGCCGAACAGCATGGTGTTGAACAAGGCCACCAGGGCGGCGCTGCGCCACAAGCCGGTATCACGCACCATCCGGCAGGCCAGCGGCCAGAGTGCGACCCGCAGGGTGGTGGCCGGGCGGGTTTCCGGCAGTTGCCAGCAAGCCATCAGCAACAAGCCGATTGCCAGCGCCAGCAGGGCGCCGAATACCCCGAGATAACCCAAGCCATCAGCCAGCAGGCCACCGCTCACCAGCCCCAGCACAGGACTCAGGGAGAGCGCGATGCCCATCACCGAAAAGACCCGCGCCAGATCGCTGCCCTGATAGCTGTCGCGCAGCATGGTCTGGGTCACCACGGAACCCACGGCAGCGCCGAAGGCCGCGATGACCCGGGCCAGCAGCAGGGTTTCAAATTGAGTGGCCAGCAACGCCAGCAGGGTGCCGGCGCCATAGGTCAGCAACCCCGCCAGCATGGCGGGACGCCGCCCGACCAGATCGCACAGTCGGCCCCAGCAGACCACGCCCGCCGCAAACGCCAGAAAATAGACCGACAGGGTCTGGGACGCCTGCCCCTCGCTCACCCGAAACTCAGTGGCGATATGGGTCAGCACCGGGCTGTAGATGGTCTCCACCATCTGGGGAAACATCATCAATCCGACCACCAGCCAGCGCGGTGGCAACCTGTTGTTCATGACACACCTCCTTCACAAGAGGTCGCCATTCTAGAGAGGGATAACATGTCCGATTACAATAAGGCGGACTATAAACAGCAAGAATCGGACACATGGCCTTTATTCTTCCCGATCACCCCTTTGATCCGGACCAGCACGATGGCAGCGCCATCGGTATTGCCGCCGCCCTCGGCTGGCACGACTCCGGCCGCCATCAGCACCAGCGCCACCAGCTGCTGTTCGCCCAGGCAGGCTGCATGACCATAGAGCTGGACGATCAGGTCTGCCTGCTGCCGCCGACGCGAGCGGCCTGGTTGCCAGCAGGCCTGCCCCATCGGGTGTTGATGCGCGGGGTAGTGGCCTATCGCTCCCTCTACTTCCAGCCGGAGCCCGCGTTGCCAAACGAGATGGCGGTGCTGGCGGTCAACCCGCTGCTGCGGGAGATCATCGAACGGATGGCGCTCTGGCCGTGGGACAAGCCAGCGGCGGAGCAGCATTGCACGCTGGCGCTGTTGCAGGAGGAGCTGGCCCAAGCGCCGCGGGAATCGTGGCAGTTGCCGCTGCCGTCAGACGGGCGTCTGACCGGCTGGCTGCAGGAGATAAAGCGGGGTGACACCCTGCCCGATCGGCTCAACCGGCTGGCCGAACGGGTGGGTGCCAGTGACAAGACCATAGGCCGCATCTTCATGCGAGAGACCGGCATGAGCTACCAGGCCTGGCGCCAGCAGTGGCGACTGCTGCGGGCCATGGAACTGCTGGCAGAAGCCGAGCCCATCAGCCGGGTGGCCGCTGCGCTGGAGTTCGCCAGCGACAGCGCCTTCATCGCCTTCTTCAGGCAGCACACGGGGCAGACCCCCTTGCGCTACCTCAACTCTCGGGATGAGTCGCATCGGCCGAACTCGCCTCCACCACCAGGGTCTCCAGGGCCAGCGGCTTGAGGTTTTGAATGGCCTCTGCCACCACGTCATGGGAAGCCTGCTGCTGCAAGGCCAGCATCTCCTGTTGCAGGGCGGCGCTGTCCAGCTCGGGTCTGGGGTTCTCGGTGGCCATGGCATTCAGGCTCAGGCTGCTGGCAATCAGGGTAGCGATCAGGATCTTCATCTGGTGTGCTCCGGTGTGGTTGAGATGACCAGATAGCTATTCCAATAGTTGTGCCAGATTTATAACAGCATGATTTTATTGATATAAATAATTTTTTGATGCTGCCCCCCCCCCTTCCTGAATCGAATATTGGTTATTTTAAAACCTATAAATGGTTTTTTTTACCACCTCCATCATGGCAACCCTGTTCCACGTGAAACGCCCCGTTTTTTTGATCGACACCCGCTTTTGAAGTGAGCTATGGTGCTAGCTCCCCCCTTAACTGACTCTGGATTTGCCACCGAATGGAATTCTCCTTGTTCGGCGAGAAGTTCACTCGCCACGCCGGTATTACCCAACTCATGGACGACCTCAATCAAGGGCTGCTGAATCCCGACGCCATCATGCTGGGAGGCGGCAATCCGGCCCCCATCCCCGCCATGCTGGAACGCTTTCAGGCCGAGGCCAATACCCTGCTCGACAACGGCGAACTGATCAAGGCCATGGCCAACTACGATGGCCCCCAGGGCAAGGACAGGTTCACCAGGGCGCTGGCCGCCCTGCTCAGCAAGGAGCTGGGCTGGGAGATCTCCGCCCGCAACATCGCCCTGACCAACGGCAGCCAGAACGCCTTCTTCTATCTGTTCAACCTGCTGGCCGGCGAATTCGCCGACGGTCGCAAGAAGAAGGTGCTGTTCCCCCTGGCCCCCGAATACATCGGCTATGCCGACTCGGCCCTCTCGGACGATCATTTCGTCGCCTACAAGCCCACCATCGAGAAGCTGCCCGACGGCCAGTTCAAATACCACGTGGATTTCGAGAGCCTGCAGGTGGGCGACGACATCGGGGTGATCTGTGTCTCCCGGCCGACCAACCCCACCGGCAACGTGCTCACCGACGAGGAGATCGAACACCTCGATCAGATCGCCCGTGACAAGGGGATCCCGCTCCTCATCGACAATGCCTACGGCGTGCCCTTCCCCGGCATCATCTTCAGCGACGCCAAGCCGTTCTGGAACGCCAACACCATCCTCTGCATGAGCCTCTCCAAGCTCGGCCTGCCGGGCACCCGTTGCGGCATCGTCATCGCCGACGAGAAGATCATCCGGGCCATCACCAACCTGAGCGGCATCATCAATCTGGCACCGGGCAGCCTGGGTCCGGCCATCACCATTCCGATGATCGAGAGCGGAGACATCATCACCCTGAGCGAACAGGTGGTGAAACCCTTCTACCAGCACAAAGCCACCTTCGCGGTCCAGCTGCTGCGCGAGGCCATTCCGGATCCGCGCTTCCACATCCACAAGCCGGAGGGTGCCCTCTTCCTCTGGCTCTGGTTCGAAGACCTGCCGATCCACTGCCAGGAGCTGTATGAGCGACTGAAGGCGAAGAACCTGCTGATCGTGCCCGGCCACTACTTCTTCCCCGGCATCGACGACCCCGAGTGGCGCCACAGCCAGGAGTGCATCCGCCTCAACTATGCCCAGAGCGAAGATCTGGTGCGTCGTGGCATCGCCATCCTGGCCGACGAGATCAACGCCCTCTACGCCGGTTGATTCCCCCTTCGGCATGAAAAAAGAGGCCTGCAGATGCAGGCCTCTTTTCTATCAGGTGGTCAGCGATGTTGTTTAACCGGGCAGAGCCAGCTGATCGGGCTTGCCGATGGGGATGGCGCGGGGCTTGAGCGCTTCCGGCAGCTCCCGGGCCAGCTCTATGGTCAGCAGACCGTGCTCCAGCCTGGCCCCCTGCACTTCCACGTGCTGGCTCAGCTTGAAAGCGAGCTCGAAGTCCCGCTCGGCGATCCCCTGATGGAGGAATTGGCGCTCGCCCATGGTGGCGACCTTGCGCCCCTTCACCTTGAGGGTGCCATTTTCGGTCTCCAGCTCCAGCTCATTGCGATCGAAACCGGCCACGGCAACCGTGATGAGATAGCTGTCGTGATCCCGCTTTTCGATGTTGTACGGGGGGTAGGCCGAGGTCTTCTGATCGAACAGGCCTTCCAGCTCGCGGGCCATCCGCTCGAAGCCGACGGCATTGGAATAGAGATGAGAAAAATCGAGGTTACGCATGATCCTATCCTTCTATAAAGCAACAGGGTTTACTCTCCGCGGGCCCGCCATCGGCACCCGGGAAACATCAGCAATGCAACGAGGTCAGGCTGTCAGCCGTTGATCTCGATCTTGCGGGGCTTCATCGCCTCGGGCACTTCGCGCACCAGGTCGATGTGCAGCAGACCGTTCTTCAGGTCGGCCCCCTTAACCCGCACATAGTCGGCCAGCTGGAAGCGACGCTCGAAGCCGCGTTCGGCAATGCCTTGGTAGAGGTAGTTGCGCTCGGTGTCGGCCTGCTTGCTGCCCTTCACCGTCAGCAGATTTTCCTGGAAGCTCAGCTCCAGCTCTTCCTGGGTAAAGCCCGCCACCGCCATGCTGATGCGGTAGTCGCTGTCACCCAGCTGCTCGATGTTGTAGGGGGGGTAGCCGGCATTGCCATTGCTGGCGGCAGATTCGATGAGAGTGGCCAGACGATCGAAACCGATGGCAGAACGATAGAGCGGAGAAAAGTCGATAGAACGCATAGTATTATCCTCTTTTGAGCGATAACGGATTGTTTGCCCTCCTGATGGACGGGCGCCTGGTCGAAACCTCTGTCGAGCGTTCCGGCCTTGTTATCTATATAGGGGCCAGCATTTGGCTTTCAAGGGGTAAAAACAAAAGAAATGCAGGCCATCAAGAATGGCCCGATTAGATCGATAATAGGCCTGCGGGCCACTCATGATCCGTCCCTCACCCCTCCATACTGGCCGTGTCCCCAACGAGAAACCGGAGCACGCCATGAAGATTACCCAGGTTCGCAACGCCACCCTGCTCATCCACTACGCAGGAACCCGCTTCCTCATCGACCCCATGCTGGCCCCCAAGGGGAGCTACCCCGGCTTCGAAGGCATGGCCAACAGCCATCTTCGCAACCCCCTGGTCGAGCTGCCGCTGCCCATGGCGACCCTGCTGGAGGTGGATGCGGTGATCGTCACCCATGACCATCTGGATCACTGGGACGATGTCGCGAAAGCGCAGATCCCCAGGCACCTCCCCCTGTTTGTGCAGCATCAGAAAGATGCCGACACCATGAGGGGATGCGGCTTCGAGGATGTACGCCTGCTGGGCGAGGTCGACGAGTTCACCGGCATCCGCCTGCAACAGACGGAAGGCCGGCACGGCAGCGACACCATCATGGCCCTGCTGGGGGATCGCCTTGGCGAGGTCAGCGGAGTGGTCTTCTCCCATCCCACCGAAAAGACCCTCTATCTGGCCGGCGACACCGTCTGGAATGCCCAGGTTGAACAAGCGCTGCACCGGCACCAACCCGAGGTCGTCATCCTCAACTGCGGTGATGCCCAGGTGACGGGTCTGGGCGCCATCATCATGGGCAAGGAGGATGTGGCCGCCGTCTATCAGGCTGCCCCGCAGGCCACCCTGATCGCCAGCCACATGGAGGCGGTCAATCATGCCCTGCTGTCACGGCGGGAGCTGCGCGACTACCTGGACAGCCAGGGGATGGCCGCCCGGGTAAGGGTGCCCGAGGATGGCGACACCATGGTGCTCTGAGCGAGAGACCGGGCACCACATGGCTCTTCGGCTTTCTGTTGCTGCCCCGTATGATGGGGATCCGAGTGCAAAGGAGTCTTCCACCATGCCCCGTCCTCTCATCGTCGCCGTCATCACCTTCGATCGCTTCAGCCCCTTTCACTGCTCGGTGCCCTGCCTCATCTTTGGCGACAAGATGATGCCGGGCCAGTCGTTGTTCGAGCTGAGACTCTGCGCCGGGGATGACACACGGCAACCCGCCTCCTCCCAGGGCTTTCGCATGGAGGCCGACTATGGCCTGGAGGGTCTGCTGGAGGCGGATATTATCATCATCCCCTTCTGGCGCGATCCGGCCGAGCGCCCCGCCCAACCCTTGCTCGATGCCCTGGTTGCCGCCCGGATCAGGGGAGCCCAGATCGTGGGGCTCTGTCTCGGCACCTATGTGCTGGCCTATGCTGGCCTGCTGGACGGGCGCGGTGCCGCCACCCACTGGGAATTTGAACAGGAGTTTGTCCAGCGCTTCCCCGGGTGCGGCTCGATACCAATGCCCTCTACGTCGACGACGACGGGCTCATCACCTCGGCTGGCACCGCCGCCAGCCTGGACTGCTGCCTCTATCTGGTTCGCCAGCATCACGGCAGCCAGATTGCCAACAAGCTGGCCAGGCGGCTGGTGGTGCCTCCCCACCGGGAGGGTGGCCAGGCCCAGTTCATCGAGCAGCCGGTACCCGCCTCCACCCGGGATGCCAGGATCAACCAGCTGTTCGATCACCTGCGCCTGCACCTGGCCGCGCCCCACACCCTGGACAGCCTGGCGGAACATTGCATGATGAGCCGACGCACCTTTAGCCGCCGCTTCCAGCTCGCCACCGGTCTCTCCCTCGGGGAGTGGCTGATGGCGGAGCGCCTGCGCCGCAGCCAGACGCTGCTGGAGTCCAGCTCCCACACCGTGGAACGCATCGCCGAACTGGTGGGGCTCGGGTCCGCCACCATATTGCGCAAGCACTTTCGCGCCCGCTTCGGGGTGTCGCCGCGGGAGTGGCGCCGCACCTTTCGTGGTGACAGAGTCTAGGTCCCTCATGTTTCACGTGGAACGCGCCCTCTTCCTTGCCCCAGAAAACAAAAAGCCGCTCACGAGGAGCGGCTTTTGATGGTTGTCGGACCGTCTGATTAGACGTCGAGGTTGGCAACCCGCAGGGCGTTGGTCTCGATGAAGTCGCGACGGGGCTCTACGGCGTCACCCATCAGGGTAGAGAAGAGCTGGTCTGCGCCGACCGCGTCGTCGATGGTGACACGCAGCATGCGACGGGCTTCCGGATCCATGGTGGTTTCCCACAGCTGCTCCGGGTTCATCTCGCCCAGCCCTTTATAGCGCTGGATGTAGATGCCACGCTTGCCTTCGCCCATCAGCCAATCGACCGCTTCAACGAAGCTGGCGACCGGCTTCACCTTCTCGCCACGCTTGATGTAACCGCCTTCCTCGATCAGGTTGGCGATCTCCTTGCCCAGGGAGACCAGCTGACGGTACTCGGAGGATTGCAGGAAGTCATAGCTCAGCGGATATTCACGGTCGACCCCGTGCTGGCGTACCACGGCGTGGGGCACGAACAGGCTGCGCTCCTCGTCGCGGCGTACCTGCATCTGGTACTGGATACCGTGGTTGCTCTCGTTGAGCACGGCTTCCATGCTCTGGCACCAGGTCTGCAGATCGCTCTCGCTGGCCAGCAGGGTTTCGTTCAACTCAGGCTGATAGATCAGCTGGGTCAGCACGGCTTCCGGCGCGCGGCGGGACATACGGGTGATGAGGTGAGTCACGGAGCGATGCTGGTTGACCAGACGCTCCAGCGCCTCGCCACCGATGGCCGGGGCAGACTCGTTGACGTGCAGGGTCGCACCGTCCAGCGCCATGGCGGTCTGGTACTGCAACAATGCGTCTTCGTCTTTCAGGTACTGCTCCTGTTTGCCCTTCTTCACCTTGTAGAGCGGCGGCTGGGCGATGAAGACATAGCCACGCTCGATGATTTCCGGCATCTGACGATAGAAGAAGGTCAGCAGCAGGGTACGGATGTGCGCACCATCGACGTCCGCATCCGTCATGATGATGATGTTGTGATAGCGCAGCTTGTCCGGGTTGTACTCGTCGCGACCGATGCCACAGCCCAGAGCGGTGATCAGGGTGCCCACCTCCTGGGAGGAGATCATCTTGTCGAAACGGGCCTTCTCCACGTTCAGGATTTTACCCTTGAGGGGCAGGATGGCCTGGTTCTTCCGGTTGCGACCCTGCTTGGCGGAGCCGCCAGCAGAGTCCCCTTCCACGATGTAGAGTTCGGAGAGCGCCGGGTCTTTCTCCTGACAGTCCGCCAGCTTGCCGGGCAGACCGGCGATATCCAGCGCGCCCTTGCGGCGGGTCAGTTCGCGGGCCTTGCGGGCCGCTTCACGGGCACGGGCCGCATCGATGATCTTGTTGACCACGATCTTGGCGTCGCCCGGGTTTTCCAGCAGGAAGTCGGCCAGCTTCTCACCCATGGCCTGTTCCACGGCGGTCTTCACTTCGGAAGAGACCAGCTTGTCCTTGGTCTGGGAGGAGAACTTAGGATCAGGCACCTTGACGGAGATAACGGCAATCAGACCTTCACGGACGTCGTCACCACTGGCGGCGGACTTGGCCTTCTTGCTGTAGTCCTCCTTGTCCATGTAGTTGTTCAGCGTCCGGGTCAGCGCGGTACGGAAGCCCACCAGGTGGGTGCCACCATCCCGCTGCGGAATGTTGTTGGTGAAGCAGTAGACCCCTTCCTGATAGGCGTCGTTCCACTGCATGGCGACTTCGACACCGATGCCGTCCTGCTCAGTGGTGAAGTGGAACACCTTGGGGTGGATCGGGGTCTTGTTCTGGTTCAGGTACTCGACGAAGGCCTTGATGCCCCCCTCGTAGCAGAAGTGCGCCTCGCGGCCATCACGCTCGTCCATCAAACGGATGGAGACGCCGGAGTTGAGGAAGGAGAGTTCGCGCAGACGCTTGGCCAGGATCTCGTAGTGGAACAGGGTGTCGCTGAAGATGGTCGGGCTCGGCCAGAAGCGAACTTCGGTCCCGGTGCCGGTGCTGTCACCAATCTGCTTGAGGGGTGCCTGCGGCTCGCCCAGGTGATAGGTCTGCTCGTAGACATGGCCGTTGCGGCGGATGGTCAGCAGCAGCTTGTCGGAAAGCGCGTTCACCACGGAGACGCCCACACCGTGCAGACCGCCGGACACCTTGTAGGAGTTGTCATCGAATTTGCCGCCTGCGTGCAGCACGGTCATGATGACTTCGGCGGCGGAGCGGCCCTCTTCCGGGTGGATGTCCACCGGAATGCCGCGACCGTTGTCGCGCACGGAGACGGAGCCGTCGGAATGGATCTTGACCTGGATATCGGAGCAGTAGCCAGCCAGAGCCTCGTCGATGGAGTTGTCGACGACCTCGAACACCATGTGATGCAGGCCCGATCCATCGTCCGTATCGCCGATATACATCCCCGGGCGCTTGCGGACCGCATCCAGGCCCTTGAGCACCTTGATATTCGAGGAGTCGTAAGTATTTTCACTCATAGCTTACTCTCTGCCTTCTCTAACGTTTCGGAGATCTTGCCTTGTTCCACGTGGAACAGCTTGCAGTCACTCGCATCCATCATGTCTGCGAGCTGACCGGTATCGATGGCGGTGATGAACACCTGGGACGCGCACTGCTTCAGCCTTGCGGCCAGCAGACGACGTTTGTCGACATCCAGTTCAGAGGCAAAATCATCAATTAAAAAAATACAGCCGCGGCTGCTATGTTGATTCAAATAGAGCCCTTGGGCCAGCCGCATGGCACAGACCAGCAACTTCAGCTGACCCCTGGACAAAATATCCTGCGCGGGCACGCCGTTCGCCTTGAGCCGCACGTCCGCCTTCTGCGGACCGACCCCAGTGTACCCCAGCGAACGATCCCGTTCGAACCCCGCCTCCAGCAATGCATCGAGGGGAGTGTCTTTTTCCCAGCCTCGATAGAATCCAAGACTGATATCGAACTCCGGCAGAAAATCTGCCGTCATCTCCTTGATCAGGGGCGTAATGGCCTGACAATAACTGGCGCGAAACCCCGCCAGCTCGCCACCCAGTCGCACCAGCTCCTGATCCCAGAACGCCAGCTGACGATACTGGGTGCTCTGGCGCAGCAAGGCATTGCGCTGCTTCAACAGCCGACGCACCCGCCCCCAGAGGGAGAAGAAGGTCGGCTCCTGATGGAAAACACCCCAGTCGAGCCAGGCCCGGCGAGCCTGGGGCCCACCGGTCAGCAGGCTGAAACCATCGGGGTGGATCAACTGTACCGGCAACAGCTCCGCCAGATCGGCCAGGCGCTGGGCCTGGGCACCGGCGATCTTGAGCTGGGTTTCCCCCCCCTTGTCCTTGGCAAGCCCGATGGGCACCTGACGCCCCTCCAGCTCGCACTGGGCAAACAGGGTAAAGGCCCGCTCGCCCTGGCGGATGACCCGCCCGGTCAAATGGGTACGAAACGAGCGGCCGAGACCAAGGTAATGAATGGCTTCCAGCACGCTGGTCTTGCCGCTGCCGTTGCTCCCGACCAGGATATTGAGGCCGGGAGACAGCGCGAGACTGGCGTGCTGAATGTTGCGAAAGTCGCTGAGCTGGAGTTTGACCAGGGACACGACTAGATCCGCATCGGCATCACCACGTACTGGGCATCTTGGTTCTCAAAATCCTCAATAATGGCGCTGCTGATGGAATCGCTCAGGCTGATCCGGATTTGGTCACATTTTAACGTATTCAACACGTCCAGCACATAGGAGACGTTGAAGCCGATCTCCATCTCGCCAGCGGCGTATTGTACGTCAAGCAGCTCTTCGGCTTCTTCCTGTTCCGGGTTGTTGGCGGTGATGCGCAGCAGGTTTTCCTGCAGATTGAGACGCACCCCACGGAATTTCTCGTTGGAGAGGATGGCGGCACGGGCAAAGGCCTGGCGCAGATCCTCGCGACCGGCGATCAGGGCCTTGTCGCTCCCCCTCGGGATGACGCGGCGCCAGTCCGGGAAACGACCATCCACCAGCTTGGAGGTGAAGATGAAGCCATCCAGGGCGGCGCGCAGATTGCTGCGGCCCACTTGCAGCCTTACCGGCTTGTCTTCCGCCTCCAGCAGGCGCACCAGCTCCAGCACCCCTTTGCGCGGCAGGATGACCTGATGATCGGGCAGCGATTCCCCCACCACCTCGCGGCGGCAGGTGGCCAGCCGGTGACCGTCCGTCGCCACGGTACGCAGGCCGTGGCCTTCGCTCTCGAACAGCATACCGTTCAGGTAGTAGCGCACGTCCTGGCTCGCCATGGAGAACTGGGTCGCGTCGATGAGTTTTTTCAGCTCCAGCTGGCTGATGTCGAACTCGAGCACGGATTCCCAATCCTCGATGTTCGGGTATTCGGTCGCCGGCAGGGTCGACAGGTTGAAGCGGGAGCGGCCGGACCGGATGATGAGGCGCTCTCCCTCGGTGCTGAGACGGATCTCCGCCCCCTCCGGCAGACCGCGACAGATGTCCAGCAGCTTGCGCGCCGGCACTGTGGTGCGGCCATCCTGGCTGTCGCTGTTGAGATAGACCTGTCCGATCATCTCCACCTCGAGATCGGTCCCGGTCAGCGACAGCAGGCCATTGCTGACATCGAGCAGGACGTTGCCGAGGATGGGCAGGGTCGGCCGGCCACCCAGGGCACCGGACACCAGTTGCAGGGGACGTAACAGGGCCTCACGGCTAATTTCGAGCTGCATCTGTGCTCTCCGTTGTTATTGGGAGGAAAGGATTCGGATCAGGCTGGAACATGCAATCTGCATCTGTGCACTCCGTTCCGGTATCAGGAAGAAAGGGTACGGATCAGGTTGGAATAATCTTCCTTGATGTCGTGACTCTCTTCCTTCAGCTGCTCGATCTTGCGGCAGGCATGAAGAACCGTGGTGTGGTCACGGCCACCAAAGGCATCCCCTATCTCAGGCAAGCTGTGGTTGGTCAGCTCCTTGGCCAGCGCCATCGCCAGCTGGCGCGGGCGGGCAACGGAACGGGAGCGACGCTTGGAGAGCAGATCCGCCAGCTTGATCTTGTAGTACTCCGCCACCGTCTTCTGGATGTTGTCGATGGTAACCAGCTTCTCCTGCAAGGCCAGGAGATCGCGCAGCGCCTCGCGCACGAAGTCGATGTTGATGGCGCGGCCGGTGAAGTTGGCATTGGCGATCACCCGGTTGAGGGCACCTTCCAGTTCACGGACGTTGGAGCGCAGCCGTTTGGCGATGAAGAAGGCCACTTCGTCCGGCAGATGGATCTGGTTCTCGTCCGCCTTGCGCATCAGGATGGCAACCCGGGTCTCCAGCTCGGGCGGCTCGATCGCCACCGTGAGTCCCCAGCCGAAGCGGGACTTGAGGCGATCTTCCACCCCGTTGATCTCCTTCGGATAACGATCCGAGGTCAGGATGATCTGCTGGTTGCCTTCAAGCAGGGCATTGAAGGTGTGGAAGAACTCCTCCTGGGAGCGCTCCTTGTTGGCGAAGAACTGGATGTCATCGATGAGCAGGGCATCGACGCTACGGTAATAACGCTTGAACTCTTCAATGGCGTTATTCTGCAGCGCCTTCACCATGTCCTGCACGAACCGTTCGGAGTGCATGTAGATGACTTTGGCGTCTTTCTTGCGATCCTTGATGGCATTGCCAACGGCGTGCAACAGGTGGGTCTTGCCAAGGCCGGTGCCGCCATAGAGGAACAGCGGGTTGTAGGCACCACCCGGATTGTCGGCCACCTGACGGGCGGCCGCACGGGCCAGCTGGTTGGACTTACCCTCGACGAAATTCTCGAAGGTATAGTTCACGTTGGTGTTGCTCTTGTGGTTTGGCTCGGGCTTGTTTTCGGCCTTGTTTTCCCAGCTCTTGGGAGAGTTATTCACAGGATCGACACCACGGGCCGGCGCCCTGGCGACCGCGACGGGATGAGGGCGATTGCCGATATCAAAACGCAGGGTGGGAGCGTCGGCTCCGCACAGCTCGTTGATGATGCCGTTGACCCGGAGCAGGTACTTGTCGCGTACCCAGTCCAGAACAAAGCGGTTCGGTGCATACAGGGTCAGAGTATTGTCACTCAACTCCGCTTGAAGCGGCCGGATCCACATGCTGAATTCTGCCGAGGGCAACTCATCTTGCAGCCGGTTAAGGCACTGCTGCCATAGCGAAGCAGTCACTCTAGACTCCCGTCAATTGATTAAGTAAAGACCGGCTATTCTACGTTTTTAGTGGCCGGATCTCCAGTTGCTGCCGCACGGATCCAGCAAATAAGATCCTTGACTTTCAAGGATCCAACGCCCCAGGATCCCATTTCATCCCCAAAGTTACCCACAGCCGGATATCGTCAATGTGGACAGAATGGCGCGCTGCGACCATAGTTATTTTATATAACCAAATATCATTTATTTTTTATATTTTATTCCAATAACATCAGCGCCAACCCGTGATTACAACTAAAAATACAGCACTACAGAGAGAGGAATCCCCATGAAAACCACCATCAAGCTGATTTCCGGCGCCGCCATTCTGCTGGCCAGCCTGTCCGGCCAGGCCATCGCCCAGGAAACCATCAAGGTCGGCATGTCCGGCAAATATTTCCCGTTCACCTTCGTCAAGCAGGACAAGCTGCAGGGCTTCGAGGTGGACATGTGGAACCAGATCGGTGAGCGCACCGGCTACAAGGTCGAGTTCGTGACCGCCAGCTTCTCCGGCCTGTTCGGCATGCTGGAAACCGGCCGCGTTGACACCATCTCCAACCAGATCACCATCACCGACGAGCGCAAGGCAAAGTACGCCTTCTCCCAGCCCTATGTCTATGACGGTGCCCAGATCGTGGTCCGCAAGGGCAACAACACCATCCACGGCATCAAGGATCTGGAAGGCAAGAAGGTCGCCGTCAACCTGGGCTCCAACTTCGAAGAGCTGCTGCGCAAGAACGACCCCAACAAGAAGATCGACATCCGCACCTATGACTCCGCCTTCGAGCAGGATGTCGCCCTGGGCCGCATCGACGCCTTCGTGATGGACCGCGTCTCCACCGCCCAGCTGATCAAGGAATCCAAGCTGCCGCTGCAACAGGCCGGTGCACCGTTCGAAACCATCGAGAACGCCCTGCCCTTCCTGAAGACCCCGGAAAAGCAGGCCGTGCTGAAGAAGGTTGACGATGCCCTCACCGCCATGCGCAAAGACGGCACCCTGACCAAAATCTCCGAAAAATGGTTCGCAGCGGACATCACCAGCAAATAAATGATGGAATTTGACCTCGAGTACACGCTAGGGCTGTTTCCCATCCTGCTCAAATACCTGGGCACCACGATGGAAATGGCCCTGTGGGGATTCGTATTGGCACTCGTACTGTCGCTGATCCTGGCGATAGTACGGGTGTTTCGCGTTCCCGCACTTCACTGGCTGGCGATGCTGTATATCTCGTTCTTCCGGGGTACACCGCTGCTCGTCCAGCTGTTCCTGCTCTATTACGGGCTGCCGCAGCTCTTCCCCATCTTCGTGGGGATGGATGCCTTTACCGCCGCCATCATCGGCCTGACCCTGCACTTCGCCGCCTACATGGCCGAGTCGATCCGGGCAGCCATTCTCGGCATCCACAAGAGCCAGATGGAAGCCGCCCTCAGTATCGGCATGAGTCGGTTGCAGGCGATGCAGCGGATCATCCTGCCCCAGGCTGCCCGCATCGCGACACCATCGTTGATGAACTACTTCATCGACATGATCAAGAGCACCTCCCTGGCGTTTACCCTGGGAGTGGCGGAGATCATGGGCAAGGCCCAGATGGAAGCAGCCTCCTCCTTCAAGTTCTTCGAGAGCTTCATGGCGGTGGCGCTGATCTACTGGGTGGTGGTCATCTTCTTCACCCGCTTGCAGCATCTGCTGGAAGTGCGGCTGAACCGTGCTTATTAAAGGAGGCCTGTCATGATCAACCTAACGGGTCTCTCCAAGGCCTATGACGGAAATCAGGTGCTCAACGGCATCGATCTTGAGGTAAAGAAGGGGGAGATTGTCGTCATCATCGGTCCTTCCGGTACCGGCAAGTCGACTCTGCTGCGCTGCCTCAACCTGCTGGAAACCCCGGATGCAGGGCGGCTCGTCATCGATGACCTCGCCGTGGATCTGGCCAAGGCCAGCGACCAGCAGGCCATCGAACTGCGCAAACGCGCCTCTTTCGTGTTCCAGAACTACGCCCTGTTCGCCAACAAGACGGCGCTGGACAACATCGCCGAGGGGCTGATCACCGTCTGGAAGCAGCCGAAGGCGGAGGCTCGTGCCACTGCCCTGGGCATCCTCAAGGACATCGGCCTCGCCGAGAAACAGGATGCCTACCCGGCCTCCCTCTCCGGCGGCCAGCAACAGCGCGTCGGCATCGGCCGGGCCATGGCGGCCCACTCCAAGGTGATCCTGTTTGACGAGCCCACCTCCGCCCTCGATCCCGAGTGGGTCGACGAGGTGCTGGGCCTGATGAAGCAGCTCGCCCGCCAGCACCAGACCATGGTGGTGGTGACCCACGAGATCGAGTTTGCCCGTGATGTCGCCGATCGGGTGATCTTCATGGAAGGAGGCCGGATCGTGGAGCAGGGCCCGCCGGATCAGATATTGGTCGATCCGCAGGATCCCCGTACCCGGGAGTTCCTGCGCAAAGTACTTAAATAGCTCTCTCTTTGGCGGCCTGGCCGCCTTTTTTCTTGAGGGATCCTTGTTTAACCCCGGGTTGCCAGTATAATTCGGGGCCCTTGATCCTCCGGATCCTGCCAGATTATCCCGCTCGGTCGACGAACGGGGCTAGATGGAAAGGAACGGCGGATTGACGAGAAGCTGAACTCTGTTTAGAATTCGGCCTCTTTTGCTAGTCGTCACACGCTATAGCTGGCGCGTCGGCTAAGTGTGACAATCAAAACTGTACAGAAATACGGAATCGAATCATGAAACGTACTTTTCAACCGTCCAACCTGAAGCGCAAGCGCTCTCACGGTTTCCGCGCTCGCATGGCTACTGCCAACGGCCGCAAAGTTCTGGCCGCTCGTCGTGCCAAGGGTCGTGCCCGCCTGGTAGTCTAATGCCTACCCAGCACACCTTCTCTCGGGAGTTACGTCTGTTAACTCCCGAACACTTCAAACGCGTTTTCGCCGAGCCTGTCCGGGCCGCTTCTCCGCAAATTACGCTTCTTGCTTGCCCCAACTCCCTCGAACACCCCCGTCTTGGCCTCGCCGTGCCCAAAAAGGCGCTCAAGCGTGCCGTCTGGCGCAACCGTGTAAAACGAGTGGTTCGGGAAAGTTTTCGCCTCAATCAAGCCAATCTGCCCGCTATCGACATCGTCGTGATCGCCAAGGGTGGCGTGAAGGAGATGGACAACGAAGCGCTGTTCAAGTTACTGGAAAAGCTATGGCGCACTCTGTCACGCCGTTGCAATGGGTAGCAATCAAACTGATACGCCTGTATCAGCTAATCATTAGTCCCCTGCTCGGGCCACGCTGCCGTTTCACCCCGACTTGTTCCCAATTTGCGATAGAAGCAATCCGACTTCACGGTTTCATAAAAGGCGTTTGGTTAGCCAGCAAACGTCTATTAAAATGCCATCCCTTATCCGAGGGTGGTTATGACCCGGTTCCGCAACCAAAGCGAAGAAACTGAAGACTATGGAATCACAACGCAATTTACTCCTGATCGGTTTGCTGTTCGTGAGCTTCTTGCTCTGGCAACAGTGGGAGTCCGACAAGGCTCCGAAGCCGGCCCCGACTACCGTGGCCCAAACCGAACATTTCGTACCTGAAGCCGGTCAGACCGGTGATATTCCTCAGGTTTCCGAGCAAGCAAATGGTAACGCCGCGCGCAAGCTGATCACCGTCTCCTCCGACGTGCTCAAATTGACCCTGGACACCCAGGGCGGTGACATCGTCTCTGCCGAACTGCTGGCCCACAAGCTGGAAGAAGGCAAGGAACAGCCGTTCACCCTGCTGACCAGCCAGCCTGCCCACCTCTATGTGGCCCAGAGCGGTCTGGTCGGTCGCAATGGTCCGGACAGCCAGGCCCAAGGTCGTCCCACCTATGAAGCCGCCCAGACCAGCTATCAGCTGGCCGATGGTCAGGATCAAGTCGTCGTTCCGATGACCTGGACCGACAGCAAGGGTGTAGTCTTCACCAAGGAGTTCGTGCTCAAGCGCGGTGATTACGCCGTGGGCGTCGACTACAAGATCGACAACAAGTCTGCCGAGCCGGTCCAGGTACAGTTCTACGGTCAGCTGAAGCAGACCATGACCACGCCGAAGGATCAGGAAGGTCATGCCATGGTGGCCAGTGCCTACCGTGGTGGTGCCTTCTCCAGCGAAGACTCCCGCTACAAGAAGTACACCTTCGACGAGATGAAGGATGCCGACCTGAACAAGACCACCCAGGGTGGTTGGGTCGCCATGCTGCAGCACTACTTCGTCTCCGCCTGGGCCCCGAATGCCAACGACACCAACAGCTTCTACAGCCGCGTGATCCCGGGCAAGGACCAGGCCATCATCGGCTACAAGGCGCCGCTGGTTGACGTCGCTGCCGGCCAGCAGGCCGAAGTGAGCGGCAAGCTGTGGATCGGTCCCAAGCTGCAGGATCAGATGGCCAAGGTGGCAAACCACCTGGATCTGACCGTCGACTACGGCTGGCTCTGGTTCATCGCCCAACCGCTGCACTGGCTGCTGACCGTGTTCCACGGTTTCGTCCAGAACTGGGGTCTGGCCATCATCATGCTGACCCTGCTGGTGCGCGGCATCATGTTCCCGCTGACCAAGGCCCAGTACACCTCCATGGCCAAGATGCGCATGCTCCAGCCCAAGCTGGCTGCGCTCAAGGAACGCTTCGGTGACGATCGTCAGAAGATGTCCCAGGGCATGATGGAGCTGTACAAGAAGGAGAAGGTCAACCCGCTGGGCGGCTGCCTGCCCATCCTGGTACAGATGCCCATCTTCATCGCCCTCTACTGGGCACTGATGGAGTCTGTCGAGCTGCGCCACGCGCCGTTCGCCCTGTGGATCACCGACCTGTCGGTGAAGGACCCCTTCTTCGTGCTGCCAATCCTCATGGGTGCCTCCATGTGGTATCTGCAGAAGATGAGCCCGACCACCATCACGGACCCGATGCAGCAGAAGGTGATGCAGTTCATGCCGATCATCTTCACCTTCATGTTCCTCTGGTTCCCGGCAGGTCTGACTCTGTACTGGCTGGTGAGCAACGTCATCTCCATCATCCAGCAGACCATCATCTATCGTCAGCTGGAGAAGAAAGGCCTGCACTCACGCAACTGATGCGCAGCCCATCTTTCCTGATGACAAAAGAGGCGGCCTTCGGGCCGCCTTTTTTATTACAATGTCCCCCACCCTCTTACTCATTCAGCCAACCAGCGAGTCAAGCAAGATGACAACAGATACCATCGTGGCCCAGGCCACCGCCCCCGGCCGTGGCGGCGTCGGCATAGTCCGCGTCTCCGGCCCTGCCGCCGAGCGGGTCGCCGAGATAGTGCTCGGCAAGCTCCCCAGGGTGCGTTATGCCGAATATCTGCCGTTCAGGGACGAGCAGGGCCAGGCGCTGGATCAGGGCATCGCCCTGCTGTTCAAGGCCCCCAACAGCTTCACCGGCGAAGACGTGCTGGAGCTGCAGGGCCATGGCGGCCCCGTCATTCTCGACATGCTGATCCGCCGCATCCTTCAGATTGACGGCATCCGCCCCGCCCGCCCGGGCGAGTTCAGCGAGCGCGCCTTCCTCAACGACAAGCTGGATCTGGCCCAGGCCGAGGCCATCGCCGATCTCATCGAAGCCTCCAGCGAGCAGGCCGCCCGCAGCGCCATGCACTCCCTCCAGGGGCAGTTCTCCGGCAAGGTTCAGCAGCTGGTGGAGAGCCTCACTCGGCTGCGCATCTATGTGGAAGCGGCCATCGACTTCCCGGATGAAGAGATCGACTTTCTCTCCGACGGCAAGGTGGCGGGTGACCTCTACGCCATCATGTCCGAGCTGGATGACGTACGCGGCGAGGCCAAGCAGGGTGCCCTGCTGCGAGAGGGGATGAAGGTGGTGATCGCCGGTCGCCCCAACGCCGGCAAATCGAGCCTGCTCAACGCCCTCGCAGGCCGCGAGTCCGCCATCGTCACCGAGATCGCCGGTACCACCCGCGACGTGCTGCGCGAGCACATCCATCTGGATGGCATGCCGCTGCACATCATCGACACCGCGGGCCTGCGCGATACCCAGGACAAGGTGGAACAGATCGGCATCGAGCGCGCCTGGGCCGAGATCGAACAGGCCGACCGGGTGCTGTTTATGGTGGACGGCACCACCACGGATGCCGTCGATCCCCACGATATCTGGCCGGAATTCGTTGATCGGTTGCCAAAAAACATCGGCCTCACCGTGGTGCGCAACAAGGCGGACCTGACCGGCGAGGATCTGGCACCGAGCCAGGAGCAGGGCCACGCCGTCTATCGCATCTCCGCCAAGACCGAGCTGGGGCTGCCCGCCCTGCGTGAGCACCTCAAGGCCTGCATGGGCTTCCAGGGCAACACCGAAGGGGGCTTCATGGCCCGCCGCCGCCACCTGGACGCACTGGAGCGCGCCGCCGAACGGCTGCTGGTAGCCAGGGAGCAGCTTGAGGTCTATGTGGCTGGCGAACTGGTGGCCGAGGAGCTGCGCCTGGCCCAGGAGTCCCTGTCCGAGATCACCGGCGAGTTCAGCTCCGACGATCTGCTGGGCCGCATCTTCTCCAGCTTCTGCATCGGCAAGTAAGTCCGCAGAACAGGCAATGAAAAGCCCGGGTTCATCCCGGGCTTTTTTTGTGCGCTTTTCATCCATCAACCTAGAGACGGCGCAGGCACCACATGAAGTAAGCGCCCCCTAACAGGGTGGAGACCAGACCGACGGGCACCTCCTGGGGAAAGAGGATCTGCTGGCCGATCCAGTCCGCCGACACCATCAGCAAAGCGCCACAGCCTGCGGCGCCGAGCAGGTGCCAGCGCGCCCTCACCAGCCCCATCAATCTGGCCAGGTGCGGCGCCAGCAGACCGGCAAAGGAGAGCGGGCCTATCACCATGGTGGCACTGGCGGTGAGCACGGCCACCAGCAGCAGGATGGTGAGCTGGGCGCGGCCGAGATGGATCCCCAGAGCCGTCGCTACCGCCGGCCCCATGGGCATGAGATCGAGCCAGCGGCTCACCAGCAGGCAGGCTGCCAGCATCAGCAGCGCCAACACCACCAGGGCAAGGGCCACCGGCTGGGTGACGTAATAGGTGGAGCCGGACATCCAGGAGAGCAGTTGCTGCACCCGCAGGTCGCCGTTGGCCAGGGCGATGGCCTGCAACGGCTCGAACAGCGCCGTGATGGCGATGCCAGACAGCAGTATCCGCTCCGGCTGGAAGCCGTTGCGCCGGTTGATAAGCACCAGCAGCAACAGGCAGGCGAAGGCGCCCATCAGCCCCCCCAGCAGCATCATGGGCAGCGGCAAGGCGGGCAGCAACAGGGCCGCCGCAATCACCCCCATGAAGGTGCCACCGCTCACCCCCAGCAGCTCGGGGCTCGCCATGGGGTTGTTGCTGACTCGCTGCAACAGGGTGCCAGCCAGCGCCAGCAACACGCCTGCGGCACCCGCTGCCAGCGTGCGCGGCAAGCGCCACTCCAGTTGGGCCTGCCACCGCAGCCAGCTCGGCCAACCCCAGCCGCCCATCCCCTGCCCAAACAACAGGGAGGCGATCACCGCCGCAGCCAGCCCCAACACCATCAGGCCGACAAGGCGGGTCGGCGCCGGATGGCGGGCCAACAACAGAGAGGAGTTCGCCTTAGGCGCACTCTGCTTGATGCCAAGACGCGGGATCAGCCAAAGCAGCAGCGGCGCCCCCAACAGGGCCGTCATGGCGCCGGTCGGGATCAGCACAGGCCAGAACCGGCTCAGGGTCTGCAGCAGCAGATCGGTGGCCGCCAGCAACAGGGCGCCGAGGATGGGTGCCCACAGCAGCCGCTGGGCCAGTTTTCTGACCCCCAGCAGCCGCACCATGGCGGGCGCCGCCAGCCCGATAAAACCGATCAGCCCCACCACGCTCACCACGCAGGCGGTGATGAAGACCGCGAGGCCGAGACCGGCGAATCTCAGGTGCTTGAGAGAGACCCCCAGACTGCGAGCGCTGGCATCGTCCAGCTCCAGCACTGCCAGCGGGCGCACCAGCACCACCGCCAGCATCGCGGCCAGCAGCAACCGTGGCAGCAGATAGCCGACGCCGCTCCAGCTGTTCTGGGCCAGAGATCCGCTCCCCCACACCAGCAACCCTTTGAGCTCCTCCTGGAAGAACAGCAGCAATCCCATGCTGATGGCGGCCAGATAGAGGTTGATCACCAGCCCAGCAAAGACGATGACCACGGGATTGAGCTGGCGGCGCCAAGCCAGGGCGAAGACCAGCCCCATGGCCAGGCTTCCCCCGGCCATGGCGATCCACTCCCGCCCGATCAGCAGCCAGGAAGGGGCGAGCAGGGTCACCATCATCAGCGCCAGCTGGGCGCCGGAGGCCACCCCCAGGGTGGTGGGCGAGGCCAGGGGATTACGCAGCACCTGCTGCATCAGGGTACCGGCGAGCCCGAGGGCGGCACCGGCCAGCAGACAGATGGCAAGGCGCGGCAGCCAGCTGAAATGAACCACCGCCTGGCGGGCATCGTCCAGCTCGGGGGAGAACAGGGCCTGCCACCAGAGCGCCCCCGGCAGTTGACGCGCCAGCTCGGCGCAGGCCAGTCCCAGTGTCAGCACCAACAGGCAGAGACCCGGGCGCAGCAGGGGCGAAGAAAGAGAAGAGCTCATTGATTTGATCCCCCGGTTGCTCTGTGGACAGCCTGCTCCCGCAAGGCACCGTCCAGCAGGGTGGCGAAGCGGCGGGCCGCCAATATGCCACCAAAACTCCATGTCGCAGGCAGATGGATCACCGGATTGTTCTGTACCAGCGGGAGATGCTGCCACAATCCAGGCTCCTGAAGTTTTTCACCAACTCCTACGGGCACGGGGTCCACCACCACCAGCCTGGCCTCCGACATCCCGAGAAACTGCTCCAGGCTCGCGACCGAGAATCCCCAGGCATTGGTCTCTCCCTGCCAGGCGTTGCGAAGGCCGAGGCGCTGCATCACTGCCTCGAACAGGCTGCCATGGCCAAACACCCGCACATGGCGCTCATCAATGAATTGCACCACCAGCAAGGGGGGCAGATCGGCGGGCTGCGCCGCCTGCATCTGTGCCAGATCCAGCTCCAGCGCGGCGAGCTGGCGTTCGGCCTCGGTCTCTTTGTTGACCAGGGCGGCTATGGTCAGGGTCGCTTCCCGCAGTCGCAGCCACAGATCGGTGCCCGGTTCATACAGGGCGATGGAGTGCACCGGCGCGATGCGGGAGAGGGTTGGCGCCAGGGGTGCCGCCAGCGGCGAGATGAGAATAAGATCCGGTTTGAGCTCCGCCAGCAGTTCCCGGTTGGGCTGGGCACGCAGCCCGATATCGATCACCCCGGCAGGAAGCTGGGGTTCACCGACCCAGGCGCGATAGGGGGCCACATCCCCCACCGCCATCGGGGTGACCCCCAGAGCCAGCAGGGTCTCGGCTATGGTCCAGTCCACGGTGGCGATGCGGGGCGTGGCGCTGGTGGCGGTGACAAGCTGCCCGGCCTCCCCTGCCAGGGGCAGCAGCAGACTGAGCAGACAGGGCGCCATCTTCAATAAACGGTTCAAGAGCGGCCCCCGGTCAGACGATGGCGATGGCGTGGTCATGGGCCGGATGGCGAATGACCTCCATGGGGATGCCGTAGATGGCGTTCAGGGTCTCCCCTGTCATGATCTGTTCGGGCTCGCCGTGGGTCAGCAGACGGCCGGAGTGCAGCGCCACCAGCCGATCGCAGAAGCGGGAGGCCATGTTGATGTCGTGAATGACGATGATGACCCCGAGGTTGAGCTGACGGCTGAGCTGCTTGACGAGCGTGAGCACCTCCACCTGATGGGCCACGTCCAGGGCGGCCAGCGGCTCGTCCAGCAGGATGAAACGGCTCTCCTGAGCCAGCAGCATGGCGAGCCAGACTCGTCCCCGCTCGCCGCCGGAGAGGGTATCCACCAGCCGATAGGCAAAGCGTTCGGTGTGGGTCAGGGCGATGGCCCGCTCCACCTGACGGTGATCTTCCGCTCCCATCCGGCCCAGCAGGCCGCGCCAGGGGTAGCGCCCCATCTCCACCAGCTCGCGGCCGAGCAGGTTTTCGGCACTCGGCAGGTGCTGGGGCAGATAGGCCACCTGACGGGCAAACTCCCGGTTGCCCCAGGCAGACAACGGCTGGTCATCGAACAGGATCTCCCCGCCGCTGTGGGGTTGCTGGCGCGCCAGCAGCTTGATCAGGGTCGATTTGCCCGACCCGTTGTGGCCGATGAGGCCATAGACCCGACCTTGCTCAAAGCGAAGGCTGGTGGGGTGCAGCAGCGTGCGGTCATTGACCGCGAAGCTGGCGGATTTCATCTCGAACATAAGCAATTCCTGTGCTGGCTTGCTGCCAGTCTCATCGGTGCCAGCATCAGGCCGGCACCTTGCCATCCAGATGGGCGACCGCATCCCGGCTCACCTGCTCGCGCTGCTCGCCGGTCAGTTCAGTGAGGCGGCCCTGGCGCATCTCCAGCAGGCGATCGGCCAGAGAGAAGTAGTGATCGTCGTGGCTGATGGCGATCACCGTCTTGCCCATCTCCTTGAGGCGCGGCAACAGCACCTGATAGAAGATGCGGCGGAACTGGGGATCCTGATCCGCGGCCCACTCGTCGAACAGCATCACCTCCCGCTGCTCTGCCAGGGCCAGCAGCAGGGCGACCCGCTTGCGCTGGCCCTGGGAGAGGTCGATATCGGCGATGAAGCCATCCTTGATGGCAAGCTTGCTGCCCATCTGCAACCGCTCAAGCCACTCGGCGACCAGCGCCTCTTTCGGCTCGGGCCCCAGCAAATGCTGGAACAGGTGGTAGTCGGTGAAGATGGCGGAGAAGAGCCCCAGATAGCCGTTGCGATCGGTGACCGGCTCCCCATCCAGCAGGATCCGGCCAGAGACCGGTTGATAGAGCCCGGTCAGCAGCATGGCCAGGGTCGACTTGCCGGAGCCATTGCCACCGATGAGGAATATCTGCTCCCCCCGCTCGATCACCAGATTGATGGGGCCCACGGAGAAACCGCCCTCCCCCTGGTAGTGAAAGCTCACCTGCTCCAGCTCGATGCGCTGCCAGGGGCGAGGCGCAGGCGGCAACGGGAACGCCTCGTCCGGCTCCGCCAGATTGAGGGCAGCTATCTTGTCGAATGCCACCTGGGCGGCGATCAGGGTCGGCAAGGCTCCGATACCTTGCAGCAAGGGAGTGCGCAGGAACAACAGGGTCAGGGCGAAGGTGGCGGCCACATTGGTGTTGGCCCAGCCCAGCCCGTTGGCCAGGAAGAAGACCAGGCCGATGGCACCCAGCATCATGATGTTCGACCAGTTCACCGCGCTCAGGTGGTAGGTATCGGCGCGGATGATCTGCTCCCGGTAGTCCCGGGCATTCTGCTCATAGAGCTGGTGGTAGACGAAGTGGGCACGCTCGCGGTTGAGCGCCAGCTCCTTGCTCCCGGCGATGATGGACTGGTAGTTCTGGTAGAGCCTGTCTTCGGCCTGGCGCATGTGCGCCAGGTGGCGATAGACCCGGTTCACCAGCAGCCAGCCCACCACCATGGTCACGGTGACCCAGAGGGCGGTAACACCGAGCAAGGCGGGAGAGAGCAGGCCAAGGTAGATGATGGAGCCCAGGGTGAGCACCATGCCCTGTACCAGCTCCGGCAGGCGCACGAAGGCGATGGTGATCTGACCGATGTCGCTTGAAAGGGAGGCCAGGAGCGGCCCCTGCCCTATTTGACGCAGACGGGCGACGTCGGTATCCAGCAGTTGCTTGAGCAGGCGGCCACGCAACCGGTAGACAAAATGGTGACCTAGGGTGGTCAGGGCCAGTTGGGATCCGAGCGTGATCACCAGCAACAGCAAGACCAGGCCGACAAGCTGACCCAGGATCGGCAGCGGATCCCCGACTGATTCGATAAGTGATTGATTGATGAAGGCAATGACGCCTATCCCGCTGACAGCACTCAGCAGGCTGAGCAGGGTAATGGCGATGAAGGGCCAACGGTATTGGCGATAAACCAGTGACAAGAGTTCCATGACAGGCCTGTAGATGAATGGAAGGAGGGCGGGAGCCTTCGCCCCCGCCCGGCCTGTCGCTTACCAGCGGTAGTTGACGGTGCCGACTATGCTGCGCGGCTCGCCGTAGTAGCAGTAGTAGTCGCAGCTCGCCACATAGGTGTCGTTCAGCAGGTTGTTGACGTTGATCTGGGCACGCCAGTTCTTGGCAAAGTCATACCCGATCATCGCATCCCATACAGTGTGTGCCGGTACCTGGGCGGAACCATAGATGGGAGTGTAGTCCGCATTCACCGCGCCGATGCCGACGCTGGAACCCACATAGCGCACGCCGGAACCCAGCTCAAGACCGGATACCGGGCCCTGCTGCACCTTGTAGTTGCCCCAGAAGGAGGCCTGGTGGCGCGGGATCAGGCTCGCACGACGATCGCCGTTGCCGGTGTCGTTGGTCTTGGCATCGGTATAGGTATAGGCAGCGGTCAGGCGCAACGCCTCGGTGGCCTGCACGCTCCCCTCCAGTTCGACCCCCTGGGAGGTCACTTCACCGGCCTGGGTCTGCTGGCCGGAGCCGGTAGAGACCAGGGAGTTGGTCTGCTCCAGATCGAACAGCGCTAGGTTGATGTAGCCATCGAGGAAGCTGGGTGCGTACTTGACCCCGGTCTCGTAGAGCTTGCCTTCCAGCGGCTTGTAGGAGTTGCCGGTGTTGGGGTCTATCCCCGGCAGCACTTCGAAGGATTCCGCATAGGCGAAGTAAGGGGAGAGACCGTTGTCGGCCAGGTACATCAGGCTGCCGGAGAGAGAGAGGTTGTCGTCGTACTGTTTCTCGTTCTTGCTCTTGGCTTCGCTGATGTTGTGGGTTTCCACGTAATCGAAACGACCGCCCGCAGTCAGCAGCCAGCGATCATCCCAGCGGATCTGGTGCTGGGCATAGAGGCCGCTCTGACCCTTGGTGCTCTTCTGGTGGGTCGCGGTGGATTCCTCAAAACCGGGGAAACCGCTGTAATCCGGGTTCATGGTGTTGATGGCGCCCATGCCATAGTTGTCGGCTTCCTGACCTTCATTTACATGGCGCTGCAGATCCACCCCCAGCAGCAGGGTCTGCTCCGTGCTGTCGGTGTTCCAGTAGCCCACCATCTGGTTGTCCATGGTGGCGCTCTTGGTATCCCCATCCCGGTAGACCAGGCCGCGGTAGGCGGTGGTACCTTCATAGGTCGGGAAGATATAGGTCTGGCGCAGCAGCAGATCGTTGTAATTGAAGCGAACGTTCTGCTTGAACTCCCAGGTCTGGTTGAGCTGGTGGGCCAGCTCGTACCCGGCGGAGATCTGGGTATTGCGATTGCGATCGTAATCCGGCTGGCTCAGGTTGGTGGAGGGATCGATCTGGCCGCCAGAGGTATTCAGGGTGCCATAGACCGGGAAGAAGCCGTTGGTCGGCACCCCTTCATCGTGCTTGAAGCTGGAGAGCAGTGTCAGCGTGGTGCGATCCGAAATATCCAGGGTCACGCTCGGCGCCAGATAGGCGCGCTCGTTGTAGGTGCCATCCAGCACGCCGTCCCGCTCGTTGTAGAGGGCCACCAGACGATAACGGCTGTTGTCGGTAAGGGTGTCGGAGACATCCACCCCGACCTGGCGCAGATCCCGGTTGCCCAGTTGCAGGTTCACCAGTCCCTGCGGGGTCGCGGTCGGACGCTTGCTGATGGCGTTGATGACGCCTCCGGGAGGGGCTTCGCCATACAGAATGGAGGCCGGGCCTTTGAGCACTTCCACGCTCTCAAGGCCGAAGGGCTCCGGGGTCCAGACATAGTAACCGGTGCTGAAAAGACGGTTGCCATCCAGGTAAGAAGCCGCATCGAAGCCGCGCACCTTGAACCAGTCAGCATCCGTGTCCGAACCATAGGACTGGGACAGGACGCCGGAGCGATAGCGCAGGGACTCGTCTAGCTTGAGTACGGCGTGCTGGTCCAGCTCTTCGCGATTGACCACGGAGACGGCACGGGGGGTCTCTGCCATGGGGACCTCGACCTTCATGGCGGTCCCGGTCACGACCATGGTTTCGCCCGCCTTGGGCAACTCTTTATCCGCCTGTTCCGCCGCCAACACGGGCAGGGACGCCAGCAGACAGGAGAGCGGCAGCAGCTGTGCGCCTCTCTTTCGCATCACGGCATTCGGGGTATTTTTTTGCGCAATCATATAAGTGTCTCAAATATCAATAAGTTATGTTTGATTTCTTATTATGGGTGCCCAATTGGACCGGTCAGCCCGGCGCCTCAGGCGAATAAAGCAGCGCCATGCTACTACAGGTGCCGTGATCGAATCGATTCAATAATTGCTAATCATTTGCATCTGCATTGTTAATTGATGTTTTGAAGTGTCGTTTGACAACGAAAGGTGTGATGAGGTCGCAACAGGCGGAAAGAAGGCGCCACGACGGCCACGAGACCGGTTTTGGCTGCAAAAAAGTGGACAGGATCCTTATCCCCAAGCTTTATCCATATTTATCCACATGCTTTGGCGGTAAGATCCCCGCTCTTCACTTTTTCGATGACATCAGGATCCATTCCATGGCCAAACTCAACCTCGTCGTCGGCTCCATGCTGGGGGCCTCCGAATATGTCGCAGATCATGTGGTCGGCCTGCTTGAACAGGCGGGCCACCAGGCGGAGATCCACAACCCCGCCAGCCTGTCCAGGATCCTGACCGAACCAGAAGCCATCGTGCTGGTGGTCACTTCCACCCATGGTGCGGGGGATGTACCCGACAATCTGCAGCCCTTTGCCCGGGATCTTGCCGAACAGCAGCCGGATCTCGCCGCCTTCAAGTACGGAGTGATCGCCCTGGGGGATCGCAGTTATGACACCTTCTGCCAGGGCGGCAAGACGCTGGATCGGCTGCTCGCCGGGTGCGGGGCCAGCCGGCTGGGGGATCTCCTGGAAATAGACGTGACCCAGCACGAGATCCCCGAAGATGCCGCAGAAACCTGGATCCACGACTGGATGACCTTGATCGGCTGATCAGGGCCAGGGAGATCCGGTCACGACCCCCGATCTCCCTGGTTATCCCCAGATCCCTATCCACCAGGTTATTAACAGGTGGATCCGGATAAGTTTTTCCCGAGAGCTCCCCACATGAGCTCGGATAATTGTGTATAACTTAGGTGCTAAGCTCTGCAAAACCTATAGTTATTCATGTATTAGATCTTGCCGACCATGTATCTGTGTATAAAAACCCATGTTATCCCCCCGTTCGCCCCCTCCGGATCCAAGCTTTTCCACAAGCAGCGATCGACCTTAACCGAATGATCTTTATGATCAAAAATACCTTATCAACAGAAGTCGTGGATCCTAATAAAAGATCCAATAAAAGATCGATCTAAAGATCCTTAAGATCTATTTAACCGATCCCTGATCCATACTGATCCTGAAGTAGACGTTCCCCTCCGGATGCTAAACAGATAGAATGATCCGCCCTTCAGACCAGGCAAACAAAGATCTTCAGGCGTGCAGATCAAGGTGATCCCCAATGCAATACCATGAACAATTTGATGTGATCGTCGTCGGTGGCGGTCATGCAGGAACCGAAGCAGCAACAGCGGCAGCCCGCATGGGTCTCAATACCCTGTTGCTCACCCACAACATAGATACGCTGGGGCATATGTCCTGCAATCCGGCGATCGGCGGGATCGGCAAGGGACACCTGGTCAAGGAAGTCGATGCCCTGGGCGGGATCATGGCGCAGGCCATCGATCTCGGCGGGATCCAGTTCCGCACGCTCAACTCCTCCAAGGGCCCTGCGGTGCGGGCTACCCGTGCTCAGGCGGATCGCCTGCTGTACAAGGCTGTGGTGCGTCAGACACTGGAGAACTACCCGAACCTGAAGATCTTCCAGCAGGCCTGCGACGATCTGGTCATGGACGGGGATCGCGTCGCCGGGGTCGTTACCCAGAGCGGGATCCGCATCAGCGGCAAGACGGTCGTACTGACCGTCGGTACCTTCCTGAACGGTCTGATCCACATCGGCATGGAAAACTACAAAGGGGGCCGCGCCGGGGATCCTCCCTCGATCGCCCTCGCTCAGCGCCTGCGTGAAATGCCGCTGCGCATCGATCGCCTTAAAACGGGCACGCCACCACGCATCGATGCACGCACCGTCGATTTTTCCGTGATGCAGCAGCAACATGGTGACGATCCTCGCCCGGTCTTCTCCTTCATCGGCAACGCCAGCCAGCATCCGCGCCAGATGCCTTGCTACGTGACCCATACCAATGAGCAGACCCACGAGGTGATCCGCAAAAACCTGGATCGCAGCCCCATGTACGCCGGAGTGATCGAGGGGATAGGCCCGCGCTACTGCCCGTCGATCGAGGACAAGATCACCCGCTTTGCCGACAAGACGGCGCACCAGATCTTTGTGGAACCGGAAGGCCTGACCACCCACGAACTCTACCCGAACGGGATCTCCACCAGCCTGCCGTTCGACGTACAGGTGCAGATCGTCCGCTCGATCCGTGGCTTCGAGAATGCCCATATCACTCGCCCTGGCTACGCCATCGAGTACGATTTCTTCGATCCGCGGGATCTCAAGGCCAACATGGAGAGCAAGTGCATAGAGAACCTCTTCTTCGCCGGCCAGATCAACGGCACCACCGGCTATGAAGAGGCCGCTGCCCAGGGCCTGATGGCCGGTCTGAACGCGGGCTTGCGCGCCCAGGGCAAGGAGGCCTGGCACCCACGCCGGGATCAGGCCTACATGGGCGTGATGATGGACGATCTCTCCACACTGGGGACCCGCGAACCCTATCGCATGTTCACCAGCCGTGCCGAATATCGCCTGCTGCTGCGGGAAGACAACGCGGATCTGCGCCTGACCGCCATCGGCCGCGAGCTGGGTCTGGTGGATGATCATCGCTGGAGCCTGTTCAATTCCAAGGTGGAACAGGTGGAGCAGGAACGTCAGCGCATGCGCTCGACCTGGATCCACCCGCAGCATCCGTCTCTGGAGGCCGTCAACGCCCTGGTCAACACTCCCCTGACCCGGGAGCAGAGCCTGGAAGAGCTGCTGCGTCGCCCCGAGGTGACCTACGATGCCCTGATGGCCATCGAGGGGGTCGGCCCGGCGCTGGAAGACGCGGCGGCGGCGGATCAGGTGGAGATCCAGATCAAGTACGCCGGCTACATCGAGCGCCAGCACGACGAGGTGGAGAAGCAGCTGCGCAACGAGAACACCCTGCTGCCGCTGGACATGAACTACCGCGACGTGAACGGTCTCTCCAACGAGGTGATCGCCAAGCTCAACGATGCCAAGCCAGAGACCATAGGTCAGGCGTCCCGCATCTCCGGCATCACCCCTGCCGCCATCTCCATCTTGCTGGTGCACCTGAAGAAACACGGCCTGCTGCGTAAAACCGCCTGAGGAATTCCCCGTTGGACAACATGCTGCAAAGATTGAACGGCCTGCTCATGCAGGCGGGAATTGTTATCACCGAAACCCAGAAGACCCAGTTGGTGCAGTTGGTCGAGTTGCTGCACAAGTGGAACAAGGCTTACAATCTCACCTCGGTGCGAGATCCGGACGCCATGTTGGTCAAGCATATCCTCGACAGCCTGGTGGTGAGTCCTCACCTGCACGGTGAACGCTTCATCGATGTGGGAACGGGTCCGGGTCTGCCCGGACTGCCGCTGGCCATCATCAATCCGGACAAACAGTTCGTGCTGCTCGACAGCCTGGGCAAGCGGATCAACTTCATCCGCCAGGTGATCCTGGAGCTGGGGTTGACCAATGTGACCCCCGTCAAATCCCGGGTGGAGGAGTATCAACCCGAGGCCGGATTTGATGGTGTACTGAGCCGGGCTTTCGCCTCCCTGGAGGACATGCTGAGCTGGTGTCATCATCTGCCGTCACCCGAGGGCAGCTTCCTGGCGCTCAAGGGACAATACCCCGAGCAGGAGCTGGCACAGTTGCCTGACAGCATTCGTCTGGTTGCCACCCACAAGCTGGTGGTGCCGGAACTGGAAGGCGAACGCCATCTGCTGGAGTTTAAAGCCATCCAGCCCGAATAGGGCCGCCGCATTCATTTAGGGGACAGTGTGGGAAAAGTCATTGCCATAGCCAACCAGAAGGGTGGAGTGGGTAAAACCACCACCTGTGTGAATCTGGCCGCCTCCATGGCCGCTACCCGGCGCAAGGTGCTGGTGATCGATCTGGATCCGCAGGGCAATGCCACCATGGGCAGTGGCGTCGACAAGTACGATGTCGAGCGCACCGCCTATGAACTGCTGATCGAAGATGCCCCCATCGGCGAGGTGATCATCCCCGAAACCTCGGGAGGCTATCACCTGATTGCCGCCAATGCCGACGTGACCGCGGCAGAAATCCGCCTGATGGAGTTTTTTGCCCGCGAGATCCGCCTGCGCAACGCCCTGGCCTCGGTCAGGGACAAGTACGACTACGTCTTCATCGACTGCCCGCCTTCTCTCAACATGCTGACGGTGAACGCCATGGCCGCCGCCGACTCCGTGCTGGTGCCCATGCAGTGCGAATACTATGCGCTGGAAGGGCTGACCGCCCTGGTGGACACCATCAGCAAGCTGGCAGCCGTGGTCAATCCGGAGCTGAAGATCGAAGGGGTGCTGCGCACCATGTTCGATCATCGCAACCGGCTGGCCAATGATGTGTCCGATCAGCTGAAACAGCATTTCGGGGACAAGGTCTATCGCACCATCATTCCCCGCAACGTAAGACTGGCGGAGGCGCCGAGCTTTGGCGCGCCAGCCATGCACTATGACAAATCATCGGTGGGGGCCAAGGCCTATCTGGCCCTGGCTGGCGAGATCCTGCGCCGCCAGGAGCAGGAGTTCCAGCCGCTCACCGCAGATCGAGAGAGCATATGACGCCGAAGAAACGTGGGCTGGGCAAGGGGCTGGACGCCCTGCTCAGCACCAGCACGGCCGCCCGCCAGAAACAGGTGATGAGCGACCAGCGCACCGAACAGGCCATGGCCCCGACCAATCAGGGGGAATTGCGCAAGCTGCCGGTGGAGTGGCTGCAGTCCGGCAAATACCAACCGCGCAAGGATATGTCCCAGGATGCGCTGGAGGAGCTGGCCAACTCCATCCGTGCACAAGGGGTGATCCAGCCCATCGTGGTTCGCTCCATCGGTGAAAACCGTTTCGAAATCATTGCTGGTGAACGCCGCTGGCGCGCCTCCCAGCTGGCCCGTCTCGAAGTGGTGCCCTGCCTGGTCAAGGATGTCGCCGACGAGGCGGCCGTCGCCATCGCACTCATCGAGAACATCCAGCGTGAAGATCTCAACGCCATCGAGGAGGCCGTCGCCCTCCAGCGCCTGCTGACGGAGTTCGAACTGACTCACCAGCAGGTTGCCGAGGCGGTAGGCAAGTCCCGCACCACGGTCACGAACCTGCTGCGTCTCAACCAGCTCAACGAGGACGTGAAGCGCTTCGTGGAACACGGCGACCTCGACATGGGGCATGCCCGTGCCCTGCTGGCCCTGAGCGGTCAGGCCCAGTCAGAGCTGGCCAAACTGGTGGCCCAGAAGGGGCTGACAGTGCGAGATACCGAGAAGCTGGTGCAAAAAGCACTGGAACCGGCAAAAACCAGGGTTGAACCCGTCCGCGATCCGCAGTTTGGTTATCTCGAGCGCCAGATTTCTGAAAAAATTGGCAATCAGGTGCAACTTCAGCCGGGCAAGAAAGATAGCGGCAAGTTAGTAATAAGTTACGATAACTTGGCAGATTTGGACCGGGTATTGGGCTATTTTGGCCTGTCAGAATCGTGATTTTTACGCTTTTTGTAGTAATAAAACATCCATTACTTTCGATATGAACATAACATTAATTTCGCGCGGAAAGCCGCAAAAATTAAGGATTTTTGCCATGTTGCAATAGCCGTCTTCACGGGTATAATTTGACCGGCTTTTCGAGCTGTGAACCTGGGGTCTTCGGATCCCGATTTTTTACAGTTCTGTAATGTTCAGGGGTAGGTTGGTGAAGCAGAAAATAGCCTTGGAAGGTTTGACGCTGGCCTTGGCTATGCTCGTTTGTCAGCTGGTCCTGATCCTGGCGATCGCCACCGTCTGGTTTTATCAGGCGGGAGAGTTCGCCGGACAATCCTCTCTCTACGGAGGGGGGATGTACTGGGTTCCTCAAGCCCTGTTCACGCTCTGGGTTCTGCGCCGCAAGGTGACGAAAGAGAGCGTAGGCCTGGTTTTGCGGGACTTTTATGGTGGGGCAGGGATTAAGCTCATTACTACAACAGGACTTTTCGCCCTGCTGTTTGGCGCCGGGATTGAGGTCGACACCGCCTCGTTCTTCGCCACTTATATCCTCGCCCTCGTTGTACAGTGGATAGTTTCATTCACGCTTAACAACCACTATTAGGAAAACTCATGTCTGCAACCGGAGAAGTCCTGACTCCTCAGGGATATATCTCCCACCACCTGACCCACCTGCAGGTAGGGTCCGGGTTCTGGACGGTGAATATCGATTCCATGATATTTTCCGTCGTGCTAGGCGCCCTGTTTATCTGGTTGTTCCGCAAGGTTGCCGTCAAGGCCACCAGCGGTGTGCCCGGTAAGCTGCAGTGCTTTGTGGAGATGCTGGTCGAGTTTGTGAATGGTAACGTCAAGGACATCTTTCATGGTCGCAACAAGGTCATCGCACCTTTGGCCCTGACGGTGTTCGTGTGGATCTTCCTGATGAACTTCATGGACCTGATCCCCGTTGACTTTATCCCTCACGCTGCACAGTTGATGGGTGTTCCCTATCTGCGTGTGGTTCCCTCTGCTGACGTTAACATCACCATGTCCATGGCTTTGGGCGTGTTCTTCTTGATCCTGTACTACAGCATCAAGGTCAAGGGTATCAGCGGGTTCGTGAAGGAGCTGACGCTTCAGCCTTTCAATCACCCTGCTGCCATCCCGGTTAACTTCATCCTTGAAACCGTCACGTTGATTTCCAAGCCTGTTTCATTGGGTCTGCGACTGTTCGGCAACATGTATGCTGGCGAACTGATCTTCATCCTGATTGCGGGTTTGTTACCCTGGTGGTCACAGTGGATCCTGTCCGTGCCTTGGGCAATCTTCCACATCCTGATCATCACTTTGCAGGCGTTTATCTTCATGGTTCTGACCATCGTCTATCTGTCGATGGCGCAGGAAGACCATGGTTGATGCAACTCAAATAATCCTTTTTATACAATCAATTACATCTAAATAAATGGAGATCCTCATGGAAAACTTGAACATGGACCTGCTGTACATCGCTGCTGCAATGATGATGGGTCTGGCGGCTATCGGCGCCTCCATCGGTATCGGTATCCTGGGTGGCAAGTTCCTGGAAGGTGCAGCTCGTCAACCTGACCTGATCCCTGTTCTGCGTACCCAGTTCTTCATCGTGATGGGTCTGGTGGATGCGATCCCGATGATCGCCGTTGGTCTGGGTCTGTATGTGATGTTTGCGGTTGCCTAAGTCATTACGACTCACGCAGAACCCATTAACTAACTAAAGAGGACATCGGCTGTGAATATCAACGCCACCCTCCTCGGCCAAGCAGTTGCTTTTTTCATCTTCGTAGTGTTTTGCATGAAGTACGTATGGCCGCCGCTGATGGCTGCCATCGAAGCCCGTCAGAAAGAAATAGCTGACGGCCTCTCTTCTGCAGAGCGTGCCAAGAAAGATCTGGAGCTGGCCAAGGCCAACGCCACCGATCAGCTGAAAGAAGCCAAGCTTCAGGCTGCTGAAATCATCGATCAGGCCAACAAACGCAAGGCCCAGATCATTGATGAGGCCGCTGTCGGAGCCCAAGCTGAGCGGGAGAAAATCCTGGCTCAGGGCCGTGCAGAGATCGAAGCTGAACGTCATCGTGCCAAAGAAGAACTGCGCAAGCAGGTTGCTGCTCTTGCCATCGCGGGTGCAGAGAAGATCCTGGCACGCCAAATCGACCAGGCTGCCAACAGCGACATCGTCGACAAACTGGTAGCAGAACTGTAACGGGAACGGGGCTATGTCTGAACTGACTACAATCGCTCGCCCCTACGCCAAGGCTGCTTTCGAGTTTGCCGTTGAGCACAAGGCGGTTGACCAATGGCTGGAGATGCTCGATTTCGCCGCTCAGGTGGCAGAAAACGAGACCATGCACAGCCTGGTAAACGGCTCCGTTGCTGCCGAAGAACTGGCAAAGCTGTTTGTCGGTGTCTGCGGTGAGCAGCTCAACGAGCACGGTCAAAACCTGATCCGGGTGATGGCCGAGAATGGTCGCTTGGGTGTGCTGCCGGCGGTCGTTGCCGAATTCATCGCGCTCAAGGCTGAACTGGACAAAGAAGTTCAGGCTGACGTGATTTCGGCGATCGAACTGACCGACCAGCAGAAAGCCAATATTCAGGCTTCTCTGGAACAACGTCTCGCGCGCAAAGTGAAGCTGAATTGCAGCACAGATGCGTCCTTGATGGCCGGGGTGCTCATCAAGGCCGGTGATCTCGTTATCGACGGCACGGTCCGCGGTAAGCTGGATCGCATGGCCGATGCGCTGCAATCTTGATTGGGGTATTAGAGCATGCAACTGAATTCCACTGAAATCGCCGAGCTGATCAAGCAGCGCATTGCGCAGTTTGATGTCAAAAGCGAAGCGCGTAACGAAGGTACCATCGTTTCTGTAAGCGACGGTATCATTCGTATCCACGGTCTGGCCGATGCCATGCAGGGTGAGATGATCGAGCTGCCGGGCAACCGCTTCGCTCTGGCATTGAACCTGGAGCGTGACTCCGTTGGTGCCGTAGTAATGGGTCCCTATGCCGATCTGGCCGAAGGGATGAAGGTAAAGGGTACCGGCCGCATTCTGGAAGTGCCGGTCGGTCGTGGTCTGTTGGGCCGGGTGGTCAACACCCTGGGTCAGCCGATCGACGGTAAGGGTCCGGTAGACAACGACGGCTTCTCGCCGATCGAAGTGATCGCCCCGGGCGTTATCGAGCGTAAGTCTGTTGACCAGCCAGTCCAGACCGGTCTGAAAGCCATCGATGCCATGATCCCTATCGGTCGTGGCCAGCGTGAGCTGATCATCGGTGACCGCCAGGTTGGTAAGACCGCCATCGCCATCGACACCATCATCAACCAGAAAGATTCCGGCATTAAGTGCGTCTACGTTGCGATCGGCCAGAAGGCCTCCACCATCGCCAACGTGGTGCGCAAGCTGGAAGAGCACGGCGCCCTGGCCAACACCATCGTGGTCGTGGCTTCTGCCTCCGAAGCGGCTGCTCTGCAGTACCTGGCTCCCTACGCCGGTTGCTCCATGGGCGAGTACTTCCGTGACCGCGGCGAAGACGCACTGATCATCTATGATGACCTGTCCAAGCAGGCCGTTGCCTATCGCCAGATCTCCCTGCTGCTGCGCCGTCCGCCTGGACGTGAAGCTTACCCGGGTGACGTCTTCTATCTGCACTCCCGTCTGCTGGAGCGTGCTGCTCGCGTCAACGCCGAGTACGTAGAGAAGTTCACCAACGGTGCCGTGAAAGGCCAGACCGGTTCCCTGACCGCCCTGCCGATCATCGAAACCCAGGCCGGTGACGTCTCCGCGTTCGTTCCGACCAACGTGATCTCCATCACCGATGGCCAGATCTTCCTGACCTCCCAGCTGTTCAACTCCGGTATTCGTCCGGCGGTTGACCCGGGTATCTCCGTATCCCGTGTGGGCGGTGCTGCTCAGACCAAGATCGTCAAGAAGCTGTCCGGTGGTATCCGTACCGCGCTGGCCCAGTACCGCGAACTGGCGGCATTTGCCCAGTTCTCTTCCGACCTGGACGATGCCACTCGCAAGCAGCTGGATCACGGTCAGAAAGTCACCGAGCTGATGAAGCAGAAGCAGTACTCTCCGATGAGCGTGGCCCAGCAATCCCTGGTGCTGTTCGCCGCCGAGAAGGGTTATCTCGCCGATGTCGAACTGAGCAAGATCGTCGACTTCGAAGCCGCTCTGCTCTCTTACGCCAATACCCAGCATGCCGAGCTGATGGCTGAAATCAATGCCAAGGCCGACTACAACGACGCGATCGTTGGCAAGCTGACTGCGTTGCTGGATGACTTCAAGGCAACCCAGACCTGGTAAGCGTGTGTGGCAGCGCAAGCTGCCACCTGATGGAGAGAAGAGATGGCCGGCGCAAAAGAGATACGTAACAAGATCGGGAGTGTGAAGAACACTCAGAAGATCACCAGCGCTATGGAAATGGTGGCAGCGAGCAAGATGCGCCGTGCGCAGGAACGCATGTCTGCCAGCCGTCCGTACGCTGAAACCATGCGCAAGGTGATCGGCCATATCGCTCAGGGGAACTTGGAATACAAGCACCCCTACCTCATCGAACGTGAGGTGAAGCGAGTGGGTTACATCGTCGTCTCCACCGACCGTGGCCTGTGTGGTGGTCTGAACATCAACCTGTTCAAGGCTGCCCTCAATGATATGAAGCAATGGAGCGCGAAAGGTGCCAAGGTTGACCTGGCATTGATCGGTAACAAGGCCTCCAACTTCTTTGAACGGCACGGCGCCAAGGTGAAAGCCCACGTCTCCGGACTGGGTGACAACCCGAGCGTCAATGACCTGATCGGTTCAGTGAAGGTCATGCTGAAGGCTTACGACAACGGTGAGATTGACAGGCTGTATCTGGTGTACAACAAGTTCGTCAACACCATGGTTCAGCAACCAAAAGTCGATCAACTGCTGCCTTTGCCCGTAACAGAAGACAGCAAGCTCGCCAAGAAGCACCACTGGGACTACCTCTATGAGCCGGATCCCAAGCAACTGCTGGATACCCTGCTGATTCGCTACGTCGAATCCCAGGTCTACCAGGGTGTGGTAGAAAACTTGGCAAGTGAACAGGCAGCCCGAATGGTTGCCATGCAAGCCGCGACTGACAACGCCGGCAACCTGATTAACGATCTGCAACTGGTATACAACAAGGCCCGTCAGGCCAGTATTACCCAGGAGCTCACAGAGATCGTTTCCGGTGCTGCTGCGGTGTAAGGCAAGGGTTATCAAAGGTTTAGAGGATTTGACATGAGTAACGGTTTCATCGTCCAAATCATCGGCGCTGTGGTGGACATCGAGTTCCCGCAGAATGCCGTGCCCCAGGTGTACGATGCACTGAAGGTTGTCAGCGAAGGCCAAGGCCAGGGTCTGGTACTGGAAGTTCAGCAACAGATCGGCGGCGGCGTCGTGCGTTGCATCACCATGGGTTCCTCCGACGGTCTGCGTCGTGGGTTGGAAGTAGTTAACAGCGGCAAGGCCATCCAGGTACCGGTCGGTACCTCGACCCTGGGCCGTATCATGAACGTACTGGGCGACCCCATCGACGAGAAGGGTCCGATCGGCGAAGAAGAGCGTTGGTCCATCCACCGCGAAGCCCCCAGCTACGAAGATCAGTCCAACAGCACCGAGCTGCTGGAGACCGGCATCAAGGTTATCGACCTGGTATGTCCGTTCGCCAAGGGTGGTAAGGTTGGTCTGTTCGGCGGCGCCGGTGTAGGCAAGACCGTCAACATGATGGAGCTGATCCGTAACATCGCGATCGAACACAGCGGTTACTCCGTGTTCGCCGGTGTAGGTGAGCGTACCCGTGAGGGTAACGACTTCTACCACGAGATGATGGAGTCCAACGTACTGGACAAAGTATCTCTGGTTTACGGTCAGATGAACGAGCCGCCCGGAAACCGTCTGCGCGTGGCGCTGACCGGCCTGACCATGGCCGAGAAGTTCCGTGACGAAGGTCGTGACGTGCTGTTCTTCGTGGACAACATCTACCGTTACACCCTGGCCGGTACCGAAGTATCCGCACTGCTGGGCCGTATGCCTTCCGCAGTAGGTTACCAGCCGACCCTGGCCGAGGAGATGGGTGTTCTGCAAGAGCGCATCACCTCCACCAAGACCGGTTCCATCACCTCCGTACAGGCCGTTTACGTGCCTGCGGATGACTTGACCGACCCGTCTCCGGCGACCACCTTCGCCCACCTGGATGCGACCGTCGTACTGTCCCGTCAGATCGCGGCTCTGGGTATCTACCCGGCCGTTGACCCGCTGGACTCCACCTCCCGTCAGCTGGATCCGCTGGTGGTTGGCAAGGAGCACTACGAGACCGCTCGTGGCGTTCAGACCGTACTGCAGCGCTACAAGGAGCTGAAGGACATCATCGCCATCCTGGGTATGGATGAACTGTCAGAAGAAGACAAACTGACCGTAGCCCGTGCCCGTAAGATCGAGCGTTTCCTGTCCCAGCCGTTCTTCGTGGCAGAAGTGTTTACCGGTTCTCCGGGCAAATACGTGCCGCTGAAGGAAACCATCCGTGGCTTCCAGGGCATCCTGAAGGGCGAGTATGACGATCTGCCGGAGCAGGCGTTCTACATGGTTGGCGGCATCGACGAAGTCGTCGAGAAGTCCAAGAAACTGTAAGCCTCGATAGGAGGGCCCATGGCTGAGATGATCTCCTTTCACCTGGATGTGGTGAGCGCCGAAGGAAAACTGTTTTCCGGTCGCGTGCAATCTGCCCAGGTATCAGGCTCCGAAGGTGAGCTGGGTCTCCGCCACGGTCATGCTCCGTTGCTGACTGCCATCAAGCCGGGCCTGGTCCGCTTGATCAAGCAAAATGGTAGCGAAGAGGTGCTGTACATCTCCGGCGGCATGCTGGAAGTACAACCCGAAGCCGTGACCGTGCTGGCCGATACCGCCATTCGCGCAGACGATCTGGATGAGGCGAAAGCCCAGGAAGCCAAGCGTCGTGCCGAAGAGCGGATCAACAGCTCCCATGGTGATATCGACTATGCTCAGGCATCTGCCGAGCTGGCCAAAGCAATGGCCCAGCTGCGGGTTATCGATATCGTCAAAAAGAATTACCGCTAATCACGGTGATGCAAAAAGCGACCTTCGGGTCGCTTTTTTTTTGCCCGTTGGATAGACTCCGCCCAGCATTTCCACCTGTTTCAAAGGCTAGCTATGTCTCTCAACGTCGTGATCCTGGCTGCGGGCAAAGGCACCCGCATGCGTTCCTCCCTGCCCAAGGTGCTGCACCCCGTTGCCAGCAAGCCCATGGTCTCCCATGTGATCGAGACCGCCCGCCAGATCGGTGCCGAACAGCTGCACCTGGTCTATGGCCACGGCGCCGAACTGCTGAAGGAGCGGATCCAGGCATCCGACCTGAACTGGGTGCTGCAGGCCCAGCAACTGGGGACCGGCCATGCCGTCGCCCAGGCCATTCCGTTCTGGCATGACGAAGACGACGTGCTGGTGCTCTACGGCGATACCCCGCTGATCCAGCCCGAGACCCTGCAACGCTTGCTGGCCGCCAAGGCCGACGATGGCATGGCGCTGCTGACCGTGGTACTGGACAACCCGACCGGCTATGGCCGCATCGTGCGGGAACATGGTCAGGTGGTCGGCATTGTCGAGCAGAAGGATGCCAACGCCGAGCAACTTGCCATCCGCGAAGTGAACACCGGCGTGTTGGTGGCCAACGGTGGTCAGCTGCGTAGCTGGCTGTCGCGTCTGGATAACAAGAATGCCCAGGGCGAGTTCTATCTGACCGACGTCATCGCCATGGCCCATGGGGATGGTTGTGCCATCGCCGCCGTCCACCCTGACAGCACCATGGAAGTGGAAGGGGCCAACAACCGGGTGCAGTTGGCCCAGCTTGAGCGCAGCTACCAGCAGATGCAGGCCGAGAAGCTGATGATCGCCGGCGCCACCCTGATCGATCCGGCCCGTTTCGATCTGCGCGGCACCCTGGAAATCGGGGAGGAGGTGGTGATCGACGTCAACGTCATCATCGAAGGCAAGGTGGTGCTGGGCAATCACGTGCGCATCGGTGCCGGCAGCGTATTGAAGGATTGCGTGATCGGCGACCACACCGAGGTGAAACCCTACTCCGTCATCGAAGGTGCGCAAATTGCTGACCAGTGCTCGGTCGGGCCCTTTACCCGCCTGCGCCCGGGTGCCGTGCTGGAGCAGGATGCCCATGTCGGCAACTTCGTCGAGATGAAGAAGGCTCGGCTGGGTGTGGGCTCCAAGTGCGGTCATCTGACCTATCTGGGTGATGCCGAGATCGGAGCCGGTGTGAATATCGGTGCCGGCACCATCACCTGCAATTACGATGGGGTGAACAAGTTCCAGACCATCATCGAGGACGACGTTTTCGTCGGCTCCGATACCCAGCTGGTGGCGCCGGTGCGGATCGGCAAGGGGGCGACCCTGGGGGCGGGTTCCACCATCACCAAGGATGTGGCGGAAAACGAGCTGGTGATCACCCGGGTGCCCCAGCGCCACATTCCGAACTGGCCCCGTCCGGTCAAGAAGAAGTGATGCCCGATCAATGAAATGCAAACCGGCGCCCGAGGGCGCCGTTTTTTTTTGCTTATGGCTTATGGCTGGTGTCACTGGTCGATGGCTGGGGGGCCGCCCATGCGGTGGCGGAGGGACTGTTCTCCATCACCTGATACCAGTCGAGCTTGCGAGTCAGCCCCATGACCAGCGCCAGGGTGGCGAACAGCAGCAGGGCGCCGAGCAACAGGGCTGTCTCCTCGGCCTGCAGCAGCCCGAACAGAATGGCGTAGACCAGCCCGAGCAGGGCGGCGAATCCCATGCCCTGTTTCGGGCCGCCCAGCACATGGCTCAGGTAGAAGCCGTTGAGGGCCACACTGGCCAGGGCGGCAATGAGATAGGCCCAGGTAAAGCCGAGATGCTCGGTCAGCGCCAGCAGCACCAGATAGAAGATGGCCAGCCCCATGCCCACCAGCGCGTACTGGATGGGGTGTACCCGCAGCCCTTTTAGCAGCTCGAACATGAAGAAGCTGATGAAGGTGAGGCCGATGAACAGCAGGGCATATTTGGCGGCCCGCTCGTTCAGCTGATAGTGATCCACCGGTTGCACCAGGCTGACGCTGAATGACGGCAGTTTGGTACCGGCTCCCTTCATCATGCGGTTGAAGCGGCTCTCCATGTCGGTGGCGAACCAGCTGGTCTGCCAGCTTGCCTCGAACCCTTGATCCGCAAGGGTGCGTTCACCGGGCAGAAAGTCGCCGAGAAAATTGGGATGGGGCCAGTTGCCGCTCAGGTGAAACCGGCTGTCCTGTCCGAGCGGCACCACTTCCAGCGCGTTCATGCCCTGCAGATCCAGCTCGATGTGAAAGCGGCCATCTTCGTCTGGCAAGGCGTCGAGCGGGGCATGGATCCCCACTCGCCCGTCTCCCAGCTGGGCGCCAGGGGCAAACGGGATGCGTTGCTCTCCCCATTGCAGTTCGGGTACACGGCTGATGCCCCGGGCATCGGAGAGGATCAGGCTGAGATAGGGTTTGCCCGGCACCAGGGCGGGATCCGCCGGGTCGAAGCTCAGGTTCGGGTTGCCGGCCACCAGCCCCTTGTCAGCCAGGCTGGTGGGCATCAGGCCGGAGAGGGAGAGGCGACTGTGATAAATCTGGGCCTGATAGATGCCGAGCTTGCGCGGGGTCACCTCCATGCTGGCCCGCACGTCCAGCCTCTTGGGCAGCAGGTAGCGATAGACCTGCTCCTTGCGCACGAAATGTTTGCCATCCTGCTCGACGGTGACGGCCCGGGTATAGGGCTGTACCAGTACGGGCCCCATCAGGCGCTGGGGCCCGCTGTGGCTGGCCATGATGCTGTGAATGGCCTGACTGCGATAGGCCTGGCGCTCCCGATTCAGCTCCATGATGGCGTGAACCGGGATCATCATCAGCAGGCAGAGCAACAGCAGCAGGGCGATCTTGTGGGTGAAAATCTGTTTGACCATGACACGTCTCCTTGTTGTTGAACGGGAGTGTGCCGGGGTCGCGTGAAGGGAGGATGGGGCAGTGTGAAGTGGTGGTGAAGGGAGATAAAAAAACCGGCGCAAAGCGCCGGTGTTGCTGGCATCAGAGTGTCTTCAACCGGGCCGGCAGGGCGGCGAACACCTCCTCCCTGGCCCTGAGGGAAGCGAACTGCTTGCCCGGCTTCTGGATAACGGTGTGGACGAAGATGAGCGTCTTGTCCTGTTTGCTGGCCCAGCCGATGAACCAGCCGATCTGCTGCTCCCTGTCCAGGCTGCCATCCAGCAGCTTGGGGTAACCCATGCCGGTCTTGCCGTGGATCTGCCAACCGTCGATGTCGGGCTGACGTATCAGGTTGGCGGTATGGCGCAGGGTCTGGGCGGAGACCGGCAGCTTGCCGCTCACCATCTTGCCAAGGAAGCGGGCTTGCTCCTGGGGGCTGATGGCGAGGCTGGCGCTGAGCCAGGCCTGGGTCAGACCGTCGTGCTTGCCCGGGTTGCCTTCGAGATCCCGGTTGCCGTAGTCGAAGCTGTCCACGTAGTGCTGGAAGCGAGCCTCTCCCAGCCACTCGGTGAGGCGCTGCGAGTACCAGATGACAGAGAATTGCATCCAGCTGCTCGGGGTGGTGGTCTGTTTCCACTCCGGCAGGAAATCAGGATCACCGGCCTTGAACGGCAGGGCCGGCAGCTGTTCATCCACCAGGAAGCCGCTGTCATAGCCCATCAGTGCCAGCGGGATCTTGAAGGTGGAGGCCGGGGTCAACTGGGCGGCACAGTCCCCCTGGGTGCTGACGGGTTTGCCGGTGCCGTCGGCAAACAGCATGCAGCCAGAAGCGGCGCTGGCAGGCAGTGCACAGAAGAGGCCAGCGGCAAGCAGACCGGACAACAGCATACGGGGCATATCTATCTCCTTGATTAATATGAATGCGCATCGATGGGGAAGGTCGTCATCGAGGAGGTGCAGCTTAGCCCGGCTCTGTGTGCTTGGTGTGAAGTGTCCTCAGTTGCCGGGCAGCCAGAGTGTGGCCAGCACCCCCCCATCCGGCTGATTGGCAAGAGCAAGATGGCCGCCATGCTGGCGTGCCACCTCCATGGCAAAACTGAGTCCGAGGCCGCTGCTTTTTCCCTTGTCTGGCCTTGGCAGGGAGTAGAAACGCTCGAAAATCCTGGGCAGCGCAAAGTCGGGAATGCCTGGCCCCTGATCCCGCACCCGGAAGCAATAACCCCCCTCCTCCATGGCGCCGCTCAGCACCAGGGTGCTGCCGGCGGGGGCGAAATCGAGGGCGTTGTCCAGCAGGTTGCCAAGGGCCTGCTCCACCAGCAGGGGATCCCACTTCTGTTTCTGACCTTCCCCCAGCTCGGCGTGCAGGGCGATCTGGCGGCGCTGGGCCTGGATCTGGCGGGCATCGAGCACCCGTCTGCCCAGCCGGGCCGGCTCAACGGATTGTCTGTCTAGCCCCTGCCCTGATTCGAGGCGGGCGAGTTGCAGCATGCGTTCGATCAGCTGCTGCATGCGGGCCGTCTCCAGATTGATGTTGCCGATAAAGCGCTTTGCGATGTCCGGCGGCGGCGCCTCGGCAAGAATCTCCCCCGCCCCGCGAATGGCCGCCAGCGGGCTTTTGAGCTCGTGGGTCAGGCTGTGGACATAGGCCTCGATATAGGCCTTGCCGTCCAGTTGGCGGCGCATGGTTTCCAGGGAGTGGCCTAGCCTGTCCAGTTCGGGGCTGTAGAGGCGCGGCAGGCTGGTGGGCTGACCCTGGCTGATTGCATCTGCATAGTGCACCAGCTTGCCGATGGCGCGGTTGAGCCACCACACCAGCAAGGCGCCGATGAGCAGCGAGATGAACAGCAGCAGGGCCGCCCCTTTCAGCAACTGGTGTTCGCTGCGCTCTATCATGGGCTGCAGGGTGCTGTTGGGCTTGGCGACGGTGAGGGAGCCGAGGATGTCATCCCCTTCCCGCAGCGGGGCGGCCACGTGCATCACCGAGCTGGCGGGATCGTCGGGGTCGCTGCGGGTGCTGCGGGCGCCATATTCGCCACGCAGGGTCAGGTAGACGTCGTTCCAGCGCGAGTAGTCCTTGCCCAGATCCACCCCGTCCGAGTCGTAGACCACCCTGCCTTTTGCGTCGGTCACATAGATGCGGTACTCCGCCTGCTGCTTGAGGTGGCCATCGATGAGGGCATTGATGGGACTCTGGTTGAGGCGGGCGAAGGCGCTGGCCAGCCGGCCATTCGCCATCTTTCCTTCCTGCATGTCGTCCAGGGCCAGGGGGGCTAGCATCTGGGCCATGTCCACCAGGGTATCTTCGGTGGCGCTGCGTACCCCGGGCTTGATCTCCTCGACGAAGATCTCCAGCACGAACCAGGCGGCCAGGGCGAAGATCAGCACCAGGCCGCACAGCAGTTGCAATCCGATTCTCATCTCATCCCCCTGCCGATGCCCGGCCACCCTGAGTTCATGCCAGCTCCAGACTGTAGCCCAGCCCGCGGTGGGTCAGGATCAGGTTGGCGTCAGGGTCCCGCTCCCGCAGCTTGGCCCGCAGAGTCTTGATGTGGGTGTCGACGGTGCGATCCAGACTCTCTTCCGCATCCTGCCACACCAGATCCATCAGCTGCTGGCGGGAGTAGACCCGACCCGGCGCCAGCATCAGGGTCTTGAGCAGCAGGTACTCATAGCGGGTGAGCGTCAGGGGCTGGCCCAGGAAGCAGATTCGTGCCCGCTCCTCGTCCAGGGCGAGTGGCTGTATCGGCTGGTAGGGGGCGGGCTGGCTGCGGCGCAGGATGACCCGCACCCGGGCGCACACCTCACGGGGTGAGAAGGGTTTGGCCACATAGTCGTCTGCCCCTATCTCCAGCCCGATCAGCCTGTCTATCTCCTCGCTGCGAGCGGTGAGAAACATCAGGGGAATATCGGTCAGTGCCCGCACCCGCTTGCACAGTTCAAAACCGCTGATATCCGGCAGCCCCACATCCAGGATCAAAAAATCCGGTCGCGTCTGTTCCAGTCGCGCCAGCAACGGCTGACCAAGGGGGAACCACTCCACCTCGAAACCATCGGTCTGCAGGGCATAGATCAGGGTATCGGCAATGCTGGCTTCATCTTCCACCAGCCAGATGAGTCGTTTTTGCATGGCGTCCTCGTCGCAAATCGGCCCCTCATTCTGGCATCGAACCAAATCGGATCCTATTTGCCGTTTGATTTTTCCCGAAAAGACATTAATATTTCGCCATTCTTTCGAATCGAAACTTACAAATGACCAAACGCAACACACAGCAGCGCCGTCACACCATAGTGAGTCTGGTGCAGGAGCAGGGGGAAGTCAGTGTCGATGCCCTGGCCAAACACTTCGCCACCTCCGAAGTGACCATCCGCAAAGATCTGGCGGTACTGGAGACCGGTGGCCTGTTGCTGCGTCGCTACGGCGGTGCCGTTCCCCTCCCCAGCGAGATGGTGGTGGACAGCAACCCGGAACAAGTTTCGAATCGAAAGATGGCCATTGCCCGCGCCGCGGCCGAGCGGATCCGCGATCACAACCGCGTCATCATCGACAGCGGCAGCACCACCAGCGCCATGATCCCCATGCTGGGCAACAAGCGCGGCCTCATCGTCATGACCAACTCCCTCAATGTGGCTGGTGCCCTGCGCGAGCTGGAAAACGAGCCCACCCTGCTGATGACTGGCGGGACCTGGGATCCCCATTCCGAATCCTTCCAGGGGCAGGTGGCGGAGCAGGTGCTGCGCTCCTATGACTTCGACCAGCTCTTCATCGGCGCCGATGGCATCGACCCGGAGCGGGGCACCACCACCTTCAACGAGCTGGTGGGCCTCTCCCGGGTCATGGCCGAAGTGTCGCGGGAGGTCATCGTCATGGTGGAGTCGGAGAAGATCGGCCGAAAAATCCCCAATCTCGAGCTGCCCTGGTCCGGCATCCATACCCTGGTGACCGACGAGGGGCTGAGCAATGCGGCCAGAGAACAGATTCAGGCCAGGGGGATCACGCTGATTTGCGCCCCCGTGGCCGTGTGATTTGAACAAACCATTATCCAACCGAATTAACGTCTTACGTTTCAAGGAGAAGTGTATGTGTGGCATCGTCGGGGCCGTCGCCCAACGTGATGTGGCTGAAATCCTGGTAGAGGGCCTGCGCCGTCTGGAATACCGTGGCTACGATTCGGCCGGTGTTGCCGTGTTCAGCGCCAACCAGCCGCTGCAGCGGGTGCGTCGCCTCGGCAAGGTGGCCGAACTGGCCAAGGCACTGGAAGAGCAGTCCGTCCACGGTGGTACCGGCATTGCCCACACCCGCTGGGCTACCCATGGCGAGCCGTCCGAGCGCAATGCTCACCCCCACGTCTCCGAGCATATCGTGGTGGTGCACAACGGCATCATCGAGAACCACGAAGAGCTGCGGGAAGAGTTGAAGGCGCTGGGCTATGTGTTCAGCTCCGACACCGACACCGAAGTGATTGCCCACCTGGTGCACCACGAGCTGAAATCCGCCCCCAGCCTGCTGGCGGCCATGCAGGTAGCGGTTAAGCAGCTGCGCGGCGCCTACGGCACCGTGGTGATGGACAGCCGTGACGACAGCCGCGTGGTGGTGGCCCGCTCCGGCTCCCCCCTGGTGATCGGCCGCGGCATCGGCGAGAACTTCATCGCCTCCGACCAGATGGCCCTGCTGCCGGTGACCCGCCGCTTCATCTTCCTGGAAGAGGGCGATGTGGCCGAAGTGACCCGCCGCGACGTGCATATCTTCGATACCGACGGCCATGCCGTGGTACGCGAGGAGCTGGAGTCCGAGCTCTCCCACGATGCCGGTGACAAGGGCGAATACCGACACTACATGCTCAAGGAGATCTACGAGCAGCCCAAGGCCATCACCAACACCCTGGAAGGCCGCCTGGGCAGTGATCACGTGGTGGTCGAGTCCTTCGGCAACGGCGCCCGCGCTATTTTCGACAAGGTCGAGCACGTCCAGATCGTCGCCTGCGGCACCTCCTACAACTCCGGCATGGTGGCGCGCTACTGGTTCGAAGAGATCGCCGGCGTCTCCTGCGACGTGGAGATCGCCTCCGAGTTCCGCTACCGCAAGTCGGTGGTACGCCCCAACAGCCTGCTGGTGACTCTTTCCCAGAGCGGAGAAACCGCCGATACCCTGGCAGCCCTGCGTCTGGCCAAGGAATCCGGTTACATGAGCTCGCTGGCCATCTGCAACGTACCGGGCTCCTCCCTGGTGCGCGAATCCGACCTGGCCTTCATGACACGTGCGGGGGCAGAAATCGGGGTGGCGTCCACCAAGGCGTTCACCACCCAGCTGGCTGGTCTGCTGATGCTGGTGGCCTCCGTCGGTCACTGCCGTGGCAACCTGAGCGCCGCCGCCGAGGCCGAACTGGTCAAGGCGCTGCAAGCCCTGCCTGTGCGCATCAAGGAGAGCCTGGCCCTGGCCAAGCAGATCGAGACACTGGCCGAAGAGTTTGCCGACAAGCACCATAGCCTGTTCCTCGGTCGTGGCAGCCAGTACCCCATCGCCATGGAAGGGGCGCTCAAACTCAAGGAGATCTCCTACATCCATGCTGAAGCCTATGCCGCCGGTGAGTTGAAGCATGGCCCGTTGGCGCTGATCGATGCCGAGATGCCCATCATCGTCGTGGCGCCGAACAACGATCTGCTGGAGAAGCTCAAGTCCAACGTGGAAGAGGTGCGCGCCCGTGGCGGAATCCTCTACGTGTTCGCCGATGCGGACGCCGGCTTCAAGAGCGACGAGACCATGCGGGTGATGAGCCTGAACCACGTGGAAGAGATGATCGCGCCGATCGTCTATACCGTGCCGTTGCAGTTGCTCTCCTACCACGTCGCCCTCATCAAGGGCACCGACGTGGATCAGCCGCGCAACCTGGCCAAATCCGTGACTGTGGAATAAGCCGTCGCCGGAAATGAAAAAAGAGCCGCATTGCGGCTCTTCTTGTTTTGGCAAAACAGGCTACGACAGCCGCAGGTTGGTGATGGTCACGTCGTCCAGAGAAGGCACAATGATGCCGCTGGAGATGCTCTTGGCGATCGCCTGGTTGCGGTTGCGCGAGTCCGTCTTGTTGGTGACCTGATTGAGGTGGAAGTTCACGGTTCGCTCGCTGATGCCGAGGATGGTGGCGATCTCCCAGGAGGTCTTGCCCTCGCTGGCCCAGAAAAGGCATTCCTTCTCCCGATCCGACAGCTCGGCCAGGTATTTCATCAGGTCTGGCCTGGCCTTGATGAGGGTCAGGGCCGAGTTGAAGATGTAGCTGGCACAGAATGACAGCAGGGGAACGTTTTCAAACATCAGATCGGAATTGGACTTCTCCTTGCTGATGAAAGAGAGGATGCCGTGTTCCCCCTGCGGCGTGTGCAGCGGGAAGGAGACGCCGTTCCTCACCCCGAAGTCGGCGGCGAGGTTCATCACCTCCCTGCTGGCGCTGGGCAACCAGGGGGCATCGCAATCGAGCTTGTTCCAGAAGATGGGCTGGGTCTGCTTCAGTCCCAGGAAGACGACCGGATCCTGGGTCAGGTAGTGCCGTTCCGAATAGGCATCAAACCAGCTGGTGGGGCAGTTGTTGAACAAGGCCACATGGGATTTCTGCATGCTGATGGGGAAAATAATCAGCAAACGGAAGTAATCAAACCCCATCTGATGACTGAAGCGCTCCAGTTGTTGCTGGATCTCGCTGGTCTTCTTCGCCTTGGTGAACCGATCTATGTGTTCCCAGATCGCATCGTTAAACATGTAAGTCTCCTTTTTCGATCACTTATCTTGCTGATCGAAAAGACATTTTTTAGTTATTTAAAATGGTGTTGCGACTACCAACGCCAGTTATTCCCGTACTTGTCTAAAAAGTATCCTGTTTTTTCGGCCAGAGGCCAAGAAAATCATCTGATTGCCAGTGACCCTACTCTTTGAGACAATGAGAATAGTTATCATTGTTAAGATTTATATCATGAACAAGTTTTGGGGTCTGGCCTTGTTACCCATGGCCGTTCATTGCGTCGTGTCCGCCGACGAGGTGGTTGCGCCAGCATTGAAGAACAGTATCGCCGACGGGAAAGCCTCCCAGCTGCGTGTGGAGAAAGCCGCCGATGGAGCCGTCGCCGCCAGGATTGAGCTGCAAAATGCCCAACTGCAACTGCGGGATCTGGAAGCCTACAACCGCTACATGCAGTCTCTGGTGGCCGATCAGCAAAACGAGCTGGGCAAGCTGAACCAGCAGTTGGAGGCGGTACAGGAGACCAGACAGGGGCTTGTCCCCCTGATGCTGCAGATGCAAACCGATCTGGAACAGCTGGTACAGGATGACATCCCGCTGCGCAGGGAGGATCGTCTGGCGCGGGTTGCTGCCTTGAAAGCGACGCTGGCCAGAGCCGATGTGAGCGAGGCGGAGAAGTTCCGCCAGCTATTGCAGGCCTATCAGATTGAAGCCGAATACGGCAGCAGGCTGGACCATTATTCCGCCGAGCTGGTGCTGGATGGCGCACCGCGCCGGGTCGACGTGCTGGCTCTGGGTCGGGTCTCCCTGCTGGCGATGACCGCCGATCGCTCCCAGGCGTGGCGCTGGTCTGCCGAGCACAAGCAGTGGCAAGCCCTCGACGGCCAGTGGCTCTCCCCCATCGCCGAGGCGTTGGAAATGGCTGCCGACAAGAAAGTTCCCCAGTTGTTGAATGTCCCCCTTTCCGTCAGCCGTGGTCAGGAGGCCCAGTCATGAGCGTCACCATGAAGTGGTTACCCCTTGCCCTCGCCCTCTCTCTGGGCACCACAGCCGCCGTGGCCGAGGAAGCCTGGCAGCAGCAGGAACAGGCCCGTGAGCAGAAGGCTCAGCAGGATCTGGCGTCTGTCTCCAGGGAGCTGAGTAGTGCCCGTGCCAAGCTGGCCGAGGCCCAGCGCCTGAGCAAGGAGCTGGCCAGCCAGTTCGCGGCCAATGAAAAGCAGCTGGTGGAGCTCAATACCCAGTGGGAGCAGGCCTCCGGCGACATGAACGAGATCTTTGCGGTCACCCGTCAGGGCGCCAGCGATGCGGTCAAGTTGCTGAGCGAATCCGCCGTCGAGGGCCAGTATCCTGATCGTCTCGCCCCGCTGAAAACCATGGCACAGGATAAACAGGTGCCTGATCGCGCCGCCCTTGCCCTGCTGCCAGCCACCTTGCTGCAGGAGATCCGCGAATCGGGCCGGGTTGCCCAGTTCAACGGCAAGGTGCTCGATGCCCAGGGCGTTGCCAGCGAGCAGACGTTGACCCGGATCGGCAGCTTCGCCCTGCTGGGCGATGCTGGTTTCTTGCAACCGGGGGCCGAAGGCCTGAGTCCGGTGCTGGGCCTGCCAGGCAGCGTGCTTTCCGCTGTGGCCGCTTATCAGGGTCAGGAGGGAGAAGCGCTGCCGCTGGATCCCTCCCATGGTGTTCTGCTCGATATGCTGGCCCAGGCGCCCACCTTCTGGCAGCAAGTCCAGCAGGGAGGCCAGGTCGGCGCCATCATAGTGCTGCTGGCAGCCATCGGCCTAGGGATCGCTGGAGTACGGCTGTGGAGCCTCTCCCGCGAACTGGGTCGGGTTCGTCGCCAGCTCAAGAGCGGTGAATATCATGCCGACAACGCCCTCGGCCGGGTGCTGACGGTGGCTGACAAGCATCCAGAACTGAGCATGGAGACCCTCGAACTGCGTCTGGATGAGGCGATCCTGCAGGAGACCCCTCGCCTGGAGCGCGGCATCGGCATGGTCAAGGTGATCGCGGCCATCGCCCCCATGCTGGGTCTGCTCGGGACAGTGACCGGTATGATCGGCACCTTCCAGGCCATCACCCAGTTCGGTACCGGCGATCCCAAGATCATGGCGGGCGGCATCTCCATGGCCCTGGTCACCACTGTGCAGGGTCTGGTAGCGGCCATTCCGCTGATCCTGGCCCACAGCCTGTTGCAGTCCCGTTTCACCGAGCTCTCCAACGTGCTGGAACAGCAGGTGGCCGGGATCCTGGCCGAGCGGGCCGAAAGCAATGGTGACAGGGTGGAGCGGGTAGCATGATGCTCGACATCTGGCAGCAGTTGCAGAGCTTCATGGGCCGTGGCGGCCCGGTGCTCTGGGTCATTCTGGCCTTGCTGGTGCTGATGTGGATTTTGATGATCGAGCGGCTGCTCTACCTCAACCTGGGGTTTGCACCGTTGCAGCGTGAGCTGCTGGGCCGCTGGCAGGCGCGTCGCGAGCGTCACAGCTGGCACGCTCGCGCGATTCGCGGGCGCTGGCTGGCAGAAGTGGAGCTGGCGCTCAACCGTCATCTGATCTTCATCCGCACCCTGGTGGTGCTATGCCCCATGCTGGGGTTGCTGGGTACCGTGACCGGCATGATAGGCGTATTCGATGCGCTGGCTGCGGCCAACCGCTTTAACCCGGAGAGCATGGCGGGCGGGATCTCTCGCGCCACCATCCCCACCATGGCAGGCATGGTGGTGGCCCTCTCCGGCGTGTTGTTACTTAGCCGGCTCGAGAGTCAGGCCAAGCGTGCGCTGGCCAAGACCCGGGACGGCCTGCGAGAAGAGAAGGTAATGCAATGAGACGGCAATCCAAACGCCAGCGCGATGAAGTGCAGATCGATATGACCCCCATGCTGGATATCGTCTTCATCATGCTGATCTTCTTCATCGTGACCACCTCCTTCGTGCGCGAAGCCGGGCTTGAGGTACACAGACCCCAGGCCAGCCAGGCCAAGGCGCAGAAGTCCTCCAGCATCATGCTGGCGATCGGCGCTCAGGGGCAGATCTTCCTCGACCGCAAACAGGTGGATGTGGAGCGGGTGCAGGCCACCCTCGCCCGACTGTTGGCGGAGCAGCCCGAGGCAAGCCTGGTGATCCAGGCCGATGAACGGGTACCCCACGGCAAGGTGGTGCGGGTGATGGATGAAGCCAAGGCGGCAGGCATCGCCAACATCGCCGTGGCGGTGGCACCGAAATGAAACACAAGTTGATGAGCCTGGGACTGGGGATCACCCTCAGTCTGGGCATCCTGTTGTTCATGGCCACCCTGGTGGAGCCGCCCGGAGGGGAGAAGGCGACCACAGAGCAAAAATCCATCGTCATCAATATGCAGAACGAGGTGACCGAGGTACAGGTGCGTGAGCGGCCGGTACCCCAGGAGCCGGAACCCTTGCCGGAGCCGCCTGCCGCGCTGGCTTCGACACCGCTGCCCATGCCGGCGGCGGCCCCGTTGCCTTCGGTACAGCCGAGCCTGGATCTGGTCTCGACCCTGAGTGCGGTACAGGTCTCTGCCCCTGGCGTGGCGACCAGTCCCTCTCCGGTCGCGAGCGGCAATTTCCATGGACAGCAGCAGGGCGCTGGAATCGGTGCTAGCGACCTCTTGATGCCACTGCAACGGGTTGAGCCCGTTTATCCCTACCGGGCCCAGCAGGCCGGCATCGAGGGGTCCGTGACCTTGCGTTTCAGCGTCGATGCCGACGGCCGGGTACAGGATGTGGAGGTGGTCGAGGCCAAGCCGAAGCGCCAGTTCGAGCGAGCGGCCATTCAGGCGATCAACAAGTGGCGCTATCAGCCGAGGCCGGGCGCCACCGACAAGCTGGTGCAAGTCATCACGCTCAAATTCAAATTGGAGTCATAACCATGTTGCGGATCTGGATCTGTCTGCTGGCCCTGGTCAGCCAAGCCTGTCTGGCGATGGAGGTGAGCCCTCATTTCTCCCGCCAGCTGGAGCCCGTGATGAAGCTCTATCAATCCGGCCAGTGGCAACAGGCCCAGAGCAAGGCGGCTGTGCTCAAACCCGGTTCCGAGGCTGAGCACGCCTGGCTGGCGCAGTTACAGGCCTCTCTGGCCGCCAACCTGCAGCAGACCGCACAGGCGAGTCGCTACGTGGAGCAGGCTCTTGCCTATAAAGAGTGGCCAGAGCAGCAACGACTTCAGTTGTTGCGTCTGCGCGGGGATATCCAGGCCCAGCAATCCAACTGGCCCGGCGCCATCGCCAGCTACAAGGCCGCATTGGCCATCAAGGCTGACGATACCTTGCGTCTGCGCTTGGCTGGCCTCTATTACCACAACAAGCAGTACGGCGAGGCAGCCAGCCAGAGTGAACAACTGTTGAAGAAAAGCTGGCAGAAGCAGGCAGCCATCATCCGCCTCTCCGCCCTCACTGCATTGCAGCGTTACGGCGTGGCTGCGGATCAGGCCGAAGAGTTGATCCGCCGCGAGCCGAAAGAGAGCAAGTGGTGGCAGCAGGCGGTGTCGCTCAATCTCTCCGCCAAGCGTGGTGATCGAGCGCTTGCACTGCTGCAAACAGCCATCGACCGTCAACTGATGGATGATGCCGCCGCCCGCAACCAGCTGATCCGCCTGTATGCCTGGCAGGGGCTGCCCTATCGCGGTGCGCGTCTGCTGGAGTCTGCCATGGCCAAGGGACAGATGAAGCAGAGCGCCGAGAATCGCCAATTGCTGGCCCAGTTGTGGGAAGGGGCACGTGAGTGGCCGAAGGCTGTGGACAGCTGGCAACTGCTTGCCCGGGAACATGCTCACCCCAAGGCCGCCATGCGTGCCGCCGAACTGCTGCTGCAACAGGGTAAGACGGATGCCGCCATGACCCAGCTCTCGGCCATCAAGTCGATGAAGGGAGAGCAGGGCAACAGAGCCAAGGCCCTGCTGGTGCAGGCACACCTCAATAAAGAACAATATGCTCAAGCGCTGGTATTGGCTCGCGAGCTGCAGCAGCAGAACAACTGGCAAGACAGGGCGACCAGCTGGGTCAACTACATTCAGGCCCAGACTGACGGTATGAACAAAAAAGCGGCATGAAACAGGGGTAAACTCTCATTTCATGGGGTTTAGCCTGCTTTTTCAGCAAACGAGCGCATTTTTACAAAAAGCCCTTGTCATCCCGGCGCGGCTCCCTATAATGCGCCCCTACCAGCACGGCGTAACACGCCAACCTGATGAGCCAGCTTCCTTGGGAAGTTGGCGCCGAAAGAAAAGCGAAAACAAGCGCTTGACTTTCGAAGTGAGGAGCGTAAGATGCGCCTCCTCAACGCGACAAGCGTGACGCTCTTTAACAATTTGAATCAAGCAATCTGTGTGGGCACTCACAGCATCGAGCATCAAAAACAATTTTTGATTTTCAATGTCTGAT
>NZ_JBFODT010000030.1:0-67722 GCF_040908465.1 Aeromonas sp. R10-1
CTGACCCCATGCCGAACTCAGAAGTGAAACGCTGTAGCGCCGATGGTAGTGTGGCATTCGCCATGCGAGAGTAGGACACTGCCAGGCACCCAATTAAACGGTGATGTGAAAGACATGACCGGCTGCGAGGATGACACCTCAGAATAAGCGGCAAAAAATTTAGCGAAAGCTAACCGAATGCGGAGCGGTAGTTCAGTCGGTTAGAATACCGGCCTGTCACGCCGGGGGTCGCGGGTTCGAGTCCCGTCCGCTCCGCCACTAAATTGAAAGGCCTTCCCTATCGGGAAGGCCTTTTTGCTTTCTGGCGTCTGGATAAGAGCTCAGGGAACAAGAGGCAACCGACGGGTCTGCCGCCTGTTACTGACAACCCGCTTCTTCCCCCCTGTGGTGCCTGCGTGCCTGGCATTGTCCCTTTACCCAGGGCTTACCCTTCGCTCTGGTTTGCCTTTGTTCCTCCATCTTTTCCCAACCCGGCCAATCGACCGGGCTTTGTCGTGTCTGGAGATGAGCATCGCAAGCACGCGAATAGGCTCTGGCCGAGAGTGTCAGAGGGCCATCGGGAGCTCATATGCGGATAAGAGATAAGTAAAGCGCTTTTTCTTTCTTCATGGAATATACATAAGCGGGCATGCTGTGCTCAACCCAACGATATGGAGTATCACCATGAAACTGCGAATGACCGCTCTCACCGTTCTCTCCCTGCTGGCTCTCGGTCAGGTCCAAGCCGCCGAGGTGCGGCTGCTGAATGTCTCCTATGACCCGACGCGGGAGCTGTTCCAGGAGTACAACAGTGCCTTTGCCAAGGAGTGGAAGGCCAAAACCGGCGACGATGTGGTGGTGAGCCAGTCACACGGTGGCTCAGGCAAACAGGCTCGTGCCGTGGTGGACGGACTGGAGGCTGACGTGGTCTCCCTGGCGCTGGCCTATGACGTCGATGCGGTGGCCAAGGCAGGTCTCACCGCCAGCGACTGGGAAGGGCGTTTGGCCAACAATGCCTCTCCCTATACCTCCACCATCGTCTTCCTGGTGCGCAAGGGGAATCCCAAGCAGATCAAGGATTGGGGCGACCTGGTGCGCAAGGATGTCGCCATCATCACCCCCAACCCCAAGACCTCCGGCGGTGCGCGCTGGAATTATCTGGCTGCCTGGGGCTATGCCCTGAAGAAAAGCGGCACTGAAGAGGGCGCCAAACAGTTTGTCAGCGATCTGTTCAAGAATGTGAAGGTGCTGGACTCCGGGGCACGTGGCGCCACCACCAGCTTCATCGAACGCGGGCTCGGGGATGTGTTGCTGGCCTGGGAAAATGAAGCGTTGCTGGTGCTCAATCAACCGGGCACCAGCGACAAGTTCGAACTGGTGGTGCCCTCGGTCTCCATCCTGGCCGAGCCGCCGGTAGCCGTGGTGGACAAGGTAGCCAAGAAGCATGGTACCGAGGCCGTCTCCAAGGCTTACCTCGAGTATCTCTACTCTGACGAAGGGCAGCGCATCATCGCCAAATACCACTATCGTCCGAGCAATCCGGCGATCCTGAAGGAGACAGCGGCCCAGTTCCCCAACCTGACGCTCTTTACTGTCAAGGATCTGGAAGGCGATTGGGACAAGGCACAGAAGAAGCACTTCGCCCAGGGCGGATCGTTTGACCAGATTTACCAACCGGGCCGCTAAGAGACGCAGGCCCCTGTGACAACAGATAGGAGTACCACGATGAACAAGATCCTTCTGGTTCCCGGTCTGCACAACAGTGGGCCGGATCACTGGCAGAGCCGCTGGCACCAGCAATTTCCCCAGTGGCAGAGAATGATGGGTCTGCCCTGGGACAAGCCGGATCTCACGGTCTGGAGCGCAAAGCTGGCGAGCAAGCTCAGGAGCCGGCGCAGCCGGGTCCACCTGGTCGCCCACTCCTTCGGCGCTCTAACGGCCATCGCTGCCGCCAGACTGCAACCAGACAAGGTCTCTTCCATCTTCATCGTTGCCCCTGCCGACCCTGCCCGTTTCGGTATCCCGGATGAGGTGTTGACGGGGTCCATCAAGGTCTCTGCCCAGTTGATCGCCAGCCGCAATGACCCCTGGATGAGTTTCGAGCGGGCAGAGTTCTGGAGCCGGCAGTGGCAGGTGCCCTTGTTCGATGCGGGGGAGGTGGGCCATATCAATGCCCAGTCCGGCCATGGGGAGTGGCACCAGGGCCTCGCTTTGCTCGGCACCCTATACCGCCGTGCCGAAATGGTGGTGGAGCCTGCTCCTGCCGAGTGGGGCAAGCAGGCCGCACTCAGTTTTCGATGAGGGACCATCGGATTGTCTCGGCACGATTTCCAGGCGGGCTGGCAACTTGGCCAGCGTGACTGACTTTGCAGGTTCCCGGTTTTACCGCTCCGTCTTTTAGGTCTTTTATTTATATAAAAGACCTTTTTTTATGCTTATCGCTCTAAAAGCCTTGTTCCACCATTGTTAGATAAAAAAGTGCTTAGCAAAGGCATTATTGGTGTTTGTTGTCCCTGGCCGCCGTGAGCAAAATCGTCACATCCAAAGTATTTATAACAAACGGATGTGTTATGCGATTAAGTTCTTATTCCGTCCTGCCAGGCCTGGGGCCAACGCTGGGCTTCAGTCTGCTCTATCTGGGCATACTGGTGCTGCTGCCGCTCTCGGCACTGGTGCTGTTTGCGGTGAACAACCTGAGCGCCGCCGAGTTCTGGCAGGTGATCGGCTCCCCCCGGGTGCTCGCCTCCTTTCGCCTGAGCTTTGGCGCCGCCTTCATTGCCGCCCTGCTCAACAGTCTGTTCGGTCTGATACTGGCCTGGATACTGGTGCGCTATACCTTCCCCAGCCGCAGACTGGTGGATGCGCTGATCGACCTGCCCTTTGCCATGCCGACTGCCGTCTCCGGCATCGCCTTGTGCGCCATCTTTGCCCCCAACGGCTGGATTGGCCAATGGGTCGCTCCGCTGGGCATCGAGCTTGCCTACAACCCCATAGGGGTGGTCATTGCCCTGACCTTTATCGGGCTGCCCTTTGTGGTGCGTACCCTGCAGCCGGTGCTGCGGGAAGCGGAGAGCGAGCAAGAGGAGGCGGCCGCGAGCCTGGGTGCCAACCGCTGGCAGACCTTCATCCGGGTACTGTGGCCGACCCTGGTACCTGCGCTGCTCACCGGTTTTGCCCTGGCGTTTGCTCGCGGCGTGGGGGAGTACGGCTCTGTCATCTTCATTGCCGGCAACCTCCCCATGGTGTCCGAGATTGCCCCTCTGATGATCATGAGTCACCTGGAGGAGTATGACTACGCCGGTGCATCGGCCATTGCGTCCGTCATGCTGCTCATTTCCTTTGTGCTGCTGTTGCTCATCAACAAGTTGCAAGCCTGGAGCTGGGCTCGCATCGGAGGAAGCCGTATATGAACGCCTCTACTGCACATCTCGATCAGGCCCAGGAGTCCGCGCCGGCCACCCCGGCGCGTCATCCTCCGGTGACCCATGAACCGGTCTGGGTCAAATGGCTGCTGGTCACCGTCGGTCTGGGCTGGTTTGCCGCCTTGCTGCTGTTGCCGCTGGCCACCGTCTTCATCCAGGCGCTGAGCCCGGGTCTGGCCTTCTTCTGGCACGCCATCAGCGAGCCGGATGCCCTGAGCGCCCTGGGGCTGACCGCCCTGGTGACGCTCTGCTCGGTGCCCCTGAACCTGCTGTTCGGGCTGGCCGCTGCCTGGGCCATCGCTCGGTTCCGCTTTCCTGGCCGGCAACTGCTTATCACCCTCATCGATCTGCCGTTCTCGGTCTCGCCGGTCATCGCGGGCTTGATGTTCGTGCTGCTGTTCGGCAGTCGCGGCTGGTTCGGCGAGTGGCTCAGCGAGCACGACATCAAGATCATTTTCGCTACCCCGGGGATTATCCTGGCGACCACCTTCATCACTGTGCCCTTCGTGGTACGCGAGCTGCTGCCCCAGATGGAGGCGCGGGGCCCGGAGGAAGAGGAGGCCGCCATCATGCTGGGGGCGAGCGGGTTGCAGATGTTCTGGCGGGTGACCCTGCCCGGCATCCGCTGGAGCCTGATGTATGGCCTGCTGCTCTGTACCGCCCGGGCGGTGGGGGAGTTTGGCGCTGTCTCCGTGGTTTCCGGCCACATTCGCGGCCAGACCAACACGCTGCCGCTGCACATCGAGATCCTTTACAACGAGTACCAGACCGGTGCCGCCTTCGCGGTGGCCAGCCTGCTGGCGCTGTTCGGGATCTTCACCCTGCTGGGTGAGACCCTGCTGGCCAGGCTGCGCGGCCAACCGACCCAGTCCCATTGATCCCGAATTAACGGTTATAGGAGAGGCATTCATGAGCATTCAGGTTCAAGGGCTCAACAAGCATTTCAATCAGTACGCGGCGCTGGCCGACATCAACCTCGATTTTCACGACGGTGAGCTGGTCGCCCTGCTCGGCCCCTCTGGCTGCGGCAAGACCACCTTGCTGCGGATCATCGCCGGGCTGGAGCAGGCGGACAGTGGCAGCGTCATCATCCGCGGCGAGGATGCCTCGGATCTCCATGTGCGCGAGCGCAACGTTGGCTTCGTGTTCCAGCACTACGCCCTGTTTCGCCACATGACGGTGTTCGAGAACGTGGCCTTTGGCCTGAGGGTCAAGCCGCGCAGCGAACGCCCGGACGAGGCGGCCATCCGCACCCGGGTCAAGGAGCTGCTGGATCTGGTGCAGCTTAGCCATGTCGCGGCACGCTACCCGACCCAGCTCTCCGGTGGTCAGCGCCAGCGGGTCGCCCTGGCCCGGGCCCTGGCGGTGCAGCCCAAGGTGCTGCTGCTGGACGAGCCTTTCGGCGCCCTCGATGCCCAGGTGCGCAAGGAGCTGCGCCGCTGGCTGCGTGAGCTTCACGACGAGCTGCATGTCACCAGTCTGTTCGTGACCCACGATCAGGAAGAGGCCCTGGAGGTGGCGGATCGGGTGGTGCTGATGAACGCCGGCAAGGTAGAGCAGATTGGCACCCCTGCCGAAGTGTATGATCAGCCCGCCAGTGCCTTCGTGCACAGCTTCCTTGGCAGCGTAAACCTGTTTCGTGGCAGGGTGGCCGGGCAGGGGCTCGGCATCGGTGAACAGCAACTGGGTGGCCCCATCCCCTCACATCTGGCAGAAGGGAGTGCGGCCATTGCCTATGTGCGTCCCCACGAGCTGGAGATCCTGCCCTCGGATGCCCCCGGTGGCATTCGCGCCACCATTACCCGCCTGCTACCCATGGGGCCGCGCATCCGGGTGGAACTGCGTGGCGATGGGGAGACGGGAGGCGCTCACTACGAGGCCGAACTGAGCAAGGAGGCCGCCCGCGCTTTTGCTCCCGGCCAGGGGGTGCGTCTGGTGGCCAGGCAGGCACAGCTCTATCCCGACTACCAGATCTGAGGGCAAGCCGCGAGGTGCGGCCCTCTGTCAGGCTTGCTGCCGGGCTATGATCCCGGCAATCCATAACAAGAGGACGGTGGCACGAGCCACCGCCACTCAGCGCAGGAGGCGATGAGGTGAACTTTCAGCAATTGCGAATCATTCGGGAGGCGGCACGACGGGATTACAACCTGACCGACGTGGCCAATGCCCTCTTTACGTCCCAGTCCGGGGTCAGCCGCCACATTCGCGAGTTGGAGGAGGAGCTGGGGCTCGCCCTCTTCATTCGCTATGGCAAGCGCCTGCTCGGCATGACCGAGCCGGGCAAGGAGTTGCTGGTGATCGCCGAGCGTATCCTGGGGGATGCCGACAACATCCGCAAACTGGCGAGCACCTTTGCCAATCGCGACTCGGGCCGACTGCTCATCGCGACCACTCATACCCAGGCCCGTTATGCCCTGCCGAGGGTAGTGAAGGCGTTTCGGGAGCAATTTCCCCTGGTACAGCTGGAGCTGCGTCAGGGGAGCCCGGAGGAGATAGTGCGGCTGGTGCAGACCGGTGAGGTGGACATCGGCATCAGCAGCGAGCAGCTCGACAAGAGCGAAGGGGTGGTGGCCTTTCCCTACTATCGCTGGCACCACAATATCGTCGTGCCGGAGCAGCACCCCCTCACCGCCGAGCGGGAGCTGACCCTGGCCGCTCTGGCCCACTGGCCCATCGTCACCTATCAGGCCGGCCTCACCGGTCGGGCACGGGTGGATGATGCTTTTGCCGAGGCGGGCATAGTGCCGCAGATCCTGCTGACCGCCCAGGACTCCGACGTCATCAAGACCTATGTCGAGCTGGAGATGGGGGTGGGCATACTGGCGGACATGGCGTTCGATTCCCTGCGGGACAAGGGACTGGTACAGCTAGACGGCAGTCGGTTGTTTGCGCCGCACACCGCCTGGATCGGCCTCAAGCAGGGGCAGTTCCAGCACAACTTTGCCTGGCAGTTCATCCAGCTCTGCAACCCCGAGTTGGCGCTGGCGGAGATCCAGGCCCGCGCCATGAGCAACGAGCCCCTGCTCGACTATCAGATCTGAACCGAGGGATGGATGAAAAACGGGGAGCCATGGGCTCCCCGTTTGTTTGATGTTGACCTGATCTGGCACCGGAAACGCCGAGCGGGTTCCCGCTAGGTCGGATACGTCCCATCACTGCGCTGTCCAGGCCTCCTGCCAGTGGGAGCCTACGCCCGGTTCATACTGGGTGGCCGTGCTCGCCCACTGGCTGCACCAGCCGCTGTAGGGGAAGGGTTTGCACTGATAGACCTTGCCGTTCTTCGGCTGCAGTACCCGGGTTCCGGCGGTGTAGGACTTGAGGCCGTCCGGGAAAGTGAACTGGTAATAGCCCCCGCTTGCCGGATCCTTGAACATGAGATCCAGGGTCTGCTGCACCGCGTCACCACCGGCCTTGGGTTTGCCCTCGATCACCAGCTGATGGTGGCCCGCACTCAAGCCGGTCAGCGCCATGGAGAAACTCTGGCTGCCGTCCTTGATATCGGCACTGCTCTGTCCCCTGGCGACACCGCCGTGGTCATAGAGGGTGTTGGTGATGGCGAGATCCCCCTGGGCCGTGACGGTGAACATCAGGGTGAGCTTGCCGTTGTCGAGCGTGTAGTCGCTCGCCAGACCGCTCACGCTGATCCCGTTCTCCACCGGGGGCTGCTGTTGCTCAAGCTGGATCTCGACCCGTTGCAGGTTGCTGCCAGCCTTGAGGTAGACCGGGTTCTGGCCATAGACGGGGTTGAACTGGCCGTCCGTGCCTTGCTGGCCCGCACGGATCTGGCTCTGCTCGGCGTTGATCTTGCTCGCCAGGGCGTGGGCCCAGTTGTTCTTCTGGCCCTGCTCGGTGCTGGCGATGGTCAGCTCGGTCTGGAGATCGGTGCGCTCGCCATTGGCATCGAACACCCGGGTTCTGGCTTTGTCACCCGCCACCAGGTCGATGGAGGGATAGATGGTCCCTCCCTGGTTCCAGGTCAGCGGTGGCTGGGTGCCATCCTTGAACCGGGCGTCGATCAGGTTGTAGAAGCTGTTGGAGGTATCCCCTACCTCCCACACCCCGAGAATGACCTGATAACCGGTACGCGGGGGCAGGGTGCACTGATGGGTCACCTGTTTGGGGGGCTGCACCATGTTGCCGTCGATGACGCAGAAGGGATTGAGATCGAACGCATCCCGGGTGAGTGGCTGGTTCGGGTTCCAGTCCTGCTTGGTGAGGTAGTAGCGCCAGTTGCGGGTTACGTGGTTGGCAGTGAAGGTCCAGCTGATGACGAAGGGACCGGCCTGCACCTCACGCTTGGTCCAGCGATCGAGGGTCTGGGTGTTGAGCTCGCCGAATTGGGGGTGACCGGCCGAGGCTATCTGGCCGTCGGCGGGGCCGCCATCGGGGAAGCCGGAGGGGGCTTCCAGGCTCTGGGGTTCCCACTGGATGGCGCCACACTGGCTGTTGCCCCCTGTCTTGCACAGGTAGTTGCGCCCTTCGGGCTGGCTGATGTAGCCGTGAGCGAGTACGCCGCCACTGGCCAGCAGCGCCAGCGCTGCCGCGAGATGGGTGAGTCGGATATTTGCTGCCATACATTCCTCTGTTCGGTGATGTGGGCAGTCACGTTGGCAGGGGAGTTCCCCGAAACACGGTGCTGCAACCCCGCTATCCTGGACAGCTTGTCTTTAGACCGGAGGCTTTGCGTCCTGGCCTTTCAACCAGTTTGCCAAATGACTACAGAAAGGATCATGGTGCCGCCTGTGGCGACCACTCATCATGACTATATTTTGTTAAAAAATTAAGTGTAAAAATTGACAGTGCCATCTCATCGGAGCAGCGCATCAGCGGCAGATCACTCCATCGGGATCTGCGCGCTGGTTCAGTGCGAGAGGGTGGTCCGGGAGAGGCTCCCGTGGCCATAACAGGAAAGGAGCCCCTGCAAGCCTGGCAGGGGCTCATGGGGCCACTCAGTGGCGGGGTTGCATGCCTGCTCGGGAAGAGGACACCTGGGTCGGTCGCATCATCCTGTCCTGGGCTTGGGCGTTGTCGAGCTTGAACACCGCCAGTCGCTCGTCGAGGCTTCGGGAGAGACCGGCCAGCAGTTCGCTCTCCTGGGCCAACTGGGAGGCCGCCTGGGACATCTCGAGCGCCGAGTCGTTGATGCCGCTGACGTTGCGGTTCATGTCTTCCGCCACCATGCTCTGCTGCTCCGCCGCCGTGGCGATCTGGGTCGCCATATCGCTCACGTGCTGGATGTGATTGACGATGAGGGAGAGATCCTGCCCCGCCTTCTCGGACTGGTTGACGCTGCTCTCCGCCAGCTTGCGGCTGGCGTCCATGGCGTTGGCGGCGGTGACAGCCCGTTGCTGCAACTGGGTGATGGTACTCTGGATCTCCTCGGTGGAGTGGCGGGTGCGACTGGCCAGCTGGCGCACCTCGTCGGCCACCACGGCGAAGCCACGGCCCTGCTCGCCGGCCCGGGCCGCCTCGATGGCGGCGTTGAGGGCCAGCAGGTTGGTCTGCTCCGAGATGGCGCTGATGACCGCCGTCACCTCGCTTATCTGCATCACTCCCTCCTTGAGCTGGTTGACCTGCGAGGTGGCCTGATCCACCTCGGTGGCCAGCGCCTGGATGCCATGCACGCTGGCATGGACATCCTGGTTGCCGAGTCCGGCCTCGCTGGTGGCATCCTGGGTGTCGCGGGCCGTATTCTCGGCGTGACCCGCCACGTCGGCGATGGTGGCGCTCATCTCGTTCATGGCGGTGGCGAGCTGGGCGAGCTGATCCCGCTGACTGTTGACCGCCTGGTTGGTCTGTTCGGCGGAGGCGGCGATGCGCAGGGCGGCATCCGCCACGTTGCGGGCCCCCTGGCTCGCCTCCAGCAGGGCGCGGCGGATGGCATCCAGCCCCTGGTTGGTGGAGCTGGCGACGGCGCCGAGCTCATCCCTGCCCAGCACCGGGATGCTGACCACCAGATCGCCGGCCGCGACCCGGGCCATGGCCTTGTTGATCTCGGCCAGGGGATTGACGATGGAGCGGCTGATGGCGAGTCCCAGCAGCCCCATCAACAGGATCACTAGCAAGGTGGCGCCACCCATCCACTCATATTGCGACCACATAGTGGCCTCAATGTCCTGCAACAACACACCGGAGCCCAGGATCCAGCCCCAGGGCTGGTAGCCCGTCACCAGCGACATCTTCTGGGCCGCCTCGCCGGACGGGGAGACCCACTGATACTCCAGCCTGCCCTGGTGGCCGCCCTTGCCGAGATCCACCATGTGTTGCCAGTGGGACTCGGCAGGGTTGTTGCCCATCTGCTGGCCGACCAGCTCGGGTTTGGCGGGATGCACCACCACCCGACGATCTTCATCCAGCACGAACAGGTAGTTGTCCCCGTCAAAGCGCATGCTGTCGAGCATGGCCTTGGCCTGTGCCTTGGCCTGCTCCGGGGGGAGGGTGGCGGCCAGGGCCTGGATCCGGCTCATGGCCAGATCCAGCACCGCCTGCAGCCTGGCTTCCCGTTCACTCATCAGATTGCGGTGCAGGGCACTGGCCGAGATGAGCAGCAGTGCGATGAAGCCGACCAGGGCCAGTGAGAGCAGCAGCATCAGCTTGCGACTCACGGCAATATCACCGAGCTTGAACATAGTCTTATCCTTACTTTCCCATGCGGGTCTGATTGTGGCCGTTCTAGCGGCCGGACCTGATTATTGTTGTTTTTAACATGCCATTAACTTTCAATGGGTTGCGATGGAAAACAGCCAATTGAGCAGTTTGACAACCAGTATAGCCAGCAGACAGAAACCCTCGCTTTTGATAGCGTGATGGCGCGCATCCCGGCGCACAATTTGTCTGCTCCATTTGCAAGAAGTGTGAATGGGTTGGCATTTCACCAAAAAGGAGTGGGCGCCCCCCGTGGTCGCCCCATAACAAGAGGGAAGTTATGAGTTCCATTGCCAGGAATTATCTCAACCAGCTCAATGCCGATTACCTGCAGGTGCACAGACGCAAGGAGGACCTGTTCTGGTCCACCTACATGGGCACCAGCGACGATCAGGCAGGCTTCACCGCGGCCGAACAGGCCTACAAGGCGTTCTGTGCCGATCCTGCCCGCCTGCCGGTGCTGCGGGAGATGCATGCCCAGGCCGAAGAGGCGGATCTCAGGCGTGGTCTGGGGGGCTGGATCGCCTTCTTCGAGTGCAACGTCATCGAAGATCCCGGTGCCTCCGCCCTGATGGACGAGCTGGTGGCCGCCGAGGCGGATCTCTTCGCCCGTCGCAAGGGGCTGAAGCTCACCTTGCTGGATGAGCAGGGCCGCCAGGTCCCCGGCAGCCTGCCCGCCGCCAGCACGGCGCTGGCCGCCAGCAGCGACGAGGCGGTGCGCCAGAGCGCGCTCGCCATGTTCCACACCCTGGAGCAGTGGGTGGTCGACAACGGCTATCTTGACATCGTCGCGCTGCGCAACCGCTTCGCCCGTGCCATGGGTTATCGCGACTACTTCGATTACAAGGTGCACAAGAACGAGCAGATGAGCCCGGAGCAGCTGTTTGCCATTCTCGACGACTTCATCGCCCGTACCGATGCCCGCTTGCACCAGAGTCTGGCGGAGCTGAAAGCGGCCAAGGGGGAAGCAGCCCTGCTGCCCCACAACCTGCGCTACAGCGTGAGTGGTGACGTGACCCGCCAGCTCGACCCTTACGTGCCCTTCTCCCGGGCGCTGAAGGATTGGGTCGAGAGCTTCCGCCGGCTCGGCATCCAGTACCGCGGTGCCACCCTCACCCTGGATCTGCTGACCCGGGAGGGAAAATACGAGAACGGCTTCTGTCACGGCCCGGTGCCGAGCTTCTGGCAGGAAGGGGAGTGGGTGCCGGCGGTGGTCAACTTCACCAGCCTGGCCAATCCGGCCCAGGTGGGCAGCGGCTGGAGCGGGCTCAACACCCTGTTCCACGAGGGAGGCCACGCGGCGCACTTTGCCAACGTCACCGGCAACGCCCCCTGCTTCTCCCAGGAGTTTCCGCCCACCTCCATGGCCTATGCCGAGACCCAGTCCATGTTCTGCGACAGCCTGCTGGACGACGCGGACTGGCTCAAGCGCTACGCCAGAAACGCGGCGGGAGAACCCATCCCCGATGCGCTTATCCAGGCCATGATTGAAGCGCGCCAGCCATTTCGCGCCTTCAACGAGCGCCAGATCGCGCTGGTGGCCTACTTCGAGCGGGATCTCTACGCCATGGCAGATAGCGAGCGCACCCCGGCAGCCGTGCTGGCCCTGGCCCGCAAGTGGGAGCGCAAGATCCTGGGGGTGGATAGCCCGCGCCCGCTGCTGGCCATCCCACACCTTCTGAACCAGGAGTCGGCCTGCGCCTATCACGGCTATCTGCTGGCACTGATGGCGGTGGAGCAGACCCGCGCCTATTTCCTGAGGCGCGACGGCTACCTCACCGACAACCCGCGCATCGGACCGGATCTGGCCGCCCACTACTGGGGACCGGGCAACGGCATGACCCATGACGAGACGCTGCAGAGCCTCACCGGCGAGGGTTTCAGTGCGGTGCCGCTGGCAGAGGCGTGCAACCGGAGTGCCGCCGAGGCGTGGCAACAGGCAAAGACGTGCATGGCGGCGGCGCGGCAGCGCCCACCGGCAGGGGAGGGGACGCCCCTCGACGCCCATATCCGGGTGGTGCACGGGGCCGAGCTCATCGCCGACAACAGCGAGTCCGAGGCGCGCATGCTGGCAGACTTCGAGGCCTGGATCCGGCGCCTTGAGGCCGCCGAACCAGTGACCCTGACCTGAGCCCGGTATCGCACAGTCAAAAGAGCCCCATAAGGGGCTCTTTTCTTGTGCGTTGAGATAGTCTGACCCCATGGTGCCAGCCGGGGATTGGCGGGTGGACAGGCTCAAGTGTCACTGGCTGCGGCGCTGCCCGCTGGTTTTTCTTCCTGCGCCATCTTCCAGGCCTTGATGACCTGCGTTGAGGTGCCTGGTTGCATGCAAGAGACGACGCCCAGCCCTTGGCAGGGCCTCTGCATGGCGGGTTGACGGCCATTTCCCCCTGCTGGCCACAGATATGTTTCTCCCGATATATTGAGTATTCACGGCGATCCCATATCATGGCGCTCGCTCGCCACCAGAGAGTGGCGACATTCAGATGATTTGCTAACAAGAGAGCCCAGAAGGCTCGCAGAGGGATGGATAGTGAGAGCCGTATTGCTGTGTTTGCTGGGGCTGTGGCCCGCGTTGAGTTTTGCCACTCTGTCCGCCGATATGGTGGTGGTGAAGAAGTCGAGTTACAGCCTGACCCTGATGAAGGATGGCAAGGAAGTGAAGCGCTACTGGATTGCCCTAGGCCCGGCTCCCAAAGGACACAAGCAGCGTGAGGGGGATCAGCGTACCCCGGAAGGTCGCTATACCCTGGACTACAAGAAGAGCAACTCCGGTTTCTACAAGGCCATTCACATCAACTACCCGAATCTGGACGACATCAAGCGCGCCAACGAGCTGGGTGTGAACCCGGGCGGCATGATCATGATCCACGGCCAGCGCAACAGCCTGGGGGATCGCAGGGTGCAGCCGTCCAACTGGACCAATGGCTGCATCGCGGTGCTGAACCACGAGATGGACGAGATCTGGAACGCCATCGAGCCCGGCACTCCCATCATCATCGAGCCCTGATCCTGTCTGCCAACGCCCGCTCTCATGCGGGCGTTGCATTTGTCGCAGACCATGACGTGACACTGCCTCCTGCGCCGTGCTAGTTTTTCCGGTTCGCATTGGCTGTGACAAGGATGATCCCATGATGTCGGAAACCCGCCTCCCTGTGCCCGAGCGCACGGGGGCGCTCTGGTGGCGTGCCACCCTGGATATGCTCCCGCTCTCCATTTCCGTCATCCCCTGGGGAATACTGTGTGGCGCCCTGGCGCTTCAGGCGGGTATGAGCCCGCTCCAGGCCCAGCTGATGTCGCTGCTGGTCTATGCGGGGGCGGCCCAGCTCTCGGCCACCACCCTGTTCGGGGCGGGGACGCCGCTGCTGCCCATCATGGGCTCCACCATGGTGATCACCTCCCAGCATCTGCTCTATGGCTTCACCTTCCGCGGAGACGTGCTGCCGCTCTCCCTGCGCTGGCGGGCCAGCCTCGCCTTCTTCCTGACCGACGAGATGTTTGCGGTGGCGCTGAAAGACAGGGAGCGCAGCGGCGCCTTCAATCCCGCCTATGCGCTCATCGCGGGCTTTGTCTTCTATCTGTTCTGGAACCTGGCGACCCTGCTCGGCATCGCCGCCGGCCAGTACATTGACGGGCTGGACAAGATGGGGCTCGACTTTGCCATTGCCGCCACCTTTATCGCCATGACGCTCCCCGCCATGAAGAACCTGCCCATGGTGGCGGCCACCCTGGTGAGCGGCGGGACGGCGCTCGTCACCAAGCCGCTGCTGGCGGAGATCCACATCATCGTCTCGGCCCTGGCCGGCATGGTGGTGGGCTATGTGCTGCACCGGATGAGGAGGTGATCATGGGCTGGCTGATGATAGGGCTGCTGGCCCTGATCACTTTCTTCAACCGTTTTGCCTTCTTCTCGCGGTTGACCCGCTATCAGCCGGGGGCCGAGATGGGGGCTTTCCTCAGCTTCTCGGCCCAGTCGGTGCTGACCGCCATCTGGCTGCCCATCGTCTTCAGCTATGAGCCCGGCCACGGGCTGGACTGGGATCCGGACTACCTGGCCGCCACCCTGCTGGTGACGGTGTTGACCCTGCTGCGCCTGCCTACTTTGGTGGTGGTGGTCGTCGGCATGGGGGGCTTCTTCCTGCTGCGCTGGCTGGGGGGCGTGGCCCTGTTCTGGCCCTGGTGAAGGGCGTGCCGTGATCCGGCATGGCGGATGTCTTGATGGGATATCCGCCCTGTTGGGAATGTCACTTCAAAAAAGGCCTCTCAAGTGTGAGGATTTTGGTTCCACCCGCCGAGGAGCGAGCCATGTCCTTCACCGAAACCTGCCAGCGCATCGTGCGCGACCCCCTGCTGTCACCGGCCCAGAAGAGCCACGCCCTGGCGCTCGCCGCCGAAAACGCGTTGCCTTACCCCGAGTTGCCTGCCGCCGTGCAGGATGCCATGGCACAAGGGGTGCTGTGCGACATGTTCGAGGGACACGCTCCCCACAAACCGCGCTATGTGCTGCCGGATTACGAGCGGTTTCTGCGCCAGGGCTCGGCCTGGCTGGAGCTGGCGCTCCCCCTGGACTTCGACGAGGCCCTCGATGCCCTGCGCATCCTCTACCACCACGTGCCCTCCGTCACCGGCATGCCGGTCTGGCTGGGGCGCCTCGATCACCTGCTGCTGCCCTTCGTCGGTGAGCTGGATGATGAAACGCTCCATCGCAAGCTGAAGGCCTTCTGGATCTATCTGGATCGGGTGCTGCCGGATGCCTTCATGCACGTCAACATTGGTCCCGACGACAACCGGATCTGCCGCCTGATCCTGCGCATCGACAACGAGCTCAAGCAGGTGGCCCCCAACCTCACCTTCTTCCACGATCCGGAGCAGACTCCCGACGATCTGCTGCTGCTGGCGGTGAAGAATATCGCCGAGTGCAGCAAGCCGCATATCGCCAACTACCCGGTCCATCGCGATACCTTCGACCAGCGTGGTTTTGGCATCGTCAGCTGCTACAACGCCCTGCCGCAGGCCGGTGGCGCCAACACCCTGGTGCGGATCTCCCTCAAGCGAGTCGCCGAGCAGGCACAGGGGATCGATGATTTCCTCGGCTGTCTGCTGCCCCACTACTGCCGTCTCACGTCCCAGCTGATTGCGGTGCGCGCCGCCTTCCTGCACGAGGAGTCCGGTTTCTTCGACAGCTTCCTGGTCAAGGAGGGGCTGCTGGATGAGGATCGCTTCGTCCCCATGTTCGGCATCTACGGCATGGCGGAAGCGGTCAACATCTTGATGGATAAAGAGAATCTGCCGGGCCGCTACGGTCACGACGAAGAGGCAAATCAGCTTGGCTATCGCATCTCGGCCCAGCTTTCGGAATATGTCACTACGACGCCGCAGGCCCATGCCTGGGGTGGGCACGCTCTGCTGCACTCACAGGGCGGCCTCAGCATCGATGTGGCGGTGACCCCGGGGGTGCGGATTCCCTACGGGCAGGAGCCGGATCCGGCCAGCCATGTGCTGGCGCTGGCGCCGCACCACGGCTACTACCACTCGGGGATCAGCGAGATCCTGACCCTGGATCCCACCATCCGCCAGAATCCGCAGGCACTGCTGCAGCTCTGCAAGGGGGCGCTCGCCATCGGCATGCGCGAGTTCACCGCCAACGTGGCCGACAGCGATCTGGTGCGGGTGACCGGCTACATGATCCGCAAGAGCGACGTGGGCCGCTTCGCAGAGGAGGGGTCGCGGCTGCAGACCACCTGTCTTGGTGCCGAGGCGAGTGACGTGACCGCTATTCGCCAGCGGGCACCGCGAGTGGTGGCCAATGAGTCGACCATCAGCCAGTACTGAGCCGAGTCCGATGGATGAAGCTCTGCTGACGCGCAGCGCCCTGGTGAGCAGGGTGCTGCCTTTTTCCTGCGTAGACGGGCCGGGCAACCGGCTGGTCTTGTTTCTGCAAGGGTGCAACTTCCGCTGCCCCGGTTGTCACAATCCCCACACTATCGGGCTGTGCGACGATTGCGGCGACTGCCTTGCGGTCTGCCCGAGTGGCGCCCTCGCCATGAGCGAGGGCAAGGTTCATTGGCAGGAGGCGCTCTGCACCGATTGCGACGCCTGTCTGGAGGCCTGCCCGCGCAGTGCCAACCCCAAGACGCGCCAGATGTCGGTGGCCGAGGTGCTGGCCCTGCTGCGCCGCTATGGCCCGCTGCTCACCGGCATCACCGTCTCCGGCGGGGAGGCGACCACCCAGTTGCCGTTCGTGATCGCCCTGTTCACGGCCATCAAGGCTGCGCCGGATCTGGCCCATCTCAGTTGTCTGCTCGACAGCAATGGCTCGCTCGCGGAGACAGGCTGGCAGCGGTTGCTGCCGCAGCTCGACGGCGCCATGATCGACCTCAAGGGGTGGCGTGACTCGGTACACCTCTCCCTGACCGGCTATGGCCGCGAGCGGGTGCTGGCGTCGCTGCAACTGCTGGCGCAGGCGGGCAAGCTGGCGGAGGTGCGGCTGTTGCTGGTGCCGGGGCACAGCGATTTTCTCGATGCCACCGGCGCGCTGCAGGAGGCGTTGACGACCTTCTTGCTGTCGCTGGGACCCGTACCCATCCGCCTCAACGGTTTTCGCCACCACGGGGTGCGAGGGGAGGCGCTGTCATGGCCAGAAGCCGGGTCGGCTGACCTGACAGTGCTTGCCAACGCATTGAAGGCCAAGGGGTTTGGGGCCGTGATGCTGCCTGCGATCTGAGCTCTGCGGCACGTCGGGATGCTGAGACCCGATATGACGCAACTGTGAACTCTGTCTATAGGGGCTGTCCGAGGGGACGGCTAGAATGGGCAAACCGTCCATCACCAACAGATACCCATGAGTGAATCCAACGCCCTTTATCGAGTGCAGTTCATTTGTCACAGCGAGCGTTACGAAGTCTATGTAAGAGAGGTGAATCAGGGCCAGCTGTTCGGCTTCATCGAGATCGCCCACTTCGTGTGGGACACCCACACGGCGCTCATCGTCGACCCCAGCCACGAGAAGCTGAAGAGCGAATTTGCCGACGTCACCCGCACCCTTATTCCCATGCACCACGTGCTGCGGGTCGATCAGGTGCGCAAGCAGGGGGCCGCCCGCATCACCGAACTGGGCAACAACGTCACCTCTTTCCCAGGCCCCATCTACACCAAGAAACCCTGATTCCTGCCACCAGGCATCATTGTGGGGCGTCCAGCTCCCGGGCCAGTCGCAGGATGCGCTGACGGAACCAGCGCAGGGCGGGATCTTCCCCCAGGGGGCCATACCACACCAGGCTGTGGGTCACGGCGCCGTAATCGAAGGGGACAGGGCGGCTCACCAACCCCTGGGTACAAGCCCGGGTAGCCCAGCCCTTCACGGCCGTGAGAATGAGATCGCTCTGGCGCAGCAGGGCGGCGGCGCTGCCAAAATCCGGCAGGGTGGCCCCCAGTCTGCGCCGTACCTGGCGCTGGGCCAGACTCTGCTCGAAGAAGGGATCGGCCAGCTCCTGATCGCGAATGGCGATGTGGCGCCAGCTCAGGTAGGCATCGAGATCCCAGGGGCGCATCAACGCCGAATGATCCGCGCGCATCAGGCAGACCAGCTCGTCCTCCCGCAAGGTTTCCCAGACGAGGCCGGGCTGATTGACCCCGGGCTGGCTCTGATCGTGGGGCAGGATCACGAAGTCGAGTTTGCCCGCCGCCAGAGCAGCCAGTCCCTGCTCGTCCTTGTTACGCACGACGGGCATCAGCCCCGGCACCTCCTGCATCAACTGACCCAGTATGGCCCCCATGGGCCAGATCATGCTGCTCTCCCGCATCGCCAGGTTCAGCTCCCCCTGCCAGTTGGCAGGGGCAAATCCTTCCTGGTTGGTGAGGCCGTTGAGCTCCCCCAGCAGGCGGCGCAGCGTCGGGCCGAGCCGCTCGGCAAACGGGGTCAGCAGCAACTGATTGCCCTGGCGGTAGAGCAGTTGATCCCCCAGCAGTTCGCGCAACTGGTTGAGGGTCTTGCTGACGGTGGAGGGGGTGGTGCAGATCCGCTCGGCGCTGCGGGTGACACTGCGGGTGTCGAGCAGCAGATGCAGGGTCACCAGGTGGCGACCGCCGAGGCGGGAGAGGGCAATGAGATCCATCACGGTTCCACGGGCAAGGGGATAAATGAAAAGCCCCGCCTGAGCGGGGCTTGCGGGCTTAGCCCTTGAGCACGGCGGCCATGGCGTCGGCCACGTAGTCGACGTTGCGGCTGTTGAGGCCCGCCACGCACATGCGACCGGAGCGCACCAGGTAGACGGCGAACTCTTCCCGAAGGCGGTCCACCTGCTCCGGCGTGAAGCCGGTGTAGCTGAACATGCCGCGTTGGTTGATGAAGTAACTGAAGTCGCGGCCCGGCACCTTGGCACTCAGCACCTCGAACAGCTTCTGGCGCATGGCCTTGATGCGGGTGCGCATCTCGGTCACCTCACCGACCCACATGGTGTGCAGTTCGGGCTGGCTCATCACAGCCGCGGTGATCTGACCGCCGTGGGTGGGGGGGCTGGAGTAGTTGCGGCGCACGGTGGCCTTCATCTGGCCGAGCACCCGGCTCGCCTCTTCGGCATCCTGGCAGATGACCGACAGGCCGCCGCAGCGCTCGCCGTAGAAGGAGAGGTTCTTGGAGAAGGAGTTGCTGACGAAGAAGCTGACACCGGCGGCCACCATGGCGCGGATGGCATAGGCATCCTCTTCCAGCCCGTCACCGAAGCCCTGATAGGCGATGTCCATGAAGGGGATCAGGTTCTTCTCGACCACCAGGGCGATCACCTTGTCCCACTGGGCACGGGAGAGATCCACCCCGGTCGGGTTGTGGCAGCAGGGGTGCAGCAGCACGATGCTTTTCGCAGGCAGGCTGCTCAGGCAGTCGATAATGGCGTCGAACAGCACGCCGCCGGTGGCCGCATCGTAATAGGGGTAGTCGTGCACCTTGATGCCGGCCCCCTCGAACATCGCCTTGTGGTTGTCCCAGGTGGGATTGCTGACCCACACCTCGGAGGTCGGGAAGTAGCGCTTGAGCAGATCGGCACCGATCTTCAGTGCGCCGGAGCCGCCGATGGTCTGGATGGTGGCGATGCGACCCGCCTTGACCGCTTCGTGCTCGGCGCCAAACAGCAGGTGCTGCACCGCAGTGCGGTAGTTGGCGGCGCCTTCCATCGGCTGGTAGGGGCGCGGGGCCGGGGCGGCGGCGCGCTGCGCTTCGGCCTGCTGCACCGACGGCAGCAGCGGAATGCGGCCCTGCTCGTCGTAATAGAGGCCGATCCCCAGGTTCACCTTCTGCTCGCGGGTATCTTTATGGAAGGTCTCGACTAGCGTCAGTATGGGGTCGCCAGCATAGGCATCGACGTGTTCAAACATGGGGGGTCCTTGAAGTTGACTGTCCAATTCGGCCGGCCATCAGCCGGGCCGATATGATGGCGCAATCCAGAGGTGGCCTCAAGTTGTTCGAGATGGCGACAGGGCTGACAAAGTCTGTCGCAGTGGTAAGCGCGGGGCCCTTGTCAGGATCCTGCATCCCGTCTGCACGTTCCCCCCATTTTGTCAGAGAAGGCTGCCTTATCGGGATCGTTTGGATAATATATGGATACATACGGCCCCTCTCATTCCCCTCCCACCCATCCGGGGGAGTCAGGTTCAGCGCCACCTGAGACAAATTAATAGTTGCATAATAGTCAGGCTATTCTTTTGACAACCATTGCAGTGTGCCCGGCCCCTTCGGGGGGCCCACGATAACAGGTGACTCATCGCCGATGACCCGACATGTTTCTGATGCCGATTCTCCCTGGCTGGACTGGCACGGCCTGGGTGGCTGGAATGTCTATTTTCTTGCCAAGTTCGCCCTGCTCTGGGCGGGCTACCTCAATTTTCACCCGCTGATTAACCTGGTGTTTGCCGCCTTCCTGATCTTTCCCCTGCCCGGGGCGGGGCTGCGGCGCCTCCGGCATTGGCTGGCGCTGCCCATCGGGGTGGGGATCTTCTATCACGACACCTGGTTGCCGGGGATAGAGAGCATTCTCGATCAGGGAAGCCAGGTCTTCTCCTTCACCCTGGACTACTGGCTGGAGCTGCTCGGGCGCTTCATCAACTGGGAGATGGTGGGTATCGGCTTCGTGATACTGACCCTCTACCTGTTCATCGCCCAGTGGCTGCGCTTCACCCCCTGGATCCTGCTGGCGCTGCTCTGGCTCTGGGTCTCGCCCCAGGTGAGCAATCCCTTCGCGAGCAGCAAGGGGACGAGCGAGCATGCCCTGAACACGTCCCGGGAGGAGACCCGCTCTTCAGTGCTGCCCATGGAGGAGCAGCTTGACCAGAGTGCCCCGCCGACCAACGAGAACCTCAACGCCTATCTCGATGACTTCTATCGGGAGGAGCAGGAGAGACTGGTGCACTTCCCGGAGAGCCTGCCAGCCCAGGCGACCCCCTTCGATGTGCTCATCATCAATGTCTGCTCCCTGGCCTGGCATGACGTGGAGGCGAGCGGCCTGAGCGGGCATCCGGTCTGGTCCCACTTCGACATTCGCTTCAACCGCTTCAACTCCGCCACCTCCTACAGCGGCCCGAGCTCTATTCGCCTGCTGCGGGCCAGTTGCGGGCAGACCAGCCACCAGGGGCTCTATGTGACGGCGCCGAAGCAGTGTCTGCTGTTCGAGAACCTGGCCCAGCTCGGCTTTGCCAAACAGGTGGCCATGGATCACTCGGGGGATTTTGGCAACTACCTGACCGGCCTGCAGCAGTATGCCGGGCTGGATGTGACCCCTATGGACAAGAAGGGACTGGCCCATGATCTCGCCTCCTTCGATGGCGAGCCCATCTATCGCGGGGATGCCCTGTTCGGCCGCTGGCTGAACGAGCGGACACAGAGTCAGGCGGCACGCAACGTCACCTTCTTCAACCTCATCGCCCTGCACGATGGCAACCGCTATGTGGCGAGCCGCCAGATAGCGCCCTACAAGGAGAGGCTCAAGACCCTGCTGGATCAGCTGGACGACTTCATGACGACGCTGGAGCAATCCGGCCGCAAGGTGGCCGTGGTGATGGTGCCTGAGCACGGCGCCGCTCTCACCGGCGACAAGATGCAGATGGCCGGGCTGCGGGACATTCCCAGCCCGAGCATCACCCAGGTGCCGGTGGGGGTTGCCCTGCTCGGTACCAAGGCGCCCCACGAGGCGACCCGCAACGTGGACACCCCCAGCAGCTTCCTGGCGGTATCAGAACTGGTCTCCAGGCTGGTGGGGAAGGATGTGTTCGGGAGCGAGACCATCGATTGGGATGCCTTGCTGGGCGACCTGCCGCAGACCCCGCCGGTGTCCGAGAACCAGGGCTCGGTGGTGATCGAATATCAGGGCAAGTACCACATCAAGCTGGGGCAGGGGGACTGGGTCCCCTATCCCCAATGAGACCGGAAGTGACGATGCGCAGCGAACGGCAATCAGACATGCAGACCCCCTTCGGCGTCCCGGTGGAGGGCACGGTGATCAATGACGTGGCCATGGTCCAGCAGGCCTTTGGTGTCAGCCTCTCCTATCAGGATATTGCCGCCAGGGAGCGGCTCGCCGCCTTGTGCGCACGCTTCCCCCTGCTGGCGGAGGTGGCAGTGAAAGGGACCGAGGGGACTGGCGAGGGGAGGTCTGCATGAAGGTGATCGCCCTGCAGGGGATCCGGGGAGGTGTGGGGACCACCGCCATCGTGGCCGGACTGGCCCAGGCTGCCCATGAGCAGGGGGCAAGGGTGCTGGCGGTGGATCTCTGCCCGGACAACCAGCTTGGCATCCACCTTGGCCTGCACCATGACGATCCGGGAGGCTGGAGCCGGCTGACCCAGCCGGCGCGGGAGTGGCGAGGAGCGCTTCACCGCCGGGAGGAGGGACTGGATCTGCTCTCCCATGGCGGGGGGGAGGGGACGTCGGCCGAGTGGCTGGCGGGGATCGATGGCTATGATCTGGTGCTGCTGGATCTCCCCCGGGGCATGGCCCCCGTCATTCCCTGCATGCGCTTGCTGGTGGTCAATGCGGATGCCAACTGCCATGTGCGGCTTCACCGCCACCTCTGGGCGGCCGATGAGCGTCTGCTGGTGACCCAGTTCTCCAGCCAGCGGGCCCTGCAGCAGGGGTTGCTGGATCTCTGGCTGGCAGGGGGGCTCCCTCTGCTCAATCTTCATCTGCACAGGGACGAAGCCATGGCGGAGGCCATGGCCGCCAAGCTGCCGGTCGGCCGCTATGCGCCCACCAGTCTGGTTGCCCACGAGCTGGCCGCCCTGGCGACCTGGTGTCTGGCAGAGGGGGAGGCGCCCCGATGAGAGTGCGGCTGCTGACGCCGGCTGCGGGCCTCTGGTGCTCGCAGCGCTATCGCGCACTGCGCGATCGGGGGGCTTCCCGCCCGGGGGCGGCCGCATTGACCCTGGGCTGGCTGCTGGCCTGGGCTCTCTTCCCCCTCGAGCGTCATGGCTGGCAATGGGTGCTGGGCCATGCCCGGGGACTCTATCCCCAGCTGACGCACCCCCGGGTGGGGGATCCCCTGCGCGTTCTGTTGCAGAGCCTCTGGATGATAGTGCGTCGCCCACAGCCCATCCCCCTGCGCTGGCCTGCCTCCTGGCAACGGCTCTGGCATATGGGTACTCAGGCTCTCGGGGCCTTCCTGGCCCGCCAGGAGGAGAAAGGGCTGGCCGCCGCCAGGGCCACGCCCCGCGAGGCACGCTGGAAGAGCGTGCTGCTCTGCGTGGTGGCCGGGAGCCTCTCCCTGCTCTGCGTCACCCAGCCGTTCACCCTGCAGGCACAACTGGTGTTCGTCCTCCTGCTGGCGGCCATGGCCTTCATCCTGCGGGCCGTGCCGGGCCGTTATCCCATGCTGATGATGATGGTGCTCTCCCTCACCATCTCCTGCCGTTACATCTGGTGGCGCTACACCTCGACCCTCGACTGGTTCGATCCCGTCAGCCTGGCCTGCGGCCTGCTGCTGCTGGCCGCCGAGACCTATGCCTGGCTGGTGCTGCTGCTCGGCTACTGGCAGACCGCATGGCCCCTGCACCGCCCCCCGGCACAACTGCCGGCGGATCCGGCCCAGTGGCCCAGCGTGGATCTGATGATCCCCACCTACAACGAGGATCTCGCCATCGTGAAGGGGACTGTCTACGCCGCCATGGGGCTTGACTGGCCCGCCGACAAGCTGACCATCTGGCTGCTTGACGACGGGGGGCGGGCGGCGTTTCGCGATTTCGCCGAGGAGGCCGGGATCCGCTATGTGGCCCGGTCGACCCATGAGCACGCCAAGGCGGGCAACATCAATCACGCCCTCAAGATGGCCACCGGTGATCTGGTCGCCATCTTCGACTGTGACCACCTGCCGACCCGCTCCTTCCTGCAGATGACGGTGGGCTGGTTCTACCGGGATCCCCGTCTGGGCGTGGTCCAGACCCCCCACCACTTCTTCTCCGCCGATCCGTTCGAGCACAACTTGCAACGGTTTCGCAAGATGCCGAACGAGGGGGCCCTCTTCTACGGCCTGGTGCAGGATGGCAACGACATGTGGGATGCCAGCTTCTTCTGCGGCTCTTGCGCCGTCATCAAGCGCACCGCCCTTGACGAGATCGGCGGCATCGCGGTGGAGACGGTCACCGAGGATGCCCATACCTCCCTGCGGCTGCACCGCCTCGGCTACACCTCGGCCTATATCCGGATCCCGCTGGCGGCGGGGCTGGCCACCGAAAGCCTCTCTGCCCACATCGGTCAGCGCATCCGGTGGGCGCGCGGCATGGTGCAGATCCTGCGTCTGGACAACCCCCTCTTCGGCAAGGGGCTCAAGCTGGGGCAGCGGCTGTGCTACTTCAATGCCATGCTGCACTTCCTCTCGGGCATACCGAGGCTCATCTTCCTGACGGCGCCGCTCGCCTTCCTTATCCTGCACGCCTACATCATCTATGCTCCGGCGGCGGCCATCGCCCTCTACATGTTGCCGCACATCTTCCACAGCGCTCTGACCAACTCCCGGTTGCAGGGCAAGGTGCGCCACTCCTTCTGGGGCGAGGTCTATGAGACGGTGCTGGCCTGGTACATCGCCAGGCCGACCACGGTGGCGCTCTTTGCACCCCACAAGGGGACGTTCAACGTGACTGCCAAGGGGGGCATGACGGAGGAGGTGTTCCTCGATCTGTCGGTCTCCCGCCCCTATCTGCTGTTGATCTTGCTCAATCTGTGCGGGTTGGGGTTCGGCCTCTGGCGCATCGGCACCGGCCCTGCCGACGAGGTGCCGACCCTGATCCTCAGCATGATCTGGACCCTCTACAACATGACCATACTGGGCGGCGCCCTGGCGGTGGCCTTCGAGTCGCGGCAGGTCCGTGCCAATCCCAGGGTGGAGATGGTGATGCCGGCGGCCATCAGGCTGGCGAACGGTCACCTCTACCCCTGTACCGTCAGGGATTACTCCAACGGGGGGGTCGGGGTACTGCTCGAGGCGCCCCTGCCCCTGGCCGACAAGGAGAGGGTCTGGTTGCTGCTGCGCCATGACCAGCGGGAGCAGGCGTTCGCCGCCAAGGTGCAGCGAGTGTTCGGCTGCAAGCTGGGACTGGAGCTGGAGCCCATGGCGCAGGCACAGCATGTCGAGTTCATCCAGTGCACCTTCGCCCGGGCCGATACCTGGTCCCTGTGGCAGCAGCGTCTGGGCAAGGATCGCCCCCTCCACAGCCTGATCGACATTACCCTGCTCGGCTGGGGAGCTTACTGGCGTCTGGCCCGTACCTCACCCATCGGCTTTGTTTGTATCCTCCTCGAGAAGCTGGCTCGCTGGCTCCTCTCTTTCGTTCCCCGTCGCGTCTCCCCAGATTTCCGGGCCGGGACTCCGACCTCACAGACAGTGAAAGGATGATGAAACCACAACGCTACCTTATTCCTCTCCTGCTGATGGCGCAGGGTGCGACCGCCGCCGAGGCCGTCGGCCCCCTGCCGCCCGTTCCCGCTCCGGTGCGCACCCAGGGGATGAGCTTTGAACAGATGGCGTCATCGCCAGGCACCCTCTCCCTGCGCGGCAATGCGCCAGACGGACTGGCCGACTTCACCGTGCGGCGGGACGAGGTGGTGACCCGGGCCACCCTGGACCTGAACTTCACGCCATCGCCCTCCCTGCTGCCGCTCATCTCCCAGGTCAAGGTCTATCTCAATGACGAGCTGATGGGGGTGACGGCCCTCAACCAGGATCAGATGGGGACGATGACCCATGCCAGCATCGAGCTGGATCCCCGCTATGCCAAGGATTTCAACCGCCTCAAGGTGAGCTTCGTCGGCCACTATCGGAAAGTGTGCGAGAACCCGGCGAGCGATACCCTCTGGCTCAACGTCAACCGGGACAGCAAGCTGACCCTGCAGTTGCAGACCCTGCCGGTGCGCAACGAGCTCTCCTTCTTCCCCATGCCGTTCCTCGACGTGCGGGACAATGGCAAGCTGACTCTGCCCATGGTGTTCACGGGCTCAGTGCCCCCGGAGCAGCAGCAGGCGGCGGCGGTGCTGGCCTCCTGGTTCGGCACCAGGGCCCAGTGGCGGGGCCAGCATTTCCCGGTGCTCATCAACCAGTTGCCGGATCGCAACGCCGTGATCTTTGCCACCAATGACGCGCGCCCCGATTTCCTGGTGGACTATCCCGAGGTGAAGGGGCCCACCATCGACATGATCAGCTCCCCCGACAACCCCTATGTGAAGCTGCTGCTGATCCTGGGGCGGGATCGGCAGGATCTGCTGACGGCGGTGCAGGGGCTGGCGCGAGGCGATGTCATGCTGCGTGGCCAGAGCGTCATGGTGGACGAGGTGAAGCCGCTCTCCCCGCGTCAACCCTACGACGCCCCGAACTGGGTGCGACTGGATCGCAAGATGCGCTTTGACGAGCTCACGGAGTACCCGGGCCAGTTGCAGGCAACGGGGCGCACGCTGTGGCCCATGAGCCTGACGCTGCGCCTGCCGCCGGATCTCTATCTGCTGGGGGAGAACGGCATCAGGACGGAGCTGAAGTATCACCACACCTCGCCCACCCTGCGCGACGGTTCCCGGCTGGATGTGGCGGTCAACGGCCAGCTTATGAAGTCGTTCACGCTCGAGCCCGGCGAGATCAAGAGTGAGCGGTTGCTGACCCTGCCGCTCTGGTTTGCCGACGACGGCGACACCATGGCGCTGCGCATGCCCGGGCTCAAGACCACCCAGGCCAACAGCCTGAGCTTCTCGTTCGAGTATGCCCAGCAATACATGGGAGGGACGGAGGATGGCCGTTGCGATCTGGTGATGCCGCCTGCCCATCAGGTGCGCATTGACGAGGGCTCCACCATCGACTTCACCGGCTATCGCCACTTCATCGAGATGCCCGACCTCAAGGCGTTCGCCTATGCCGGCTTCCCGTTCAGCCGGATGGCGGATCTCGCCGACACCCAGATTGTCATGCCGGCCAGACCCCATCCCGGGCAGATCACCACCTTGCTCGATGCCGTCGGTGCCATCGGGGCCGAGACCGGGTATCCGGCGCTCTCCCTGCAGGTTCTGGACGACTGGGAGCGGGCGCGCACCGCGGATCGGGATACCCTGCTCATCGGCATCCTGCCGGAGGAGTTTCGAGGGGATCTGGCTCCCGACGCCCTGCTGCAATCCACGCGCAGCTGGGTCAACGAGCCAACCCGCCAGCACAAGGGGGATCTGCTGCACACCATGGCCGATCGCCAGCCCCAGGCCCGGGTGGGCATGACGGGCAACCGGGCCATCGCCGTCATCCTGGGGCTGCAATCGCCGACCCATGATCAGCGCAGCCTGGTGGCCTTGCTGGCGGATGGACCGGCGGGGGTCACATTGCTCAATGATGCCCTGCAGACCCGGACCCTGCGCGATCAGGTGGCAGGCTCGGTGGCCATCATCCGGGAATCCGGGGTGAAGAGCCTGGTGGTGGGGGATCGCTACGAGGTGGGCTACCTGCCGTGGTGGGAGCGTCTCTGGCAACTGTTTGCCCGTTATCCGGTGCGTCTTGCCGGGCTGACCCTGCTCTGCATGCTGGTACTGGGCTGGGGCCTGCGGGTGCTGCTTGCCAGTGCCAGCCGCCGCCGTCTGAAGGAAGATTAAGAGATGACTCAGATGAAAAATGTCTGTGGTGCCCTGCTCCTCTGGGCCCTTTGTTCCCTCCCGGCGCAGGCCGTCTGCCACTGGCCGGAGTGGGATCACTTTCGCCAGCACTACATCAGCGAAGAGGGCAGGGTCATCGACCCTGCCGACGGGCGCCGCATCACCACCTCGGAAGGCCAGAGCTATGCCCTCTTCTTCGCCCTGGTCAACGATGACAGGGAGACCTTTGCCCGCCTGCTCGACTGGACGGAGCGGCAGCTCGCCCGCGGGGATCTGACCGGCTTCCTGCCATCCTGGCTCTGGGGCAGGCAGCAGGACGACAACTGGGGCGTGCTGGACGCGAACAGCGCGTCCGATTCGGATCTCTGGATAGCCTACAGCCTGCTGGAGGCAGGTCGCCTGTGGGACAACCACAGCTACTCTGCCCTCGGCACCCTGTTGCTGCGCCGCATCGCCCGGGAAGAGGTCGCCACGCTGCCGGGTCTCGGCCCCGTGTTGCTGCCCGGGGCGAAAGGCTATGAGGGGGAGGGACGCTGGACCCTCAATCCCAGCTATCTGCCTCCACAACTGCTGGCCAGATTCGCCTCCTTCCAGGGGCCCTGGGGGGAGATGCGGGCCCTCTTGCCCAAGCTGTTGCAGGAGAGTGCGCCCCGTGGCTTTGCCCCGGACTGGGTGGACTGGCAGGCCGACAAGGGATGGCAGGTGACGGCGGACAAGGGCGACACCGGTGGCTATGACGCCATCCGCGTCTATCTCTGGCTCGGCATGTTGAGCGAGGAGGATCCCGCCAGGGCTTCCCTGGTGGCCCATTTTGCCCCCATGCTGGCGCAGCTGACCGAATCGGGTCAGCTTCCCGAGCGGGTCTCCAGCCAAAGTGGTCAGGTTCAGGGCAAGGGCCCGAGCGGCTTTGCCGCCGCCCTTCTGCCCCTGTCACGGGGCTTGCCGGCGCAGGTCACCTTGCGCAAGCAGGTCTCCGATCACGGGCTGGATGCGAATGCCTACTACGGCAGCGTGCTGACCCTGTTCGGCGCAGGCTGGGATCAGGGGCGTTATCGCTTTGCCGCCGACGGTACCCTGCAGCCGGATTGGAGCGAGTCATGTCAGGCAGAGTGACCCTGGGGTGCCTGCTCGCCTGCCTGATGAGCGGAGCCCTGGCGCAAGGGACGGTACAGCCGGTGGCCTGGTTGCTGGAGCAGGTCAGGATTGGCGAGGCCCGTGGGCGGGAAGATCTCGTCAGCAACAGCCTCTATTCCCTCTCCCTGGTGGAGCCCGATCATCCGGAGCTGCTGGCAGCCCAGGCCCGTCAGGCCCTGCGCCAGGGCAAGGTCAAGGAGGCCGGGACACTGCTGGCCCGCCTTGGCAAGCAAGACCCCGACTCTGCGCTCTATCGTCAGGGCATGGCCAACCTGGCCCTGAACGAACCGGCCAGGCGCCAGCAACTGCAACAAGCCAGGCTGCTGACCAGCGCCGGCAGGCTGGAGGAGGCCGAGCGTCTTTATCGCTCCCTGTTCTCCGGTGATTTGCCCCCCAATCTCGACGTGGCGGTGGATTATGCCCTGTTGCAGACACGGATCCCGGCCATGAAGGCAAAGGGGCTGGCGGCCCTGGAGGCACTCAACCGGCAATATCCGGGTGAGCCCAGAGTGCGGGGCGGGCTGGCTCGCCTCTATCTGGCGGAGGGTCGGCGTCAGGGGGCGCAGAACCTGTTGCGCGAGATGGCGCGAGACCCCTATCAGCGGGACGAGGCCGCCGAGATCTGGCTCGCGGACATCGAATCCCTGCCCATCGGTCCCGGGAGCATCGCTGCCTTGCAGGAGTACATGGTGCTCTTTGGCGAAGGGGATACCACCAAGGCGGAACAGCTGCTCGCGGCCCAGGAGGAGAAGTGGGCCTCGCCCGCCTATCGTGCACGCCAGTCGGCGCTCGCAAGCACGGCGGGAGGTGGTGCCTCCATCTCCCGCTTGCAGCGTGCCCTGGCTGCCAACCCGGGGGATCCCGAACTCATGGGGGCCCTCGGGCAGGCCTACTCCCGCAACGATCAGCGAGCGCTGGCCATCGCCCAGTTTGAACGGGTGCTGGCACACCCCGAGGTGACCGACAAGGACAAATGGCGCAGCCTGCTGGCCACCAACCGCTACTGGCTGCTGGTGAGCCAGGGGCGCAGCGCCCTGGAACGGGAGCAGTGGGATGAGGCGGCGACCCTGTATCGCCGTGCCATCGCCCAGGATGGGCGTGAGCCCGAAGCTTGGCTGGGGCTCGGAGACAGCGAGCGTGGCCGCCATCGCGATGCCGACGCGGAGTCCGCCTACCGCAAGGCGCTCGCTATGGGGAACGCGCGGGAGCGGGCACTGGCCCGCCTGTTCGATCTCTACAAGGAGCAGGATCCGGCGCGTGCTCTGGCCCTGCTGGAGCAGCAGGGCCCCCCCGGGATGCAGGCCGAAGGGCGGCGGCTCAAGGCCGGGCTGTTGCAGGAGGAGGCCGATCAGCTCGATCGGGCCGGCAAGGTGGCGGCGGCGCTGCGCCTTCGCGAGCAGGCACTCGCGCTGACCCCGGAAGAGGTGTGGCTGGCCTATCGAGTGGCCGATACCCGGGCCCGCCTCGGGGAAGCCGGTAGCGGGGAGCGGCTCTTGCGGGAACGGCTGGCGGCGCACCCGCAGGATGCCACCCTGCGCTACGCCACCGCCCTCTATCTCTCGGGGCAGGACAAGATGGTGGAGGCGAGATGGGTGCTGGCCGCCATCCCTAGGTCCGGCTGGACACAGGACATGGATGCGCTGGATCAGCGCCTCGCCCGTGACGAGGTGCTCGCCAGGGCGAGGGCGCGTCACGAGGCCGGGGATGATGAGGGGGCCGAACGCCTGCTTCAGCCGTTGCAGCCGGATGAAGAGGTAAGCCTGATGCAGGCGGAGTGGGCCACGGATCGGGGGGCCTATGCACTGGCGGAGCAGCGCTATCAGGAGGTGCTTGCCCGCACGCCGCAACAGCCCGAGGCCAGGCTTGGCATGGCCGAACTGGCCCAGGCCAGGGGCGATCTGGCAAAGGCCCGTCACTGGCTGCCCGCCTGGCCGGTCAGCCCGCTGCCCCCGGAGGGGGCCAACTACTACCGCCGGGTAGCCAATCTCTATCAGGCGCTGGGAGAGGGCGAGACAGCCCGCGCCATCTTCACCGACTACGAACCCCTGGTGGCGATGCAACCAGCCTCCCAGCAGACGGCGCTGTTCTGGCGCGATGCCGCCCGCCAGCGCGTTGCCGAGCATGATGTGGAAGGGGCTCTGGTGCGGGATCGCAAGGGGCTGGCGGCCGCAGGTCTGGCCCCCCGCGAGGATCTGGAGGGGGGCGAGCTGACCCGGCTGGCCCGTAGTCAGGATGGGGAGGGATGGCTGGCATCCGGCCTGCGCAGCGATCTTGACAGACATTACCGGCAGAGTCAGACCACCTTCTCCCTCGACAGCGATTACTGGGGCTCCAGCGGTACCGGGGGCTACTCGGATCTGCGGGCGCTGACCCAGATGGCGCAACTGGATACGCCGCTGGCCGGTGGTACCGCCTTCGGCCGCCTTGAACTGGTCGACATGGATGCCGGAGATCTGCCGGACTCCCCTTACCGGGCGCAGTTCGGTACCTGTGCGGCCAGGGACTGCCGCGGGGACGCGCACCAGCAGAGCCGGGGGACCACCCTGGCGGCAGGCTGGCAGCGGGGGGCCTGGGCGTTCGATCTGGGGACCACGCCCCTCGGTTTCGAGGTGGTGGACTGGGTTGGTGGCGCCACCTTGACCGGTGACTGGCACACGCTGGGGTGGGGGATGACCCTCTCGCGTCGGCCCGTCAGCAGCTCGCTGCTCTCCTATGGGGGAACGGTGGATCCGGGCACGGGCATCAGCTGGGGCGGGGTGCGGGCGAACGGGATCCGCCTCGATCTCAGCCGGGATCTGGGAGGGGCCGTCGGGTTCTGGGGCAGCGCCCAGCAGCATCTGCTGACCGGCAAGAACGTGCCCGACAACTGGCGCACCCGGCTGATGGGGGGCGGCTACTACAAGCTGGTCAACGAGACCCATCGCCGTGCCAGCGTGGGGCTCAGCACCATGCTGTGGCACTACCAGCAGGATCTGGGGGGCTATACCCTGGGACAGGGGGGTTATTACAGCCCGCAGGGGTACTTCTCGCTCTCGGTGCCGGTGAGCTACCGGCAGCGTACCCCGGACTGGTCGTGGGAGCTGGGCGGATCGGGCTCCTGGTCCTACGCCCGCACCGACGACAGTCGCCGCTACCCGCTGGAAGGCTTGTTGCCAAGCGGTTTGCCAGACAGAAATGCGCCTGTGAAAGGGGGCAGTAGCAGTGGATTCGGCTACACCCTGAATGGCGTGGTGGAACACAGGCTGACGGAGCACTGGCGCATCGGTGGCCGGGTGGACATCCAGCAGGCGGATGACTATGCCCCCAGCCATGTCACCCTGTTCCTGCGCTACACCTTCAAGCCCTGGCAAGGGGATCTCGACATGCCACCAAGGCCTCTCACCCCCTACGCGGACTTCGACTGACAGGGGCGCCCGTCATCACCGGACGCCCTTATTTCAGATAGGAGCGCAGTACCCTCACCACCTGATCCAGATCCTCCAGCCGCTCGGCATGGGTCGCCTCCTCGGCGCCAAGATGCTCGCGCATGTGCCCCTCCAGTACCTCCAGCATCAGGCCGTTGACGGCGCCGCGGATGGCGGCGATCTGCTGCAGGATGGCGGCGCAGTCTGTTTCCTGTTCCAGGGCGCTCTCCAGGGCGCCGGTCTGCCCCTTGATGCGCCTGACCCGTGCCAGCAGCTTCTTCTTGTCGTGAACCGTGTGTGACATCCAGGATCCTCTCGATCAATAAAACTATACTGGGGTATAGTATATGGCATCCTCGTTTTCAGGAGAAATCCATGTCATCCCTCGCCTCATCCCACTGCCACCACCCCGTCGTCCACGAAGGGAATCCCCTGGCCGAACAGAAGACCCGCTGGGCCGTGCTGCTCACCGTCGTCATGATGGTGGCGGAGATCGGTGGCGGCTGGTTCTACAACTCCATGGCGCTGCTGGCCGACGGTTGGCACATGAGCTCCCATGCCCTGGCCCTCGGCCTCTCGGTGCTGGCCTATCGCGCTGCCCGCCACTTCGCGCGGGATCACAGGTTCAGCTTCGGTACCTGGAAGATAGAGGTGCTGGGGGGCTTCAGTAGCGCCCTGCTGCTGGTGGGGGTGGCGGGGTTGATGCTGTTCGAGTCGGTGGCCAGGTTGCTGGACCCCAGCCCCATCCATTATCAGCAGGCGATCGGCATTGCCCTGCTGGGCCTGCTGGTGAATCTGGCCTGTGCCTGGCTGCTCAGGGACGATCACGGCCATCACCATGGTCACGACCACCATCACGGTCATCACGACCACTCGCACGATCACCACCACGGCCATCAGGATCTCAACCTGCGCGCCGCCTACCTCCACGTGCTGGCGGACGCGGCTACCTCGGTGTTGGCGATTCTGGCGTTGGTGGGAGGCATGTTGTGGGGGGCGGACTGGCTGGATCCCCTGATGGGCATCGCCGGGGCCGTGCTGGTGGCGGTGTGGGCCAGGGGGCTGCTGCGTGATACCGGGCGCGTCTTGCTGGATGCGGAGATGGATGCGCCCCTGGTGGACGAGATCCGCGAGGTGATCGCCGAGCTGCCTGGCGCCGAGATCCGCGATCTGCACGTCTGGCGGGTGGGGCAGATGCAGTATGCCGCCGCGATGTCGTTGCAGATGGCGACCCCGGTCCCGGCACAGGCGATCCGCGAGCGCCTCGCCATCCACGAGGAGCTGGTGCACCTGACCATCGAAGTGTCTGCCGACTGACGCCCCTGGCGGGTGTCAGCGGGGAGGCTCGCTCCCCTGATCCTGCCAGAGGGAGCCCAGCATCAGCCTCAGCAGCAGTCCCGGCGGGTCGTCGAGCAGGCGGCCCGGCTCCAGCAGCAGGTGGCCGTCGGCATGAAAGCCCAGGCTGGCGTGAACCTTGCCTTCCTCGCCACACACCTGGAGGAGGCCGTTCAGGGAACCCCCCTCGCCGGGTTGACAGCGCAGCCGCAGCTCCCGTGGTTCCCCCAGCAAGGTGAAGGCGCGGGCGAGGGGCGGGCTCTCTTCATAATCCGGCCAGTTGAAGAAGTGATAGCGTTCGGCGAGCACGCCGGCCTGCTGGCAGAACTGATCGAACAACTGGGCAATACCCTGATACTCCTGGTCCAGCCGCCTGGCCTGCTCCTCAATCCGTTTCATCACCCAGTCCCCTCTATCCATTTGATTGGACATTGATTTCGTCACTCGCTCCCCTCTTTCCGCTGGTATGGGCCGAAAGCGGTGCCAGGTCTGTGAGCGCGATCGAGTTTTCGTTATGAAAACGTTATCTTGTTGATGCGGATTGGTTTTTTTTGCCCATCCGCTCACATTTACGGCAATTCCTGCTGATTAATATGGCACCGCTCGGCAATGACCGGGTACTCGGATATCGAGACTAACTACAGCGGGAATTATAAAAAAATGGATATGAAAAAGACCAAAGTGGCGCTGGTAACAGCCTCACTGCTCGCGCTTTTGTCAGGCTGTAACGACAACAGTTCTTCTGCTCCTGCCCCTCAGGATGAGCCCGTCGCTCGTCTTCCCAACGTCCAGCCCCCGGCCGAACTGCTGACGGCCGGCCCCGACGAAGCGGTCATCGCCCTGGTGGATACCCAGACCAGCGCGGCGCGCGGTGTCACCGGCCCGTTCGCCAGCCACAGCCTGCACCTGTGGAACAACGACGCCTGCAACTCGACCTCGGAGGGCGGCCTCAACACCGGTTGGGATGACAAGAGCAAGACGCCGTCCGCGGCGGACAGTTTTGGTCCGGCCTGGGTCGTGCCGCTCTCCAAGATGGAAGGCTGCATCAACTTCATCGCCCGCAACGGCGATCTCGCGAACCTGACCGGCAGCGACATGAAGGTGGTCTTCAGTGATCACCCGGATCGCACCGTGGCCATCGTCGCCGGCAAGAACGAGATCTTCGGCAGCCGGGCGGAAGCCTTCACCGCCGCCTTCGGCGTGGCGGGGGCCAGTGCCCATCTCATCGACGACAACACCCTGATTTGGCAAGGGGGCAAGGACAAGCCCTATGTGCGCCTCTACTACACAGAGTCAGGCACCATCACCGCAAACAGCGAGGGTGTATTCGATTTCCCCTACCTCAAGCTGACCCCGACCAGCCTGACCGAAGAGCAGCAGGCCAAATACCCGCACCTCAAGGATGCCGCCGCCTTCGCCCTGCCTGCGGGGAAAGATCTCAAGCCCCTGCTCAAGGGTGAGCTGGTCGCCATCGGGACCGATGCGGACGGTATCCTGCAGGGGGCGACCCTGGTGCAGAGTGCCGGTGCCCTCGATGCCCTTTACAGCGAAGCGGCCACCAAGCTGGCCTACGGCGCCGTGGTGGAGGGGGGCAATGTCACCTTCCGGCTCTGGGCTCCGACCGCCAAGTCGGTCAAGCTGGCGCTGTTCGACGAGCAGCACAAGTCGCTTGGCGAGCGCGCCATGACCCTGGACGAGGCCAGCGGCAGCTGGAGCGTGCAGGGGGGCAGCGATCTTGTCGGCAAATACTACCGCTACGATATCCAGGTCTATCACCCGGTCAGCCGCAAGCTGGAATCCTATCAGGTGACCGACCCCTACTCCCTGAGCCTGGCGATGAACTCCGAGTTCAGCCAGGTGGTGGATCTCGACGATCCGGCCCTCAAGCCGGAAGGCTGGGACAGCCTGAAGGCGCCCCACAGCCAGAAGAACCCCGCCGACATCACCATCTATGAGGCCCACGTCCGGGATCTGACCGGCAACGACGAGTCGACGCCGGTGGATCACCGCGGCAAGTTCCTCGGGCTGACCGACAGCGACAGCGTGCCCGTCACCCACCTGAAATCCCTGGCCAAGAGCGGCGTCAGCCACCTGCACCTGCTGCCGGTGTTCGACATCGCCACCGTCAACGAGGATCCGGCCAAGGTGGCCAACATCGGTGATGACTTCAGCAAGCTGTGCGAGGTCAATCCCGAGGTCAAGAACTCCAGGTTTGCCAGCCACTGTGGTGGCGGCGAGACCATCGAAGCCGTGCTCGGTGATCTGCAAGCCAGCGACAGCAAGGAAAGCCCCGTAGTGCAGGAGCTGTACGGCTACCTGCGCGGGGTGGACTCCTTCAACTGGGGCTATGACCCCTACCACTACACCACCCCGGAAGGCTCCTACGCCACCAATGCGGAGGGGACGACCCGGATCAAGGAGTTCCGCGAGATGGTGCAGGCCATCAAGCAGAACATCGGCATGAACGTGGTGATGGACGTGGTCTACAACCACACCAACGAAGCGGGTCTCGGTTCCAAATCCGTGCTCGACAAGATTGTGCCCTGGTACTACCAGCGCCTCAATCCGGAGACCGGTTCGGTGGAAAACTCCACCTGCTGCTCCAACACGGCGCCGGAACACGCCATGTTCGCCAAGCTGATGGATGACTCTCTGGTCACCTGGGCGCGGGACTACAAGATCGATGCCTTCCGCTTCGACCTCATGGGCCATCACCCGAAAGATCAGATGGTGCAGGCCCTGGCCGAGGTGAAGAAGGTCAATCCGGACATGTACTTCTACGGCGAGGGGTGGAACTTCGGCGAGGTACAGGATGACAAGCGCTTCGTACAGGCGACCCAGAAGCACCTGGCCGGTACCGGCATCGGCTCCTTCTCCGACCGGCTGCGTGATGCGGTGCGCGGCGGCAGCCCGTTCGACGGCGGCGAAGCCATTCGCAAGACCCAGGGCTTTGGCAACGGCGCCCTGGTGGATGCCAACGAGCTGGACGGCGTCGATCTCGCCACCGCCCTGCATCAGTCCGATCTGGTGCGCCTCGGCATGGCGGGCAACCTCAAGGAGTTCGTGCTGACCGACAAGGACGGCATACCGAAGAAAGGCTCCGACATCGACTACAACGGTCAACCGGCGGGCTATGCCCAGGATCCGACCGAAATCCAGAACTATGTCGACAAGCACGACAACCAGACTCTGTTCGACAACCTGGTGTACAAGGCACCCGCCGGGGCCGACCTGGTGCGGATGCAGGGGGTCTCTCTGGCGACCGCCATGCTGGGTCAGGGCATTCCCTTCACCCACGCGGGTGTCGAACTGCTGCGCTCCAAGTCCATGGAGCGGGACAGCTACGACTCCGGTGACTGGTACAACCGGGTCGATTACACCCTTGGCGACAACAACTTCGACAAGGGCTTGCCGCGCAAGGACAAGGACGAGGCCAACTACGAGCTGATCGAGCAGGTGCTCGGCCAGCACGCCAAGCCGGGTTCGGCCGAGATGCATCAGATGGTGAACTTCTACCAGGAGCTCTCCGAACTGCGTCAATCCTCTCGTCTGCTGCGTCTTGGCAGCGGCGCCGAGGTGATCAAGCGGGTCGACTTCCGCAACACCGGCCCTGAGCAGATCCCGGGTCTCATCGTGATGAGCGTGGATGACGGGGTGGGCGCCGGTGCGGATCTGGATCCGGCCATCGACGGCCTGGTGGTGATGATCAACGCCACCAATCAGCCCCAGAGCATCGGCGATTTCCGTGACGGCAAGGATCAGCCCATCGATCTGACCGGCATGGTCCTGAGCGGTGCCCACCGTGACTCCGACAGCATCGCCAGCGGTGCGGCCAATGACAGCGGTCAGCTGACCCTTGGCGCCTGGTCGGCGGCGGTGTTCGTCAAGCCGCAGAGCGGTGCCCAGGGCGCGGGGCTGCCGGTGAGCAAGAAGACGGATCTGAGCACCTTGCCTCCCTTCGGTGACACCGAGGTGTTCGTGCGCGGTTTCCTGAATCAGTGGGATCCGGTCAACAAGATGAACTTCAGTGGCAACTTCACCTATGAGTTCACCACCGAGGTGACGGCGGATCAGCTGGGGTCGACCCAGGTGAAGATCGCTGGCAACGAGTGGAGCGGACCCGTCAATTACGGCAAGTGCAGCGATACCGACCAGCTTGCGACCGGCCAGGTCAATACGCTCTGTGCCAATGGCGGGGATCTGCCGTTCAACGTGGAGAAGGCTGGCACCTACAAGTTTGTCTTCACCGCCATGAACAAGGACAAGCCCACCCTGAGCATCAGCTACACCGAACCGGCGCAGAGCTGCAAGGTGCTGGATACCGTCGCGGGCAATCCGCTTGGCTTCCCGCTCTATGTGCGCGGCAGTCTGAGCGACTGGAACGCCCAGCCGGCCTACCAGCTGAGCTACAAGGGGATGGAAGGCAACCTCGCCATCTATCAGGCCGCCTTCAACTACGCGGGCAGCTTTGACTTCAAGTTTGCCAACGACGATGGCAACTGGAGCAAGCAGTTCTTCGTGAAGGATGCCGGTGGCACCCTGATCGCACTGGAGCCCGAGCAGGTTTACCCGCTCCAGCACGGCGACGGTGGCATGGGCAACAACAGCATCACGCTGGAACAGGGTCTGTGGAGCTTCCTGGTGAAGGTTGACCCGACCCAGACTTCCGGCGAGGTGGGCAGCGTCATCATCCAGGAGTGCAGCGCCAAGTAAGTCTTTCCCATCGAGCCTGGGGCTGGCTCGGCAGCCCCGGGTTGAATTCCGCCTCGCCAAGGGCGGGATAACACCGAGAGAGTAAGCAAAGCGCGACTGCCGACCGGCAGCCGCGCTTTTTCTTTGCTCGTGGGCGAGGCAATAAAAAAGCCGCCCCGTTGGAGCGGCTGTTGGTTGTGCAGTTTACGGCCGGACTAGCGTTTTCGCAGCAGGCGCAGGGCGTTGGCGGTGACCAGGGCGGTGGCGCCGGTGTCGGCCAGCACCGCAATCCACAGGCCGGTGATGCCGAGCAGGCTGGTGACCAGGAAGATGGCCTTGAGCCCCAGCGCCAGCGCGATGTTCTGGTGGATGTTGGCCAGCGCCGCGCGGGAGAGCCGGATCATGGCGGCGACCCCGCCGAGCTGGTTGTGGGTCAGCGCCGCATCGGCGGTTTCCAGCGCCACGTCGGTGCCGCCTCCCATGGCGATGCCGATGCTGGCCCGCTTCATGGCCGGTGCATCGTTGATGCCGTCGCCGATCATGGCCACCTTGCGGGTGCTGGCGAGCTGGCTTATCTCCTCTACCTTGCCTTCCGGCAGCAGGCCGGCGCGCCAGCCCATGCCGAGCTCGGTGGCGATGGCCTCGGCGGCGCGGGGGTTGTCGCCGGTCAGCATGATGCTCTGCAGGCCGAGCTGGTTGAGCTCTTGCAGCGCCGCCGCCGCTTCTGGCCGGATCTGGTCGCGCAGGGCCAGCAGGGCGGCCGGAGCGGTGTCGGGCTGACCGAGCACCACCACCGTCTTGCCTTGCTGCTCCAGGGTGGCGATCCGGGCCTGCATGGCGGCATCCAGGGTGGCGACCCGGCTCGGCGCCAGCAACTGCCAGAGGGCGCCGTCGATGCGGCCTTCCACGCCCATGCCGGGCAGGGCGCGCAGCTCCTGGGCGGCGGCGAGGCTGAGGCCCCGTTCGCTGGCCGCCGTCACCACGGCGCGGGCCAGCGGGTGGTGGGAGCCCTGCTCGATGGCCGCCGCCAGTGCCAGCAGGTCGGCCTCAGGCTGGCCATTGAGGCTCACCAGTTCGGTCAGCTGCGGCTTGCCCAGGGTCAGGGTGCCGGTCTTGTCAAAGGCCAGGGTATCAATGTGTGCCAGCCGCTCCAGCGCGGCGCCCCCCTTGATGAGGGCCCCCTGGCGGGTGGCTGCCGCCAGCGCCGAGGTGACCGCCGCCGGGGTGGAGATGACCAGGGCGCAGGGGCAACCGATGAGCAGCAGCGCCAGCCCGCGATAGACCCACTCGTCCCAGCTCTGGCCGAAGGCGAGCGGCGGTACCAGCACCACCAGCAGGGCGACCAGCATCATGGCCGGGGTATACCAGCGACTGAAGCGGTCGATGAAGCGCTCGATGGGGGCGCGCTGGGTCTCGGCCTCCTCGATGAGATGCAGGATGCGGTCGATGGCGTTGTTGCCGGGTTCGGACACCACCTCGAGGCGCAGCACCCGGTCCGCCGCCAGACTGCCGGCGGGGACCTTGTCACCCCGGCGGCGCTCCACCGGGATGGATTCGCCGGTCAGGGCGCTCTCGTCAAAGGCGCCGAGGGGGTCGAGCAGGCGGGCATCGGCGGCCAGGCGGGCGCCCGGGGCGATTTCGATGATGTCGCCGGGGCGCAGCTGGTCGGCAGCGACCTCTTCGCGCACCTCGCCCTCGGCAGTGGTGCGGATGCGCAGCGCCTTGTCGGGCACCAGCGCCATCAGGGCGGTGACCCCGGCGCGGGCGCGGCCGGCGGCGTAGGCCTCCAGATGTTCACCCAGCATGAACAGCAGCAGCACCATGGCCGCTTCGGCGGTTTCACCGAGGAACAGGGCCCCCACGGCGGCGACCGTCATCAGGGTCTCGATGGCGAAGGGAGAGCCGCTTCTGGTCAGTGCCCACGCCTTGCGGGCGACGGGCCACAGTCCCCAGAGGGTGGCCAGGGTAAAGAGCGGCTGACCGAGCTGGTTCGGCAACAGGGCCGCCACCCCCATCAGGCCGGCCAGCGACAGGGGCTGCCAGTATTTGCCGAGCAGGTTGCTGACTCTCTGCATCTGCGGGCTGCGGCCCGGTTCGCTGCGAGCCGTGTTCTGAGCGCCTCCTTTGAGCTGGAAGCCGGCGGCCAGCACGGCGGCGGTAACGGGGTCGGGGGAGAGGCCGGGGGCCAGATCCACCACCAGCTTCTCGGTGGCAAACAGCACCCGAGCCTGCTGTACGCCCTCCAGCCGGCTGACGGCGGTCTCTATCTTGCGGGCACAGCTGGGACAATCCATGCCCAGCACCTGCCAGCTATGGCGGCGGCTGTTCTGCTCGGGGCTAGCCAGCGGCGGCTCGGTCGCGGCGCCCGTGTGGGCGTGCTCGTGCCCCTGCTCATGATGATCGTGATCGTGGTCGTGTTCGTGGCCGTTGGCTGTGTCGGTGGTGCAAGCGCCTCTGGGGGGCTCTTCATCACCCGGGCTGTCTGCGCCACTTTGCCCCTGATGATCGTGGCGGGTCGGGTTGGCGACACCACTGGCCTGTGCCCCGTTGTCGCAGCAGTGGCTGGTGTGGCTGTGTCCGGCCTGTGGGGTGGCGGTCTTGCTGACGGCCTTGATGGGGGCAGCGGCGTGTTGATGGCTGCAGCAGGATTTGCTCATGATGCGTTCCTCTTGAGGGATCCCGCCCCTGCGGGATCCTGGATGACTGCGCCGAGTGTAAACCTTGGTGTAAAGTCCAAGGTCAAGCCCTCTTCTCCTCTTTGTCCGGGGCCATGACAGTGGCCGCTGATCTGCCCCTGGAGCAGGAGGGACGCAAAGGGATGCCAAATCCCTTTCATTAGCGGGTGTTTGTCATCCCGTGGCGGGCCTATACTGGGGACCCTGGATCCCACATCAATCATCAAGGACCTAACATGAGCAATACCGTCACCCTGCAAGGCAACCCCGTCTCCGTCTCCGGCCACTTCCCCGTTGCCGGTGAGCAGGCCAAGCCCTTCTCCCTGGTTGCTGGCGATCTGTCTGATGCGACCCTGGCGACCTTCGCCGGCAAGCGCAAGATCCTGAACATCTTCCCGAGCGTCGACACCCCGACCTGCGCCACTTCCGTGCGCAAGTTCAATGAGCAGGCAAGCGCCCTGAACAACACCGTCGTGCTGTGTATCTCTGCCGACCTGCCGTTCGCCCAGGCCCGCTTCTGCGGCGCCGAGGGTCTGGACAAGGTGGTGAACCTCTCCACCCTGCGCGGTGTCTCCTTCCTGCAGGACTACGGCGTGGCCTTCTCCTCCGGCCCGCTGGTGGGTCTGGCTGCCCGTGCCATCGTGGTACTGGATGAGCACGACAAGGTGCTGCACAGCGAGCTGGTGGCCGAAGTCGCCGACGAGCCGAACTACGCCGCCGCCCTGGCCGTTCTGTAAGTCGCGCCAAAGGCTGATTGCCTGACGGCCTGCCCCGTTCACACGGGGCAGGCCGTTTTTATTGCGCTCCCGAACCTTTTACTTATGGGGTGGGTCTGGCTAGACTTCGCCTCCACATCCTTGTTCAGCCTGTATCTGCGATCCCCATGACGTTTGACGAACTCGCCCTTGACCCCGCCCTGTTGCCCCTGCTGCCCGCCGCGCTGGAAAAACCGACCCCCATTCAGCAGCTAGCCATTCCTGCTGCCTTGTCAGGACGGGATCTGCTTGCCCTGGCCAGGACCGGCAGTGGCAAGACCCTGGCATTCGGCCTGCCGCTGCTGCAGAGGCTGGACGCAGCCAGCGACCGGGTACAGGGATTGGTACTGGTCCCCACCCGGGAGCTGGCAAGCCAGGTGAGCGCCGCCCTGCAGGAGATTGCCGACGGGTTGGGGGTGCGTCTCCTGACCCTGTGTGGCGGGGTGGCCCAGGAGTGGCAGGAGCGGGAACTGGCTCTCGGCCCCCAACTGCTGGTGGCGACCCCCGGACGGTTGCGGGACTTGCTGGCCCAGCAGACGCTGGGGCTGGGTGCCCTGCGCATGCTGGTGCTGGATGAAGCGGATCGCCTGCTGGAGATGGGGTTCTGGCCCGATATCCAGTGGCTGATGAAGGCAATGCCGGAGGCGCGGCAGCAGATGCTCTTCTCCGCCACCTTGCCGGTCGAACTGGAGAGCCTGGCCTCGGGCCTGCTGCAGGATCCGGTGCGCATCGAGGCCGAGCCGCTCAACAGCCTGGTGAACGACATCGAGGAGCGGCTCTATCTGGTCAACAGGAGCAGCAAGGTGCCTGCGCTGATCGCCCTGCTGGAGGCCGGAGAGTGGCCCCAGGTGCTGGTCTTCATCAGTGCCAGGGACGACGCGGACGGGGTGGCCAAGAAACTCGCCAGGGCTGGCATGACGGTGGCGGCCCTGCACGGAAACAAGGATCAGGCCGCGCGGGAGCAGGCGCTGGCGGATTTCAAGGAGGGCAGGGTGCGGGTGCTGGTGGCCACGGACCTGATGGCGCGCGGCATCCACGTGGAGGCATTGCCGGTGGTGATCAATCTGGATCTGCCGGACCATGCGCCCGTCTACGTGCATCGTATCGGTCGTACCGCCCGTGCCGGACAGAGCGGTCTGGCCATCTCCCTTACCTGCCACGGGGATGGGGAGGCGCTCGAGGGGATCCGGGCCCTGACCGGTCGGCCCCTGCCCTTGGCGGCGCTGGCAGGTTTCCCGGTGACCGACAAACCCGCCAGCGGGGAGAGCAAACGGGCGCCAAGAGACAAGCAGGCGAACCGTCGCACCCAGGGCAAGCGCAGCATCAAGCAGTTCAAGGGCAAATCCTGAGACGGACTTCTTGCCCCCGGCGGGAGCCTGTCGTCGTGGAGGAGAGGAGAGATCGGCAGCGCGCCCGGGGGCGCGCCAAACTACACGGCAAGGGGGTCAGTCGTGGAACTGGTTGATCAGGCGGGAGAGGTTTTGCAGCCGCTCCACCAGCAGGGTGATGCCATCGAGGGCTTGACGGCTGTTGTCCGCGGTGTGGCTCGCCAGTTGGTGGATCTGGTGGATCCCCTGATCCAGGGTGCTGGTGACATCCGCCTGCTGGCTCACCGCCTGGGCTATCTCGTCGCTGGTGTGGGTCACCCGGGCCAGCATCCGGTTGATCTGGTCGAGCACCTCGGCGGTGGCCCCCATGTGCTGCTGACAGAGCACTGATGTCTGGGCCCCCTGCTCCATGCCATCGGACAGTTGCCGGGTGCTCTGTTGCAGCGCCCCTATCATGTCGCTTATCTCGCCGGTGGAGCTGCGGGTCTTCTGGGCCAGGGCCCGTATCTCGTCGGCCACCACCGCAAAGCCGCGCCCCTGTTCACCGGCCCGTGCCGCCTCGATGGCCGCATTGAGGGAGAGCAGGTTGGTCTGATCCGCAATCTGCCCGATCACCTCCAGAATGCCGTTGATCTTCTGGCTGTCCTGGGTCAGGCGCGCCAGCACGCCCTGGCTGGCGTCCAGCTCCTGATGAAGCCTGTCGACCGAATCCCGGGTGGTGGCCAGCGCCTGCTGGCCACTGGCGGACACCTGCTGGACCTCGCCCACCAGCGCATTGGCCTGGTGGGCATTGTCAGCCACATCGCGGATGGACTGGCTCATCTGGGTGATGGCCGCCGCCAGTTGCTCGCTCTGGGCCCGCTGCTGTTGCAGGTGAGTGTCTATGGTCTGGATATGCCCCCTGTCATCCTCCGCCGCCTGCAGGATCTGCTGGTTGGTGTCCGCGCTGCGACCTACCACGGCGCGCAGCTCCGCCTTCTTCATGCGCAGCAGCAGTTCAAGGGCGGCCAGGCTGTCCTGACGCCTGGCATAGAGTACCTGGCAAAGGGCGCTGCCCTGCTCCTCGCCCGCCATGGCCAGCAGCCTGGCCAGCCGCCGTTGCAGATGCCAGCCATGTCCCATCTGGGCCAGCAAGCAGAGCAGAGTGATGACTCCCCACCCCGGCTGGCCGGTGACCAGACTGGCCCCCATGCCGAGCAGGGCGGTGCCAGAGAGCAGCAGACACAGCTGCCCCGGCTCCAGGGTCAGCCGGGTCAGCCAGGGCAGTGCCTTGCCGTCACGGATCCGGGCATAGAGCTGCTCTGCCCAGGCGATGTCGTGATCCTGGGGACGGGTGCGGACAGACTGGTATTCGATGATCTGCTGCTGATCGTTGAGAATCGGCGTGACGTAGGCGTTGACCCAGTAGAACTGACCACTCTTGGCGCGGTTCTTTACCAGCCCCATCCAGCTCTTGCCTTGTTGCAGGCGGCGCCACATGTCGGCGAACGCGGCCTTGGGCATGTCGGGGTGGCGGACCAGATTGTGGGGCTCCCCTTCCATTTCGGTCGCGCTGTAGCCCGCCACATCGCAAAAGTGCTGGTTGGCATAAGTGATGTGACTGGTGGGATCCGTGGTCGAGATCAGTGATATGTGATCGGGGAAACGGATCTCCCCTTCGTGCCGGGCTGTGGTCATGTGCGCATCCTGAATGAGCCAAGTAACTGATAAAATTATTTTTTATTTTTGTGATTGTTACGGCGTCATTGTAGATGCGGACTGTTGCACCACCTTGGCTTGGGTCAATAAATCAACACGGGAAAGGCTGAAAAAAGTCGTAGATGGCGGGCTCAGCCGCGGGGAGTGAAGTCGTGGATCTCCCCCGTCCTCGGCTTGAAGCGGGGGTCATTGTCTTCTGCGCTGGCGACCCAGGCCATGGCCTGGCAGAAACTCTCCTGCTTGGCGAAGGCATCCCGGGCCTGATCGATGGCTCGTTCGGCATTGCGCCGCTCCATCTTGCTGGCCTTGCGGTCGCTGAACTGCTTCTGCTGGCTCAACATCCATTCGAGGAAGGCCTGGCGGCATTCGGTTTCATCGGCGGCCTTGGCGGGAAGGGCAACAAACAGGGCAATCAAGAGCAGAGCACGCATGGCAGGATCGGATCACGGGGTTGATGAATGAAAAGAGGCGGCATTTTAGGCCGGGAACTTGAACAGGAACAGTGCCAGGAGGGGTCAGATGTCCCGACCCCTCCCCGGACTCAGTGTTTGACGAGGTAGAGCTGACGGCTGTAGGCCACGTCTTCCGGGTTGTTGATGGGATACCCCTTGAGCCAGGGCTTGATGAGCCGGGCATTGGTGTACTGGTAGATGGGGGCGATGGGGGCCTCCTTCTGCAAGATGGCCTCGGCCTCATCGAACAGGCGGGCCCGCTCTGCGGGATCCTGACTGTTGGCCGCCTGCGCCAGCAGCTTGTCGTAAGCCGGGTTGGCGAACCGGGCCATGTTGCCGCTGTGGCCCGATCCCCAGAGCCCGAGGAAGGCGGAGGGGTCGTTGTAATCGGCGACCCAGGAGGAGCGGATCACCTCGAACTGGCCGCTTTGACGGCTGTCGAGATAGGTTTTCCACTCCTGGTTGGTCAGCTCGACCCGGGCCCCCAGCTTCTGTTTCCACAGGTTGGCGATGGCCAGTGCCATCTTCTTGTGAATTTCCGCCGTGTTGTAGAGCAGGGTCAGCTTGAGGGGATTGCTTGGGCCGTAGCCCGCTTCTTTCAGCAGGGCTCTGGCACGCTCGTCCAGCGCCTGCTGGCTGCTGGTGGAGAGCAGATTGGGCTTGGGGTCGAAGTCGGCGGTCACGTCCGGGGTAAAGTGATAGGCCGGTTTCTCCCCGGTGCCCAGCACCTTGTCGGCAATCAGGCCCCTGTCGATGGTGTAGGAGAGCGCCTGGCGCACCCGCACATCATTGAGGGGCGGGCGCTGGGTGTTGAAGGCGTAGTAGTAGGTGCCGAGCTGTTCCGGGGTATAGACCTCCCCCGGGATCTGGGCCATCAGGCTCTGGTACTGCTCCTTGGGGAAGGATTCGGTGATGTGCAGATCCCCGGCCAGATAGCGGTGGGTGGCCGCGCTCTCCTGGTTGATGGGCACGAAGGTGACGCGGGTCAGCACCGTGTGGGCGCGATCCCAGTAGTAGGGATTGGGCGTCAGCTCCAGTTTCTCGTTCACCACCCGGTGACTCAGCACGAAGGCGCCGTTGCCCACCAGCTTGCCGGGCTGGGTCCACTGGTTGCCATATTGTTCCATGCTGGCCTGGTGCAGGGGCGACAGGCTGGGATGGGTCAGCAGGCTCAGGAAATAGGGCACCGGCTGGGAGAGGGTCACCTTCAGGGTATGGTCATCGACGGCCTCCACCCCGAGCGCATCGGGGGCCAGCTTGCCTGCCACTATGTCGTCCACCTTGTCGAAGCGGGCGAGCTGGGCGAACCAGGCGAAAGTGGCGGCTTCCCTGGGGTCAACCAGCTTGCGCCAGCCATAGACGAAGTCGGCGGCGCGCACGGGGTCGCCGTTGGACCAGCGGGCATCCTGCCTCAGATGGAATGTGAACTGCCGGTTGTCCTTGTTCTCCCAGTTCGCGGCCACCCCGGGCAGCACCTTGCCGTCCGGCCCCTGGGTCAGCAGCCCTTCGTAAAGGTCTCTGAGGACCTGCAGCTCCGGCAGTCCCACCAGCTTGAGAGGGCTCAGGCTCGCCGGTTCATCTTTGAGATGACGGACGACAGCCTGCTCGGCGGCGAGTGGGGTACCGGGCGGCACATCGGCAGCCTGGATGCAGGCACAGCCCAGCAGGGCCAACAGGGGGCTCCATCCTTTCATGGTGAATCCTTCAAAATGTGTGAAGCGGGGAGAAAACTCGGCGAGAATGCATCGCCGGCAGATGGGAAATCATGATATCCCCTTTGCTGGTCAGACCGCCAGCATGAGTCCCATTGATATCCGATGCGGCTGTCAACGAAGGGGCGCCGTGAGCGCCAGGAAAAGGAGAGAATGATGAGAGCATGGATCTTGTTGGTCTGCGTGCTGAGCCAGGGGGCCTGGGCGTTGGCCCCGTGCGAGAAGAGCAGCCCGGTGGGAAGCTGGTGCGAGGTGAACATAGAGGCGCTGCACCCCACCCAGGGTGGCGTGGGGCAGTTGCAGGTGGATACCACTGCCCGGGAGCTGGCGGACAAGGGCGAGAAGCAGCTCGACAAACTGATGAAAAAGAAAGAGATCCCTATCGTCATCGCGCCGGATGGGGGTTACTGGCTGGTGGACAGGCACCACCTGACCAAGGCGCTGTGGCAGCAGGGGGTGAAGCAGGTCAGGGTCAAGGTGATTGCACGGTTGCAGGACAGGGCCAATTTCTGGAGCCAGATGCAGAACAACCACTGGGCCTGGCTCAAGGATGAACGGGGTCAACCCCTGACTCCCGAGCAGTTGCCCGGCCATATCGGTGAGTTGCCGGATTATCCCTACCGCACCCTGGCGGGGCTGTTGCAGGATGCGGGCTACTTCAGCAAGAAGGATCAGGTCTACTTCGTCGAGTTTGCCTGGGCCAGCTGGCTCGGCCAGCAGATGGCCTGGCAGCCGATCGATGAGCTCAACCTCGCGGATCGCCTCGCCGAAGCCAAACGGCTGGCGTGCAGCAGCAAGGCGGCGGATCTGCCTGGTTACCCCGGCAAGCAGTGTCGCGTCAATCAGCCCAGAACGGCGGGTTGAGGGATCCTGCACAAAGGCTCTGGTTGATATTTGTTCTCGATTGGCCATGATACAAACTCCACTCGTGTCGGCAAAGGAGAGGAACATGGAACATCAGAACTGGCAACGTTACATGCTGGAGGCGGAGAACGCCCTTGGCATGGGGGCTCTGGGCACGGCGATCTGCCTCTATCAGCAGGCCCTGGGGGAAGTGTATGAGCTGGCCTCCGGGGATCTGGACGAACTGGCCAGCATGCGGGTCGCCACCTGTCACCGCATGGCCGATTTCTGGCGTGCCATGGAAGAGCCTGCCTATGAACTGCGCTACCTCAAGCTCGCCTCCGAGCTGGTCACCGCCCTGGTGCCCCAGTGCCCCAACCGGGAGTGCGAATCCCTCATCAGTGAGCTGGGCTGCTGTCGCGCCGCCCTGCTCTCCTTCTTGAAGCGCCATCCCAATCCGGAGATTGCCCGGCTTATCCAGGTGCAGGACAGGGTGCAGGGCTGCGAGTTGATAGGCCGGTTCCGTCTCAACTGAGTTCAGCGCCGTTTTTGCAGCTTGCTGGCGATGCGGCTTTGCGCCTCTTCCCCTTGCAGGGCCTGGGCGAAGGCGCGCGCTTCCAGGTCGATGACGAAATGCACTGCCTGTTTGAGCTCCTGCTTGAGCAGCGCCTTGCTCTTCTGGAGCGCCATCGGCGGCTTGGCCGCCAGTTTCAGTCCCTGCTCCCGAGCGAAGGGGAGCAGGTCCGCCGGGGCCAGCACCCGGTTGGCGAGCCCGAGACGCAGCGCCTCTTCCCCATCGATGGCCTCTGCCAGCAGCAACAGCTCCGCCGCCTTTAGGTGACCGACGGCGCGTGGCAGCAGCAGGCTGGCGGCAAACTCCGGCACCAGTCCCAGCTCGACGAAAGGCAGCTGCAGCCGGGCGTTGTCAGCCAGATAGACCAGGTCGCAGTGCAGCAGCAGTGTGGTGCCGATGCCGACTGCCGGGCCGCCCACGGCGGCGATCACCGGTTTGGGGAAGTCGGCCAGGGTGTGCAGAAATTGCAGGATGGGATCGTCCGGCTCAAGGGCGTGCTTGCCAACAAAGTCGGCCAGATCGTTGCCGGCGGTGAAGCACTCCGCCTGGCCCTGCAACAGCAGCACATGGACCTCTTCGTCCCAGGCGGCCTGGCGCAGTGCGTCGGTCAGCGCCAGATACGTTTCCGTGTTGAGGGCATTGCGCTTTTCCGGTCGATTGAAGGTCAGGGTGAGCAAGCCGTCCTGCTGTTCGGCCAGAATTGTGAGGGCCATGTCTGAATCCTTGTTGTCGGGGGCTGTCAAAAGCTTGCCACAGGGGTAAGCTTTGTCTCGTTTAACAACATCATAAAAGGATTTCAACCATGTTTAAACGTGCGTTTTATTCCACCATGGCACTGCTTCTGGCCGCCCCGGCCCTGGCCAAGGTCGACGCGGTCGATGGTTATGTGCGCCTGCTGCCCCCTGGCTCGCCGAACACGGCGGCGTTCATGGTGCTCAGGAACGATGGGGACAAACCGGTGAAACTGGTGGCGGGTGCGTCCCCTGAGGCGGGCCGTGTCGAGCTGCACACCCATTTGCACGAGAACGGCGTCATGAAGATGCGCCAGGTGGAGAGCATCGAGATCCCGGCCAAGGGGGAGGCCGTGCTCAAGCCCGGCAGCCTGCACATCATGTTGTTCGACATCCATACCCTGGCCCAGGGCACGCCCTTCCCGCTGACCCTGACCCTGGACGATGGTCAGACGCTGTCACTGAGCCTGCCCGTGAAGCCGGTCGAACCCATGAAAGGGATGAAGCACTGACATTTATGGACGCTTGTTCAGCTTTTTACTCTAGGTATTCCTTGCCCAGCGGGTAAAATGATGGCCTTTCCAGTCCAAAATGGAGCGAAGTGATGAAGAAGACCCTGATTGCCGGCACTGTGATGGCTCTGCTCAGCCATGGGGCCATGGCCGCCAATGACTGGCGTTTTGCGGCGGGTGCCGATCTGTGGAATGCCCAGGGAAGTGGCCAGGTCAGCAGCGTGGGTGCCGATGGCAGCTACGACGAGAACTACAACTGGAGCGGCTACCTGCAACTGGAGCACGGCATCCTGCTGCTGCCCAACGCCAAGTTCGAAATGTCCGACTTCAGCAGCAGCGGCGGCAGCTTCAACAACGATCTGCTGGCTTACGACCTGAGCCTCTACTATCGCCTGTTCAACAACGACCTGTTCCAGATCGACCTGGGTCTGACCGGTCGTCGCTACGACGGTGATTTCAACACCCAGCACTACTCCTATGACAAGGATGTGCTGATGGCCTACACCGGCGCCGAAGTGCGCATCCCGGGGACCGGCTTTGCCGCCTTCGGTGATGCCCGCGTGCAGGATGCCGACAACTACGACTACCGTCTGGGCGGCTCCTACAAGTTCTCTTCCGTGCCGCTCAAGATCCGCGCCGGCTGGCGTGAGGCCGAGATGGACTTCGATCGCGTCGATCAGACCATCGACGGCTGGTTCATCGGTGGTGAATTCACCTTCTGATCTCCCTGAGGAGCACACATGGGCCACATCATAGTGACTGGCGCGGGGTCCGGACTGGGCCGCGCCCTGACCATAGGGCTGGTTGAACGCGGCCATCAGGTTTCCATGATGGGTCGCCGTTACCAGAAACTGCAGGAGCAGGAAGAGCTGCTCGGCAAGGCGGTGATCGGCATTGCCGCCGATCTCGCACACCACGAAGAGGTGGATGTCGCCTTTGCCGCTGCGGTGGAGTGGGGCGGCCTGCCCGACATGGTGATCCACTGTGCCGGTGTCGGCGAGTTCGGCCCGGTGGGTGTCTACACCGCCGAGCAGATCCGCCGGGTGGTGGAGAGCAATCTCATCTCCACCATACTGGTGGCCCAGCAGACGGTGCGCCTCATCGGCGACAATGGCGGCGTGCTGGCGAATGTGCTCTCCTCTGCCGCCCAGACCGGCAAGGCCAACGAGAGCCTCTATTGCGCCTCCAAATGGGGCATGCGCGGCTTTCTCGAATCCTTGCGGGCCGAGCTGAAGAGTGCTCCCCTGCGACTGGTGAACCTCTATCCGAGCGGGATCCGCAGCGAGTTCTGGGAGAATTCGGATCACGTGGATTCGAGTGGCTTCATGACGCCGGAAGACGCTGCAGCCTACATGCTGGATGCGCTGGCCGCGAGAAGCAGCTGCCATGTGACCGATCTCTTTATCGGTCGCAATGCCTGAAGCGCCGTGAACCGGCCCCGTCGCCAGATGACAAGGAAAAAAAGCGCGCCATTTGGCGCGCTTTTTCATTGATGTGCAGTGCTAAATTATCTGCTTGCCTGCCTCTCTTTACGCCGGGCCATCATGGATGTGAAGGCGGGTAAATTCAGTGCCGACATGGCACGGATGATTGATGATGCATGTCGGCACATATTATTTCCGAGTCGCATATTCCCGCAGGAAGGATGGAATCACCTGTTTTGGCTTCTTGCCAAGGGTCAGCAGCAATGCAAAGTCCGGGTCGATAATGCCATGCCGACACGCCAGCTCTTCCAACAAGGCAAGCCAGAGGTGGGCCGTCACCTCTGCATCCGCCAGGGCACGGTGAAACACCCCGTCATTGGGCAGGCTCCGGTATTGCACCAGGGTACCCAGCTTGTGATCCGGGGCATCGGGAAACAGGCGCCTCGATAGCAGCAGGGAACAGGCGAACTGGCCGCGGTATTGCGCCGGCAATCGCTCGATTTCCGCATCCAGAAAGCGCTTGTCGAAGGAGGCGTTGTGGGCGACCAGATTGTCATCACCGATAAAGTCGACGAAATCCGCCATCACCTCGTTACAGGGGGGAGCCTGTTTCAGCATGGCATTGCTGATCCCGGTATATTGCTCGATGAAGCTGCTCACATTGAAGCCCGGATTCATCAATGCCGAGAAACGCTCACTGATATGACCATCCTTGATTCTGACTGCACCGATCTCGATGGCTCTATCCCCTTGTCCGGGTGAAAGCCCTGTGGTCTCGAAGTCGAGCACGACAACGGTATTGGCTGAGGTGATGGACATAACTTCTCGGGCAAGCTGGGTAAAGAGCGCCAGTCTAGGAAATCAGCCGTGCCGTGTACAGGGCAATGCAGTTATCTCATTGGTTCACGCTGGAGACGCATTTTTGTGCATCATGGCTGAGAGGCATATAAAAAGCCCCGAGTGCCGTGGCACTCGGGGCTTTCCTATGAAAAGCGAAAGGCGGTGTCGGCGTTATCAGCGACCCAGCTTGGCCTTGAGCAGGGCAACGATCTCGCCGATGGCCACTTCCTGCTTCTCGCCGGAGCGGCGGCACTTGTACTCCACCACGCCGTTGTCCAGACCACGGTCACCGATGACGATGGCGTGGGGCACACCGATCAGCTCCATGTCGGCGAACATCACACCCGGGCGCTCCTTGCGGTCGTCAAACAGCACGTCCACACCGGCGGCTTTGAGCTCGGCGTAGAACTGTTGTGCCTGCTCGGCCACGCGCTCGGACTTGTGCATGTTCATCGGCACGATGGCCACTTCGAACGGGGCGATGGCGTCCGGCCAGATGATGCCGTACTGGTCGTTATTCTGCTCGATAGCGGCAGCCACCAGACGGGAAACCCCGATACCGTAGCAACCCATTTCCATGGTGACGGACTTGCCGCCTTCGTTCAGCACGCTCGCCTTCATCGCTTCGGAGTACTTGGTACCCAGCTGGAAGATGTGGCCCACTTCGATACCGCGCTTGAGCAGCAGCTTGCCCTGGCCGCACGGGCTCGGGTCGCCTTCTACCACGTTGCGCAGGTCGGCAACCTCAAAAGAGGTGATGTCGCGATCCCAGTTGGCACCGGTCAGGTGGAAACCGGTCTCGTTGGCGCCGCAAACAAAATCGCTCAGATGGGCGGCGCTGCGATCGACGATGATGCGACCGGCAAAGCCGACCGGGCCGATGGAGCCTGCGTCGCAACCGGCGGCCGCTTTGATCTGCTCGTCATTGGCGAAGGTCAGCGGGTTAGCCACGCCAGAAAGCTTCTCGGCCTTGATTTCGTTCAGCTCGTGGTCGCCACGCAGTACCAGGGCGATGACGGCCTGTTTGCCGTGCTCGTCTTCCTCGGCCAGTACCAGCAGGGTCTTGGCGATGGCGGTCGGCGCCACGTTCAGGAAAGCGGCCACTTCGTCGATGGTGTGGACGGCCGGGGTGGCCACCTTGGTCAGGGCTTTGGTTGCGGCAGTGCGCTCGCCAGCCGGTGCCAGGGCTTCGGCCATCTCGATGTTGGCGGCGTAATCGGATGTATCGGAGAAGGCGATCAAGTCTTCACCGCTCTCGGCCAGCACCTGGAATTCGTGGGAGCCGGTGCCCCCGATGGAGCCGGTATCGGCCTGCACCGGGCGGAAGTTCAGACCCATGCGAGTGAAGGCGGTGCAGTAGGCCGCATGCATCTTCTCATAGGTATCGACCAGGGAAGCCTTGTCGATGTGGAAGGAGTAGGCATCCTTCATCAGGAATTCGCGGCCGCGCATCACGCCGAAACGGGGGCGCACTTCATCGCGGAATTTGGTCTGGATCTGGTACAGATTCAGCGGCAGTTGCTTGTAGCTGTTCACTTCGTAACGGACCAGCGCGGTGATCACCTCTTCGTGGGTCGGACCCAGCACGAAGGGGCGGTTGTGACGGTCGGTCAGGCGGCACAGCTCGGGGCCGTAGTCATCCCAGCGGCCGGACTCCTGCCACAGCTCGGCGGGCTGTACCACCGGCATGGATACTTCGACGGCACCCGCATTGTTCATCTCTTCGCGGACGATGTTTTCAATCTTCTTCAGGACCCGCAGGCCGGTCGGCAGCCAGGCGTACATGCCGGAAGCGAGTTTGCGGATCATCCCGGCGCGCAGCATCAGCTGGTGGCTGACAACTTCAGCGTCGGAGGGGGTTTCCTTGAGAGTGGAAAGCAGATATTGGCTGGTACGCATCGCGGTAGACCTTCGCTAGTTCGGGCGGCTTGGCCCTGGAAAATTTCAAGTGCGGAATTTTAACAGGCGAAGTCCCCCGGCCCAAGGGCTAAATTCAGCGGCGCTGGGGGGGAGGGCGGGGCCTTGCCCCGCCCGCACTAGACCCGAAATTGCGACAGCAACTGCTGTTGCTGCTGGCTGGCCTGATGGAGGGAGGAGGCCAGTTGCAGGCACTCCTGGGCTTCCTGTTCGCCCGTCTGGGCCTGCAGGCTGATATCCGAAACCTTGCCCGTGGTGTGTCCCAGGGTGTGGGAGAGCTGGCTGGTCGCCTCTGCCACCTGTTGCACCATGTCGGCGAGCTGATCGATGGCCTCTTCTACCTTGAACAGGATCTGTTTGGTGTTGTCGGAGTCCGCCATACCCGATTCCACAGTTTTCAGGTTGCGTTGCATCATCAGATAAGCCTGCTCTGTCTGCTGCTGGATGCTGTTGATCACGTCCGTTATCTCGGCACTGGAGGTGGCGGTGCGATTGGCCAGGGTGCGCACCTCGTCGGCCACCACGGCAAAACCGCGCCCCATCTCGCCCGCCCGGGCGGCTTCGATGGCGGCATTGAGTGCCAGCAGGTTGGTCTGCTCCGAGATATTGCTGATGGTGGAGATGATCTGGCCAATCTGCCCTGCCTGCTCCTTGAGGGCGTTGATGGCGGTGGCGCATTCACCCACCTCCATGACCACCCGCTGCATGCCGGCGGTGGCGGAGGAGACATACTGGCTGCTTTGCGTGGTGAGCTGGCGCACCTCGTTGGCGTTGTGTGCCGCCAGGTTGCAGTTGTCCGAGATGGTGGTGGCCACCTGCACCATCTGCTCGCTGTCGTGGTGCAGCGCCTGGGCATGCGCTGCGGTCTGGCGGCTGCTCTGGCTGATGGCCTGGACCCGGTTGACCGAGGTGTGCACGTGCTGGTTGATGTGCTGGTTGTTGTCCATGGTGGCGCTGATCATCTTCTGCAGCTTCTCGATGAAGCGATCCACGCTGCCGGCCAGGGAGCCAATCTCGTCGTCGCGTGAGAGGTTGATGCGGGCATTGAGATCTCCCTCCCCGGCGGCGATGTCCTGCATGCGCTTGTCGACCTGGAGTAGCGGGCGAACAATGGTGCGCACCAGCCAGAAGCCGCAGCAGGTGACGATCAGCAGGCTGAGCAGCAAGCCCCCCAGGATGAGTCCCCTGGTGTAGTCGATGATGGCGTTGAGCTGGTGAACCTGATCCTCGACGGTGGCGTCCCCCTGGGCCTCGACCTCGACCAGAGCCAGCCTGAGCTGGTCGGCACTGTGTTCGTAACGGGCCAGCTGGTTCTGATAAGCGCTCAGGGCTGTGGTCCATTCACGGATCAGGCGGGCATTGTCGGCTTGCAGGGCACGATACTGGGTGGAGAGCATTTGGCCTGCAAACTCCCCGTCGCCGGGCACATCGAACTGGCCGGTTGCCAGCATGCCGTCAACCGCGTCCTGATAGAAGCGGGTGGCTTGTGCCAGCTCGGCCTGGATGGCAGGAGTAGGGCCTTCGCTCTGCATCTTCTCCAGCGCATAGAGCTGGCGCAGGAATCCGATGTTGGCCTCCATGCCGCCATCGGCCGCCTGCCAGCGGGTCGCGAGGCCGCCGTTCCAGCTGATGGCCTGATCCGGTGAGCGGGTGAGGCTCTCGACGGCCTCGTCACCGATCACCTCCAGCCTGGTCGAGAGGCGTGACATGCGTTCCGAACTGGCACGCAGCGCCTCATCGGCGCTCGTGAAGGTGCGATAGAGGGTCAGCAGCTGTGCCTGCTCTTGCTGATAGGTCTGCTCATGCTGCTTCAGCGTGGTAATGGCCGCCGCATCGATGAGCCCGCCTTGCTCCACCCGGCGCAAAGCGTCGTTGGCCGCCTCTTTTGCCCGTTGCAGCTCCGGTGCGTCGAGGGGGATCCCCGAGAGCATTTTCTGGATATAGAGCGACTGGTTGCCGAGTTCGATGGAGCCCTCCATGGCACCATCTGCCGTCTGCCAGGCGGCACCCAGGACGTAGGAGAGCAGATCAGCCAGCCGCTGGCTGCCATACCAGCCGATCGCCCCCATGCCCAGGGTACAGCCGAGCAGAATGGTGAGTCCGAGGTTGGATGTGGTGACGATTTTCATGATTCAAGCCTTCCCTGGTGCCGAACAAGACCATTTCAGTGTTCAATCAATGACGAAGATGTGCCATCCCCGATGGAAAATAAAGTGACAGACTGTGTTCTGAACGAGGGAAATGGCCGGGTATGAAGAGCTGGTCATCCCATGTTCTGCATGGACCTATGCTGGATACTTATCCAGTTATTCTTTATGCTATGCCCCAATTTGCGAGAGTCTGCGTGGCGAGGAAAAGAACATGATCGGTCGCTTGAGAGGCGTCATCATCGAGAAGCAACCCCCCGAGGTGTTGCTGGAAGTCGGAGGGGTGGGATATGAGGTTCATATGCCCATGAGCTGCTTCTATGATCTGCCCGAACTCGGGAAGGAGGCCGTCATTCACACCCACTTCGTGGTGCGTGAAGATGCCCAGCTGCTCTACGGCTTCAACCACAAGCAGGAGCGGGCGCTGTTTCGCGAGCTGATCAAGACCAACGGGGTCGGCCCCAAGCTGGCCCTGGCCATTCTCTCCGGCATGACGGCCACCCAGTTTGTGATGAGCGTCGAGCGCGAGGAGATAAGCTCCCTGGTCAAGTTGCCCGGCGTGGGCAAGAAGACCGCCGAGCGCCTGGTGGTGGAGATGAAAGACCGCCTCAAGGGCTGGGTCAGCCACGATCTCTTCTCCCCGGCCGAAATCACCCTGCCCGCGAAAGAGAGCCCGCTGCGTGCCCCGGATGCGAGCGAGGAGGCGGCCAGTGCACTGGTGGCCCTCGGCTACAAGCCGCAGCAGGCCAGCCAGATCGTCAGCAAGGTGGCCGCCGACGGCATGTCGGTAGAGGAGATCATTCGTGAATCCCTGCGCAGCCTGGTGTGAGGTAGACAATGATTGAAGCGGATCGCCTCATCTCGGCCGGTGCCGCCCGTGAGGACGAGATCATCGATCGGGCCATCCGGCCCAGAAAGCTGGCCGATTACACCGGACAGGATCACGTCTGCGATCAGATGGAGATCTTCATCGAGGCCGCCCGCCAGCGCGGGGAGGCCCTCGATCATCTGCTGATCTTCGGGCCTCCCGGCCTTGGCAAGACCACGCTGGCCAACATCGTCGCCAACGAGATGGGGGTCAACATCAAGACCACCTCGGGCCCCGTGCTGGAGAAGGCCGGCGATCTGGCGGCACTCCTCACCAACCTGGAACCGAACGATGTGCTCTTCATCGACGAGATCCACCGTCTCAGCCCGGTGGTGGAGGAGGTGCTCTACCCGGCCATGGAGGATTATCAGCTCGACATCATGATAGGGGAGGGGCCGGCGGCCCGCTCCATCAAGCTCGATCTCCCTCCCTTCACCCTGATCGGTGCCACCACCCGGGCCGGCTCCCTCACCAGCCCCCTGCGGGATCGGTTTGGCATCGTGCAGCGCCTCGAGTTTTACAACGTCAAGGACCTGACCGACATCGTCTCTCGCAGCGCCCGCTGCCTCGGGCTCGACATGACGGAAGACGGCGCTCTCGAGGTAGCCCGTCGCTCCCGGGGGACACCGCGCATTGCTAACCGTTTGTTAAGGCGGGTACGGGATTTTGCCCAGGTGAAGTCTGACGGGCGAATTGACGGACCCATTTCGGCCCGTGCCATGGACATGCTGGACGTGGACAATGAAGGCTTCGACTTCATGGATCGCAAGCTATTGTTGGCCGTCATCGACAAGTTTATGGGGGGGCCAGTCGGGCTCGACAACCTGGCCGCCGCCATCGGTGAGGAGAAGGACACCATAGAAGACGTGCTGGAACCTTATCTGATCCAGCAAGGCTATCTGCAACGTACACCCAGAGGGCGGATCGCAACTCAGAGAGCCTACGCACACTTTGGCCTGGAACGACCGGCAGATCAGTAGACGTTGCGATATGAACCAAAAAGCCGCCCTTGAGGCGGCTTTTTGTTTTGCGGGCAAAAAAAAGCCCACGGCACAGGCGGTGGGCAAAGACAATTCAGGATGGATGTTCACAGACAGTGAGAGCGTCTGCAGACCGGTCGGGAAAAAACAGAGGAGCCGTCGCGAGGCTTCAGAGTCGGTTCATTTGATAGAGTTGAACGAAAGAAAGCTTGTAGTAACGGATGGTCTTGGCAACAAACTTTTTCATCATTAATCCCAACAAACAGGTTCGAAATGTTCATCGAATACGTACCGGGAACCCGGAATGACCGGCCTGTATTCAGAGGTATGCCCTCACTGCGAGGCGCATTGTAGGAGCTCTTTCCGGGTGGGGCAAACAAGAAAATCTATGGGCTTTTGATTAGATAAACTAATGATTTTGGTGGGGGTGTCAATCCGCATAAACATGTGTTTTTACTGGGTTTAAATTGATTTTTGGATGAGCCTGGCCATTTATTGAAATAATCGAGATGCGAAGGCTTTATTCCCGGAGTTGCGTATTTGTTTAACAGAATTGAAACTATTTTTGTGAGTCATAAAATTGATTTAAATCAATTATTTACGACTTGTTGTTTTTTGTGATGAAGCTCCCATAATTAATGGGAAAAGCCCTATAAGTTACCTTGAAAAAACATGTATTGAGGGTGGTTTTACATTGATTTCAATCAAATAAAGGTGATATAAAACAGCGATCATTATAGGCGGGAATAGAACCCTGGTTATTGTTTATTAGATGTTAAACATTAGCTTTTTTTGTTCCTGTATATTGCCTTGTTGTTAATGTGGTGGCAGTCGAATCCGGTCAGTCCGCGAGGGGTGACCGACCGTTCGGGGACTTCCAATGGAAGCTTTGTCCTTAAAACTTAAAATAGCCGTGCCAATAATCGGTGAGGAAACATCATGATTGCTGAGCATGTGGTAGACCTATCGCGGTTCCAATTTGCTGCGACGGCCCTTTATCACTTCCTGTTTGTACCCTTGACGCTGGGGATGGCCTTCATCCTGGCGATCATGGAGTCTGTCTATGTGATGACCAACAACACAGTGTACCGGGACATGACCAAGTTCTGGGGCAAGTTGTTCGGTATCAACTTTGCCCTCGGGGTTACCACCGGGCTCACCATGGAGTTTCAGTTCGGTACCAACTGGGCTTACTACTCCCACTATGTCGGCGACATCTTCGGGGCCCCGCTGGCCATCGAAGGCTTGATGGCCTTCTTCCTGGAGTCCACCTTCGTCGGTATGTTCTTCTTCGGTTGGGATCGTCTCAGCAAGCGCCAGCACCTGGCGGCTACCTGGCTGATGGCGCTCGGGACCAACCTCTCCGCACTGTGGATCCTGGTCGCCAACGGCTGGATGCAGAACCCGGTGGGTGCCGAGTTCAACTTCGAATCCATGCGCATGGAGATGGTGAGCTTCGCCGACCTGGTGTTCAACCCGGTTGCCCAGGTCAAGTTCGTCCACACCGTGGCGGCAGGCTATACCACGGGCGCCATGTTCGTGCTCGGGATCTCCTCCTATTACCTGCTGAAGAATCGTGATGTGGCGTTCGCTCGTCGCTCCTTCGCCATCGCGGCCGCGTTCGGCATGGCCTCCATCCTCTCCGTGCTGGTGCTGGGTGACGAGTCCGGCTACGAGACCGGGGAAGTGCAGAAGGTGAAACTGGCAGCCATCGAGGCCGAGTGGAACACGGAGCCGGCTCCGGCATCCTTCACCCTGTTCGGGATCCCGAACCAGGAGGAGATGCGCACCGACTACGCCATCAAGATCCCCTATGCCCTCGGCATCATCGCCACCCGTTCCCTGGACGGTCAGGTGACTGGTCTCAAGGATCTCAAGAGCGAGCATGAGCTGCGCGTGCGCAACGGCATGACCGCCTACGACCTGCTGACCAAGCTGCAATCCGGTGACAAGTCCGACGATACCCGCGCCCGCTTCGACGAAGTGAAGCAGGATCTGGGCTACGGTCTGCTGCTCAAGCGTTACACCCCCAACGTGACCGACGCCACCGACGAGCAGATCAAGGCCGCCGTGGATGACTCCATCCCGCAGGTACTGCCGCTGTTCTTCGCCTTCCGCATCATGGTCGCCTGCGGCATCCTGATGCTGGTGCTGATCGGTCTGGCCTTCTATGACAGCACCCGCCACAAGATCGGCGAGCGCAAGTGGCTGCTCAAGGCGCTGCTGTACGGCATTCCGCTGCCCTGGATCGCCATCGAGGCTGGCTGGTTTGTCGCTGAATATGGTCGTCAACCCTGGACCATCGCCGAGATGCTGCCGACTTATGTCTCTGCATCCAACATTCCTGCGTCCGAGATCTGGTTCTCTCTGATCGGGATCTTCCTGTTCTACACCGTACTGCTGATCATCGAGATGTACCTGATGTTCAAGTATGCGCGCCTGGGCCCAAGCAGCCTGAAGACGGGCAAGTACCACTTCGAACAGAGCAAGGCATAAGGAGAGTGACCCATGTTTGATTACGAACTGTTGCGTCTGGTCTGGTGGGTGCTGGTCGGCGTGCTGCTGATCGGGTTTGCCATCACCGACGGTTTCGATATGGGGGTGGGCGCCCTGCTCCCCTTCGTCGGCAAGAAGGATGTGGAGCGTCGCGTGATGCTCAACACCATGGGGCCGCACTGGGAAGGCAACCAGGTCTGGCTGGTGACCGCTGGTGGCGCCCTGTTCGCCGCCTGGCCCATGGTCTATGCGGCGGCCTTCTCCGGCTTCTACATTGCCATGATCCTGACCCTGATGGCGCTGTTCTTCCGTCCGGTCGGCTTCAAGTACCGCTCCCTGCAGGAAGACGCCAAGTGGCGCTCCAACTGGGACTGGGCTCTGTTTGCCGGTAGCGCCATTCCCCCTGTCATCTTCGGGGTGGCGTTCGGCAACCTGCTGCAAGGTGTACCGTTCAGCTTCAACCAGTTCCTGATGATGACCTATCACGGCAACTTCTTCGGTCTGCTCAATCCGTTCGGTCTGCTGGCCGGTCTGGTGAGCCTCTTCATGATCATCACCCAGGGTGCAACCTGGCTGATGATGAAGACCGAAGGTGAAGTGCTGGCGCGCTCTCGCACCGCCGCCATGATCTTCTCCTTGCTGACCCTGGTGCTGTTCGCCCTGGCCGGTGTCTGGGTGAGCGGCATGGATGGTTATGTGATTGTGGGCTCCGTCGCCACCGACGCCGTCACCAACCCCCTTCACAAGGAAGTGGTGGTGCAGGCCGGTGCCTGGATGCAGAACTACAACCTCTATCCCTGGATGATTGCTGCACCCGTGCTGGGTCTGGTGATGTGTCTGCTGACCGCCGTGGCGGCCAAGCTGGACAAGGGGTGGGTGGCGTTCCTGTTCTCCTCCCTGGCCATCGCCGGCATCATCCTGACCGCGGGCTTCTCCATGTTCCCGTTCGTGATGCCCTCGAGCCTCGAGCCGTCCCAGAGCCTGACCATGTGGGATTCCACCGCCTCCTTCAACACCCTCAAGGTGATGACGGTAGTCGCAGTCGTCTTCGTGCCGACCGTGCTGGCTTACACCATCTGGACCTACATCAAGATGTTCGGCCGGGTGAGTAACAAGCACATCGAAGACAACCAACAATCGCTCTACTAAGAAGGTGCCCTGATATGTGGTATTTCACCTGGATCCTGGGGCTGCTGCTGGCCTGTGCGTTTGGGATTATCAATGCGCTCTGGCTGGAGCACACCGAGAACCTGGATCGTCAGATTGATGAAGACAAGTGACAGGCTCGCCCGGCTGGCCGCTCCTCTGGAGCGCCAGCCATGGCAAGGTCTGATGCTGCTGGCGGCGGCCCTGCTGGCTGTCGCCATCTTGCAGGCGCCCAACCTGGTCGCGGCCAACACCAGTGAGCACGGCCTCTGGCTTGCGCCCTGGCTGATGTGGGCGGTCTGTTGCGGTGTCATGCATGGACTGGGGTTTCACCCGCGCAGCCTGGTGGGCCGCGTGCTGTTCTTCCCCTGGCTCGCCCTGCCCAGCCTGCTCTGCGGGCTCTGGCTGACCAGCAGCTACTACCTGCCATAAATGATGAAGGAGGTCGGCATGAGCCCACCTCCTTCTTCTTTTTTGAGGGACGTGCCGCCGCCCGGTCAGAGCGACAGAACCTCGCTTGTCACGCCGCTCGCAGCCACTTCTCTTGTCCGCTTTTCTTGTGATGCTGACAGCCCTGTGGTCTTCGGCCTGTCGGCGCCGCAGCACGCCATAAAAAACAGGGGGAGAGGGGATTTCCCTGTCTCCCCCTGCTTCTTTCCTATTCAGCCCTGCGCTATGATAGCCCCCCATCTGACTGTCGAATGGATCACAGATTTTTATGGGGGAAGTCTCTGAGTTTCCGGTGCGTGTCTACTACGAAGACACGGATGCCGGAGGCATCGTCTACAACGCCAATTATCTCAAGTTTATGGAACGGGCCCGCACCGAATTCCTGCGCGCAGGCGGCATCGAACAGGATGTCCTGCTGCAGGCGGGGATCGCGTTTGTGGTGAGTCGCACCGAAATCGACTTCCGCGCGGCTGCCCGCTTCAATGAACTGCTGACCGTAATGACGCAAGTAACTGAAGTGAAACGCGCTTCCATGCGTTTTTCACAGCAGATCCTGGCGGCTGATGGACGGCTGATCACTCAGGCCATGGTACAGATCGCCTGTGTCAGTCATCCGCAAATGAAACCTGTTGCAATACCTGAAAAAATCAAGGGAGTGCTGTTAAGTGCACGCTGAAATTTCGTTTATTGGCCTGTTCTGGCAAGCCAGTCTGTTGGTGAAACTGGTCATGATGACCCTGATGGGCATGTCGGTCGTCTCCTGGGCGCTGATCATCCAGCGCTCCAAGGCCATCAAGGCGGCCAACCTCGCCTCGGAGCAGTTTGAAGACAGATTCTGGTCCGGGGTCGACCTCAATCGTCTCTACCAGGAGTCCTCCTCCCGTCGTGACGACATCGAAGGCATGGAAGACATCTTCTACTCCGGCTTCAAGGAGTATGCCCGCCTGCTCAAGGCCGGTGCCCGCGGTCAGGATGCGGTGATGGACGGTACCTATCGCGCCATGCGCGTTTCCCTGTCCCGAGCAGTGGACGATCTCGAGTCCAACCTGCCGGTCTTGGCGACCATCGGCTCCATCAGCCCCTATATCGGTCTGTTCGGTACCGTCTGGGGGATCATGAACGCCTTTATCGCTCTGGGTCAGGTTCAGCAGGCGACCCTGCAGATGGTGGCACCGGGTATCGCGGAGGCGCTGATCGCCACCGCCATGGGTCTGTTTGCCGCCATCCCGGCCGTTATCTTCTACAACCGCTTCACCAACAAGGTCGAACGGCTGGAAAACGCCTACGCCAACTTCATGGACGAGTTCACCACCATTCTGAACCGCCAAATCGCACAGCAGGGTGAGAAGTAATGCAAACCTATCAGCGGCTCAAACGCAAGAAGGTCGCCGAGATCAACGTGGTGCCCTATATCGACGTCATGCTGGTGCTGCTCATCATCTTCATGGCGGTCACGCCCGTGATCACGCAGGGGGTCAAGGTCGACCTGCCCCAGGCGGAGTCCGAGCAGTTGCCGGAAGACTCCAAGCCGCCTTTCATCGTCAGCGTCAATACCGAGGGTGAGTACGTCATCAAGGCCGGCGAGGCGGATGACGAGCCCGTACCGAGCGGCACCCCAGAGGCGATGCAGCAGTACATCACCGAGAAGGCCATGGGCTATCTGGCCATCAACCAGAACGCGCCCGTGGTGGTCGCCGGTGACAAGTCCGTGCGCTACGAGGAGGTGATCCTGCTGATGGTGGCCCTCAAGAAAGCCGGTGTGCCTCAGGTTGGTCTGATGACGGATCCGGTGAACTGACGGAGATGGATGTGAAGCGTGGTATTTCCGGTTATCTCGTCGCGTCGCTGCTGCTGCATCTGATCATCGGCATCATCCTGCTGGTCGGTGTCGACTTCAGCAAACCCAAGCGCCCCGAGTCCAAGGGACAGATCGTCAATGCGGTCATGATGGACAGCGAAATGCTGGAGCAGCAGATGCAGCAGGTCCAGCAGCAGAAGCAGGCCCAGCCCAAGGCTGCACAGCAGCAGAAGGACAAGGAAGACGCTGAGCGCGTCAAACGCGAGCTGGCACAGGAGCAGGAGCGTCTGCGTATCGCCGAGACCAAGCGCAAGCAGGCCGAAGAGGCGACCCGCAAGGCCGAAGCCGACAAGCAGAAGAAAGAGGCTGAACAGAAGCAGGCGGAAGAGAAGGCCCAGAAAGCCGAGGAAGCCCGCAAGCTGGAAGAGCAGAAGACCAAGAAGGCCGAAGCCGAACGCAAGGCGGCGGAAGAGGCCAAGGCGCTGGCGCTCAAGAAGAAAAAAGAAGAGCTGGAGAAGAAGCAGGCTGAAGAGAAGGCCAAGGCGGAAGAGGCCAAGGCCAAGAAAGCGGAAGCCGAGAAGAAGGCCAAGGCCGAAGCCGAGAAAAAGGCGAAGGCGGAAGCCGAGAAGAAAGCCAAGGCCGAAGCCGAGAAGAAGGCGAAGGAAGAGGCTGACAAGAAGGCAAAAGCTGACGCAGAGAAGAAGGCGAAGGCCGAGGCTGACAGAAAGGCCAAGATTGAGGCGGAGCGCAAGCGCAAGGCGGCCGAAGAGGCCAAGTTGCAAAAAGAGATGGAAGCCATGATGGAGCAGCAGCTGGCCGCCGAGGCCAATGCGCGCAGTCAGGCAGCATCGGCAGCCGCCAAGGGCGAGGTCGACAAGTATGCCGCCCTCATCAAGGCCACGGTCGAGCGCTACATGATTTTGGATCCCACCATGCGGGGCAAAACATGTACTATCGGTGTCAAGTTGGCCAGTAGCGGCTTCGTCATCTCGGTGGACAACGGTCAGGGTGATCCGGCGGTCTGCCGCTCCGGCAAGGCGGCGGTGCTGAAGGCCAACCAGTTGCCGGTGCCGAAGGATCCGGCGGCATTCGAGATGTTGAAGGAGTTTAACCTCAAGTTAGAACCGAGCATCTAAGCGTGATAGAACGGGGTCAATGACCGTGGTTGGCAGCATCTGCTGATAAAGGGATTTCACCTCTCATTTTTTTGGAACAGAGTATTTAAGCCATGATAAGAAAAGTGTTTTTTGCTTTGGTTGGCTGCCTTCTGCTAGGCCAGAGCGCTCAGGCGGCCTTGGACATCGTCATCACCGGCGGTATCGACAGTGCGCGCCCCATCGCCATCGCCCCCTTCAAGTGGGAGGGCAATGGCCAGTTGCCGCAGGATATCGCGGAAGTGGTCTCCAACGACCTGATGCGCAGCGGCAAGTTCAAGCCGCTGGCCCGTGGCCAGATGCCGCAGACGCCGAGCACCAGCGGCGAGATCAACTTCGCACCCTGGGCTTCCCAGGGGGTCGAAGCCGTGGTGGTCGGCTCCATCGCCGCCGTGGGTGATGGCACCTACAAGATCAACTTCGAGCTGGTCGACGTCCTGAAAGGCCAGCTGGCCAAGACCCAGGGCGGTGAAGCGAACGGTTACATCCTGGACAGCCGCATGGCGACCATCCCGGGTGCCCAGATGCGCCAGTTTGCCCACCGCATCTCCGACATCGTCTACGAGCGTCTGACCGGTGAGCGTGGTGCCTTCCTGACTCGTCTGGCCTATGTCTCCGTGCAGCAGGGCACCCAGTTCCCGTATCAGCTGCGGATCTCCGACTACGACGGCTACAACGAGAAGACTCTGTTGCGCTCCCGTGAACCCCTGATGTCCCCGGCCTGGTCGCCGGATGGCAGCAAGCTGGCTTACGTGAGCTTCGAGAACCAGAAGTCCGAGATCTATGTGCAGGACATCTACACCCAGCAGCGCAGTCTGATCACCAGCTTCCGTGGCATCAACGGTGCGCCGGAGTGGTCTCCAGATGGTCGTCGTTTGGCTATTGTCCTGTCCAAAGATGGGCAGCCTGACATCTATGTCGTTGATGTTGCTAGCAAGCAACTCACTCGAGTCACAAATAACCGCACCATCGACACCGAACCCTCCTGGATGCCGGACGGTCAAACTTTGCTGTTCACCTCTGAACGTGGTGGCAAACCCCAGATTTATAGCGTAAATTTGGCGACTGGCATGACTCGCCGGATGACCTGGGAAGGGGATTCCAACCAGGGGGCATCCATCACACCGGACGGCAAGTCCATGGTGATGGTGACCCGGGTTCAGGGACAATATCGCATCGCTCGCCAGGATATGGAAAATGGAGCCATGCTGGTACTGACCCAGAGTGCTCTGGATGAATCGCCAAGTGTGGCTCCCAATGGCAGCATGATCATTTATGCCACCATCTATCAGGGTCGTAAGAGTCTCGCATTGGTGTCGACCGACGGTCGCTTCAAGGCAGTGCTTCCGACCAGTAGCGGTGAAATTCGTGCACCAGCTTGGTCGCCCTTCTTGAATTGATAAAAATCGATTGTTTTTTGTTTTGTTATAAAGGTTTAAGGAAATAGCATGCAACTCAATAAACTGCTCAAGGGTCTGGCCATCGCACTGCCACTGTTCACCCTGGCTGCCTGTAGCTCCTCTTCCGACTCCGACGCCGCTGGCGCCGAGTCCGGCATGACCGACGGCATGGGCGGTGTACAAACCGGCGGCGCCAACGGCATGTTGTCCCCGGAAGAGCAGATGCGTCAGAAGTTCGAAGCGCTGCAACGCGACAACGTGATCTACTTCCCGTACGATGGTTACGACATTCAGGGTCAGTACGCCGACCTGCTGGATGCCCACGCCAGCTACCTGCGTGAACGTCCGAGCGTCAAGGTACTGATCGAAGGCCACGCCGACGAGCGCGGTACGCCGGAATACAACATCGCGCTGGGTGAGCGTCGTGCCAAGGCTGTTGCCAAGTATCTGCAAACCCTGGGTGTGCAGGCCGAGCAGCTCTCCATCGTCAGCTATGGCGAAGAGAAGCCGCTGGATCTGTCCCACACCGAGGAAGCCTTTGCCAAGAACCGCCGTGCGGTCCTGGTTTACTAAGGTTTGAGTCGAACGAAGTTCGTTTATATGCAAGCGGCCATTTCGATGGCCGTTTTATTTGCACTAAACGTCAAGGTTTGATCCGAATGAAATCTGTATCAGCGAGCGACTATGCGCTGACCGTTTTATTTGCACTAAACGCTAAGGTTTGATCCGAATGAAATCTGTGTACAAGCAAGCTGGTGTTGCGCTGGCCGTGTTGGTTGCTTTGAATGCGCAAGCAGCGGCACCCGTGAGCGATCTGAGCGGGGATTCTGGCAGCAGCAGCGTGGTGCTGAGCGGCAACAATGGTGCCATCGTACCGACCGGCAGCCTGGAAGACCGGGTTGCTCTGCTGGAGCGTACCCTCAACGCCCGTCTGCGTCTGCAGGCCGAACTGCAGCAACAGGTCGACTCCCTGCAAGGGGAGGTCTCCGAGCTGCGTGGTCAGCTGGAACAGCAGACCTACCAGATGGAGCAGTCCCAGGAGCGCCAGCGCCAACTCTACCAAGAGCTCGACAAGGTGGCCAACAGCCAGCCTGCCGCCGCGCCCGCAACACCTGCTGCAGGTGCTGCAACGCCTCCTGCCGCGGCAGCCAACTACTCCACCAACCAGGATGAGAACCAGGCCTACGACGCGGCCGTGAACATGGTGCTCAAGGAGAAGAACTACGACAAGGCCATTCCTGCCTTCGAAGGGTTCATCAAGCAGTTCCCGAACTCCAGCTATGTTCCCAATGCCCACTACTGGCTCGGCCAGCTGATGTTCAACAAGGGCGACAGGGCGGGGGCCGCGAGCCAGTTCTCCACGGTGGCGAACAAATACAGCAAGTCACCCAAGCGGGCCGATGCCCTGCTGAAACTCGGCATGCTCGCCCAGCTTGACGGCAAAAAAACAGAGGCCAAGGCCTTCTATGAGCAGGTGATCAAGGGTTACCCCAACACCTCGCCGGCCCAGCTGGCCAAACAGAGTCTGGCCAAGCTGTGATATTGCTGCATGTCACTGTTTTCGTAACACTCTTGTAAAGAACTCTCTGCTTTGTATGCGCAGTGAACAATCAGATTTAATTTAAGATTTTTCTATTGCGCCAGGATGATAAATCCGTAATATAGGCCGCCGTCAGAGCCGGAGCAGTAATGCAGTCGGCACTGGTCGTGGTGAGGGTCGTTAGCTCAGTCGGTAGAGCAGTTGACTTTTAATCAATTGGTCGCTGGTTCGAATCCAGCACGACCCACCATTTCTTCACAGCAGGTGAAGACAATATTCCCAGGTCGTTTAGCTCAGCTGGGAGAGCACCTCCCTTACAAGGAGGGGGTCACTGGTTCGAGCCCAGTAACGACCACCATGTTGTAACGCTGGCCGCCACATGCGGTTGGTGAAAAGTTCAGGATGTGGGTCGTTAGCTCAGTCGGTAGAGCAGTTGACTCTTAATCAATTGGTCGTAGGTTCGAACCCTACACGACCCACCACTCTGAACATTGAATCCCAGGTCGTTTAGCTCAGCTGGGAGAGCACCTCCCTTACAAGGAGGGGGTCACTGGTTCGAGCCCAGTAACGACCACCATG
>NZ_JBFODT010000031.1:0-9642 GCF_040908465.1 Aeromonas sp. R10-1
GTAAGCGTAGCGATACGTTGAGCTAACCCATACTAATTACCCGTGAGGCTTAACCATACAACACCCAAGAAGTGTTCTAAGGCTTGTAGCAAATACCAAGCGAACTACTAATTCAGTGATAATGACCAAGTCGTTATTCACATCAGCTTTCCAAGATTGAAGATTTTGCCTGGCGGCCATAGCGCCGTGGAACCACCTGATCCCATGCCGAACTCAGAAGTGAAACGCGGTAGCGCCGATGGTAGTGTGGCATTCGCCATGCGAGAGTAGGACACTGCCAGGCACCCAATACAAGAAACCCCGCTCACTCGAGCGGGGTTTTTTATTGCCTGAAATTCACGTTATCCATCCATATCTGGTTGATTTACCACCACGATTGTATCGTTATACAACCTGATCAGCACAGGGCAGCTCCATGTTGACTATCCCATCTTCCAGCTGAATATCGATCTTGAAACCGAGCCGTTTGGCCAGATTGATCATGCCGCGATTGCTGGGCATGGTCATGCCAGATAGCTGGCCTATGCCACGCTCTCTGGCATAGCGCACGATCTTTTCCATCATCAACTTGCCGAGTCCGAGCCCTTTCAAGTCTGAGCGGACCAGGATGGCAAACTCCGCATCCGATTGATCCGGGCTGGCAATGGCTCGCACCACTCCCAGGATCTGCTGGCTGAAAGGGCCGTCCTGACCCACGGCGACGAAGGCCATTTCCCGGTCATAATCGATCTGGGTCATACGGGCCAGCTCCTCATGCCCCAGCTCCCCCACGTCGGCGAAGAAGCGTTTGTACCTGTCTTCATCAGACACCTGCCGCACGAACTGCTTGTGGGCCGGCTCGTCTTCGGGGCGAATGGGGCGCAGCAGCACATGACTCTGATCTTTCAGCCAGGCACCCTCTTCCAGCTCGGTGGGATAGGGGCGAATGGCCAGTGGCAGCACTTGTTGCCCTCGCTCTGCCAAGGCGAGCCGGGCATCCAGGATCACCATCTCTTCGCCACAGGCCTGCAGCGGGTGCAGATCCAGTTCTTGTATCTCGGGGAAGGCCAGCAGCAGCTCGGAGAGCTGGCACAGCACCTGGCCGAGGGCGTCGATATCGAGCCGTACCGGACTGGCCTGCTCGCGGATCTTGCCATCCTTGAGGGCACCAATGATCTGGTAGCGAGCCAGTGCCTGGTTGAGGGGAGGAAGGGCCGCGACCATGTCGCGGGGCTCGGCGCCGGATTCCCCGAGCAGGATGACGGGGCCGAAGACAGGATCCTGCTGCAAGCGGATCCGTAGCTCCAGACCCCCGCTGCGGCGTGCCATGCGTTGTACCAGAAGCCCTTCTATGCGGGCGCCAGGATCGTGCTGACGTACCCTGTCCAGAATGGCATCCGCCGCCTGGGCGACTTCCGCCGAGGTGCGCAGGTTCAGCATGACACCGTGTACATCGGATTTGTGGGCGATGTCGGGAGATCGCAGCTTCACCGCTACGGGGTAGCCAATCTGTTCTGCAGTCAGTGCGGCCTCTATGGCATCGGAAACGATCCAGGTCGCGAGGGTTGATAGCCCGGCTGCCTGCAAGATGGGATGGGCCAGGTGGGTGTCCAGCACCCGCTGCTGGCGGTCCAGCGCTTGCCCAAGGAGCTGCTGGCAGCGCTCGACATCGAGCCTGTCGCCCTGCAGGGAGGCCGGTGTTTCCATCAACTGTTTCTGGTTGCGGCGATATTCCACCATGTGCATGAAAGCCGTGACGGCGCTTTCCGGGGTGCGATAGGTTGGGATGCCCGCCTCATTGAACAGGCGTCTCCCCTCCTGGGCGGAGTATTCGCCTGCCCAGTTGGTCAGGATGTTGAATCGTCTGGCCCTGGGATGCTGCTTGATGAAGTCGATCAGGCTGCTGGCGAGGGTGACACCTCGGGCGGTGAGGGACGGTGCATGGATCAGCAGGATGGCATCGGCACCGTCCCCTTGGAGCAGCGTCTCGAGTGCACTCTTGTAGGCATCGATATCTGCATCGCTGCCGATGTCGAGGGGTGGCATCGCCAGCTTGCCTCCCCGAGACAGCAGTACGTCTGCGGCCATGTTGGCGAGGCCGCGCCCGTTGGAGAGGATGGCGAGCCGCTCCCCCTTGAGGGTCAGGGAGTGGCTCAGGGTCTCGACAGTGGCAAACAGTTCGTGGGTATCCCGGACGCGCAGCATGCCAGCCCGGCGGATGGCGGCATCATAGACATTGTCGAGACCGTTGGCCGGGTCGTGCCGACCGCTCTTGAGGATCAGGATGGGTTTGTTACGCGAGGCGGCACGGGCGGCGGAGAGAAAGTGCCTGGCATCGTGCAGCTTGTCCATGTAGATCAGGATGGCGCGGGTCGTCCCGTCCCGGGAGAGCTGATCCAGCAGTTGGCCAAAGTCGATGTCGCAATGATCGCCCAGGGAGATGAAGGCCGAGAAGCCGATTTCGCGCTGCTTGGCCCAATCCAGGATGGTGGTGCTGACCGCTGCCGACTGGGAGAGAAACGCCACCTGTCCCGGAGTCGCTGCAATGGGGGAAAAGCTGGCGTTGATACCCTGCCCGGGGAGCAGCATGCCCATGCTGTTGGGGCCGAGCAGCCGGATGCCGTATTGCTGGCACAGATGCTTGAGCCGCAGGCGCTCGTCAGTGGAGAACTGGGCGGCCAGTATGATGGCGGCTCCGGTTCCTTTCTTGCCGAGCTCCTCAATGAGCGGCAGTACCCGTTCGCGCCGGGTACAGACGATGGCGAGATCGGGGGAGAGGGGAAGGCTCTCTATGTCCGGATAGGCGAGCACGCCAGCGATGGCCTGGCTGCGGGGGGCTACGGGTAGTATAGGGCCCTGGAACTGACCCGCCAGCAGGTGCCGGATGACCACATGGCCTGCCTTCTGCGGATCACTGGAGGCGCCGATGACGGCGATCGAGTGAGGTTTGAAGAGCCGATCCAGGCCGCTTTGTTTCATGGGCACTCCTCGTGGTGGCCCCCGGGGCGAGGGGGACGGATGGTGCCAGTCTAATACGCTTTGCGTGCGGGTTCTGTGACCGATTGCGGATCACGATCTGGCCAGTGCGCTGGCGCGCAGATAAAAGCGCAGCTCCCCCTGAATGCATTGCACCGTGGCGAGGTGATTGTCCTGGAGATAGATCTCCTGCTCCCGATCGAGTTCATGGCGCTGGACCCCGAGGCTTTGCAGATATTCTGCGAACAGGATGGCACTGCGGATTTCGACAAGATGCTGGCTCACGCTCTATTCCTTGATGGTGGCTGGATGGTGCCGGCCAGTGTCCCCTCTTCTCCCCCACTTTCATACTGATACATTTGACACTCACCGTGGCTCTGACGCCTGCCGGATCAGCGAAGGCCTCCCTGGCCGCGTGCGGTGTCCCAGAAGGCGCGGATCAGCGGCTCTTCCAGCCGCTTCTTGAGCACGGCGATGCCGACGTCGAACGCCTTGAGCGCCGGTTTGGGCTCGACCACACGCACCTTGTCCCCCATGGGGCTGTGATCGATGACGGCGGCAGGCACGACACCCACACCGAAGCCGAGGGCCACCATGGCGACGATGCCCTCGTTGCCCGCCACTTCTGCATAGATGTTGGGAGCTATCCCCTTGTTGCGAAACCATTGATCACAGCGCTTTCGGGCCAGCCCCTGTTCGGAGAGGATCAGCGGCAGGCGTTCCCAGTCAGGTTCGCCCTGGGGGAACCACTGACCCTGCTGGGGGGCATTGCGGGGGGCGATAAACACCAGCGGCACCTGCTGCAGGCTGGCGAATTCCAGCTTGGACGAGAGCGCATCCGGCCTCGCTGCGATGGCGAGATCGGCTTCGTCAGCCAGGATCTTGTCCACTGCCAGTGCCGGGTCGCCGGTCTCCAGCTTGATCTCCAGCTGGGGATAACGGCGACGAAAGCGTTCCAGTACCTCGGGCAGCAGAAAGTAGCTGGCGGTGACCGAACAGAACACCCGCAACCGCCCTTGCAGCGGCTCGTCGCTGCGCTTGAGCTCCTGTTTGAGTTGGCGCCACTCCTGCAGCAAGGCACCGCCAAACTCCCGCAGCTTGTCACCAGCAGGGGTGAGCCGCACCGAGCGGTTGTCCCGCTCGAACAGCACGCAGCCGGTCTCCTGTTCCAGTCGCTGGATGGCGCGGCTCAGGGTGGAGGGGCTGACCGCCATGGCATCGGCGCTTTTGCCGAAGTGGAGGGAGTCGGCGAGGTGGAGAAACAGTTCGAGATTGCGAAGGTCCATCTTTTTATTCCTGCGGCGTTGTCAGGCGCCCTGTAGCACGATGGCTCGGCGGCGGGAGATTGCGGGAAATCACATTTCAATTCCTGCAACGTACTGTTTCGAATATATCAGTTCAGGCAATAAGTGTCCCGCGCTATAGTGGTTTCGACAACGCCGCTATCCGGCATGGAATCAATCGAACGGAGCAATCACCATGGCTAACTATTTCAACACCTTGAACCTGCGTCAGCAGTTGGCCCAGCTGGGCAAGTGTCGTTTCATGCAGCGCGAAGAGTTCGCGGACGGCTGCAACGTGCTGAAGGGCAAGAAGGTGGTGATTGTGGGCTGTGGCGCCCAGGGCCTGAACCAGGGTCTGAACATGCGCGACTCCGGGCTGGACATCTCCTACGCCCTGCGCAAGGCCGCCATCACCGAGAAGCGCGCCTCCTGGCAGAAGGCCACCGACAACGGCTTCGTGGTCGGCACCTATGAAGAGCTGATCCCGACCGCCGATCTGGTGCTGAACCTGACTCCGGACAAGCAGCACTCCGACGTCGTCAAAACCGTGATGCCGCTGATGAAGCAGGGCGCCGCGCTGGGCTACTCCCACGGCTTCAACGTGGTGGAAGAGGGTCAGCAGATCCGTTCCGACATCACCGTCGTGATGGTTGCACCCAAATGCCCGGGCACCGAAGTGCGTGAAGAGTACAAGCGTGGTTTCGGCGTACCGACCCTGATCGCCGTCCACCCGGAGAACGATCCCCAGGGTGAGGGCATGGCCATCGCCAAGGCGTGGGCCTCTGCTACCGGTGGCGACCGTGCCGGCGTGCTGGAATCCTCCTTCGTCGCGGAAGTGAAATCCGACCTGATGGGCGAGCAGACCATTCTGTGTGGCATGCTGCAGGCCGGTTCCCTGCTCTGCTACGACAAGCTGGTTGCCGAGGGCACCGACCCGGCCTATGCCGGCAAGCTGATCCAGTTCGGCTGGGAGACCATCACCGAGGCCCTGAAGCAGGGCGGCATCAGCCTGATGATGGACCGTCTCTCCAACCCGGCCAAGCTGCGTGCCTTCGAGCTCTCCGAGCAACTGCGCACCCTGATGCGTCCGCTGTTCGAGAAGCACATGGATGACATCATCGCCGGCGAGTTCTCCCGCGGCATGATGGCTGACTGGGCCGAAGACGATGCCAAGCTGTTCGGCTGGCGCGAAGAGACCGGCAAGTCCGCCTTCGAGAATGCCCCTGCCTATGCCGGCAAGATCGCCGAGCAGGAGTACTTCGACAATGGCGTGGTCATGGTGGCCATGGTCAAGGCGGGTGTCGAGCTGGCGTTCGAAACCATGGTGGCCTCCGGCATCTATGAAGAGTCCGCCTACTACGAGTCTCTGCACGAGCTGCCGCTGATCGCCAACACCGTCGCCCGCAAGCGTCTGTACGAAATGAACGTGGTCATCTCCGATACCGCGGAGTACGGCAACTACCTGTTCGCCAACGCCGCCGTGCCGCTGCTGCGCGAGCACTTCATGCCGACCCTGCAAGCAGGGGACCTGGGCAGTGCCCGTGCCGAGAGCAAGGCGGTGGACAACCTGGCCTTGCTGGCTGCCAACGAAGCGACCCGCAACCACCCGATCGAGAAGATCGGCCAGACCCTGCGTGGTTACATGAAGGACATGAAGCGTATTGCCGTCGGCGGTTAAGCCTTCGCTGAGCGGCATCGGAAGGGGCGGGGATGACGATCCCCGTTACTGGCTGGCTTAGACACCTGGCCTGTCGTCCGGATGATGCAAACAGACAGATTGAAGCCTATAAAAAAGCCCCGCTCATCGAGCGGGTCTTTTGCATTCTGGAGGGCGGGAGCAATCAGGCCTTCCAGGCTTTCCAGGTGTTGATCAGGCCGTTGGTGGAGCCGTCGTGGCTGGTGACGGCCTCATCGGTGCCCAGCTCCGGCAGGATCTTGTTGGCCAGCTGTTTGCCCAGCTCCACACCCCACTGGTCGAAGGAGAAGATGTTCCAGATTGCGCCCTGTACGAAGATCTTGTGCTCGTACATGGCGATCAGGGAGCCGAGGGTTTTCGGGGTCAGCTGCTTGAACAGTATGCTGTTGGTCGGGCGGTTGCCTTCGAACACCTTGAACGGCACCAGCTCTTTAACTTGGTCGAGCGTCTTGCCGGCGGCCAGGAACTCGGCCTCCACCGCTTCCTTGCTCTTGCCGAAGGCCAGGGCTTCGGTCTGGGCGAAGAAGTTGGCCAGGAGCTTCGGATGGTGGTCACCGATGGGGTTATGGCTGATGGCCGGCGCCAGGAAGTCGCAGGGGATCAGCTTGGTGCCCTGATGGATCAGCTGGTAGAAGGCGTGCTGGCCGTTGGTACCCGGTTCACCCCAGATGATGGGGCCGGTCTGGTAGTCAACCGGATGGCCGTCGCGGTCCACGTACTTGCCGTTGGACTCCATGTTGCCTTGCTGGAAGTAGGCAGGGAAGCGGTGCATGTACTGATCGTACGGCAGGATGGCTTCGGACTCGGCACCATGGAAGTTGTTGTACCACAGGCCGATCAGGGCCAGCAGTACGGGCACGTTCTGTTCATAGGCGGCAGTGGCGAAGTGCATGTCCATCTCGAAGGCGCCTTGCAGCAGGGCCTCGAAGTGCTCGAAGCCGAGGGAGAGGGCGATGGGCATGCCGATGGCGGACCAGGAGGAGTAACGACCGCCGACCCAGTCCCAGAACTCGAACATGTTGTCGGTGTCGATGCCGAACTCGGCCACGGCCTTGCCGTTGGTAGACAGGGCGGCGAAGTGCTTGGCCACGTGAGCCTTGTCACCGGCGTGACCGAGGAACCAGTCGCGGGCGGTCAGGGCGTTGGTCATGGTCTCCTGGGTGGTGAAGGTCTTTGAGGCCACCAGGAACAGGGTGGTTTCCGGATCGATCTTCTTGAGCGTCTCGGCGATGTGGGTGCCGTCGACGTTGGAGACGAAGTGCATCTCCAGGTGATTCTTGTAGGGGCGCAGGGCCTCGGTGATCATGACGGGGCCCAGATCGGAGCCACCAATGCCGATGTTGACCACGTGCTGGATGGCCTTGCCGGTATAGCCCTTCCACTCGCCACCGATGACCTTCTCGCAGAAGCCCTTCATCTTGGCCAGTACGGCGTTCACTTCCGGCATCACGTCCTTGCCGTCAACCTCGATGGGACGGTCGGAGCGGTTGCGCAGGGCGGTGTGCAGTACGGCGCGTCCTTCGGTCATGTTGATCTTGTCGCCGTTGAACATGGCGTCGATGGCGCTGCGCAGATCGGTCTCGCCAGCCAGGTTCACCAGCAGCTTGAGGGTCTCTTCGGTGATCAGGTTCTTGGAGTAGTCGACCAGGATGTCGCCACCGAAGGTGAGGGAGAACTTGTCAAAACGCTTGGGATCCTGTGCGAACAGATCCTTGAGACGCATCTCCTTGTTGGCTGCAAAATGGGCTTCCAGTGCCTGCCAGGCCTGGGTCCGGGTTGGATTGATATTTTTCATAGGATTATCAGTCTTCCAAGTTGTGTTTGAACCTTGCAGGCAAGGCTCCCGCCAAACCTTATTATGCGAGCATTATACCGGGCACTCCGTGCGCCCCGTGTAACAGAGCATTACCAATTGTCTGCAACGAGGGAGTGTACAACCAAAACAGTGCGATTATGAGTCACTCAGTACCCCGGGATCTTGCGTTCGCGCATGCTTGTTCGGGTTGAAAAGGCTTTCATTTCAAGGGGAGCGCGGCCGTGGCTCTGGAAAGCTGGCGTGACAGATCAAAGGGTATTCAACAGACGCTCATCGGACGGTTTTTTGAGCAGGCGCAAATGGTGGGCAACAGACGCTGGCTATCATATGAGCCGAATGGACGAGATCTCCCAGGGATGGCCAAGGTATGGAATCAATGGTGTGGAATGAGGAGATCGAGATGAAAGCCCTGTTATCCCTGTTTGCCCTGAGCCTGATCGCCACCGGCCTCATCGGTTTGCTGACCCTGACGCTGGCCAATGCGGCGCCGACGCTGGAGATCCGCGTGCTGGCGGTGATCGGAGCCGTGCTGGGGGGCTATGTGCTGATGCAGCCCCTGCTCAACCGGGTCGCACGCCGGCTGGGGTGAGAACGCGGTGCTATCTGGTGCGCAAGACCGGCCTGTGGCCGGTTTTTTCATGTCACAGAAGGCAGAAACGACAGTGCCAGCCCGAAGGCTGGCACTGGAGAACGCACACCGAGGATCAATCCGCCGTCTTTTGCATGTGGACCACACGCTGGGGGAAGGGGATCTCGATGCCCTCGGCGTCGAAGGTGAGCTTCACCTTCTCGTGGAAGTCGAACCAGACTCCCCAGTAATCGCCGGTCTTGACCCAGGGGCGCACCACGATATTGACCGAGGAGTCGGCCAGCGCGGCAACGGCAATGGTGGCGGCCTGCTCCTTCAGGATGCGGGGCTCTTCGCTCACCAGCCGCTCCAGGATCTGTTTGGCCTTGCGCAGGTCGGAGCCGTAGCCGATGCCGAAGGTCATGTCGACGCGGCGGGTATCCATGCGCGAGTAGTTGACGATGGTGCCGTTGAGGATGGCGGAGTTCGGCACTACCACCATCTTGTTGTCACCCGAGGTGAGGGTGGTGGTGAAGAGCTGAACCGATTGCACAACGCCATTGGTGCCTGCCACCTCGATGAATTCCCCTGCCTTGATGGGGCGGAAGATGATGAGCAGGAAACCGGCGGCAAAGTTGGAGAGAGAGCCCTGCAGCGCCAGACCGATGGCCAGACCGGCGGCACCGATAATGGCGACGAAGGAGGCGGTCTGCACCCCGACCCTACCCAGAGCGGCGATCACCACGAACACCAGGATGGTGTATTTGAGGATGCTGCCGACGAAGTGGGTGACGGTGGTGTCCAGCTTGCGGGTCTGCATCACCTTGACCACGCCACCGCTGAGAAGGTTGGCGGCAATGTAACCGACCAGCAGGGTGATCAGGGCGGCGGCGATGTTGACCGCATACTCGATGATCAGTCCCTGGTTGTTGGTCAGCCAGGTCTGTGCTTCGGTAATGATCTCGGGTTCCATAGGATGTCCTGTTGGTGTGAAGATTTATGGCAGATGAATCTAACACTTGAGCGCGACAAGCTGGGTCGCATCTGGTGCTTGTCTCTTCTTTTGTGCCACAAAAAGCAAGGGAGGCCAAGGCCTCCCGTTTTGTCACAACCCTGCTGGCGCAGGAGCGCATCGAATGTACGCACTCAGCTTTGCAGCAGCTGGCTGCGGATAAACTGCCACTGATCTTCAAACCCGGCGGTGGGCTTGATTGTGAACTCCGAGCGGACGTGCATTGGTTGATGCGGTCTGCTGGCTCAGCTTTGCAGCTGCTGGCTGCGGATGAACTGCCACTGATCTTCAAACCCGGCGGTGGGCTTGATT
>NZ_JBFODT010000032.1:0-82285 GCF_040908465.1 Aeromonas sp. R10-1
GTCACTTCATCAGACATTGAAAATCAAAAATTGTTTTTGATGCTCGATGCTGTGAGTGCCCACACAGATTGCTTGATTCAAATTGTTAAAGAGCAACGCAGCTTTTGGCTGCTGCGGGAGTGGCATTCTACTCAACCGCCTTCTCGAGTCAAGCCTTATTTTACGAGGCTTTTTCGAGGCACCGACTGGCTTGTTTGCGTTGCCGCTTGCCCTGTCGATGGAGGCGCATTATAGAGACATAGATCACATTGGCAAGCTTTCATCGCAATAAAATTGCAAAAAAATGTCAATTCTTAGTTATTCATATCAAAACACAGTTTTTATACAGACTTACCCACAGGGCAAACCCGGAAAGGGCTCATTCTGCACCCTATTACCTCCCGTTCCTCTCTGCCCGTCTCCTGTTCGAAGGGTTGCTGACCATATCAATCCATATATAAAGGAAGAGAATCGCAAAGTGACGCTCAGACCAGTCCTGCCTCAGCAACCCAGGCAGCGATCAGCTCGGCTGCCGCCATGGAGCGGCAACCCGATATATTCTGCCCGGCCCAGAGTGGCGAGAAACCGCTGTCACCCGCCTTTTCGGCTGCGGCACGCAACGGAGCCAATGCGCCGCTGGCATACGGGAAGTCTGGCGGCAGCACCGAAAGGGGGCCGAGTTCCCGCATCAAGCGGTTGACTATCCCCCGCGCCGGACGGCCGCTGAACAGATTGGTCAGTGCGGTGTGTTGACCATGCCTCCCCTGCAGCGCCGCACGGTGCAGAGGCGAGGTCGTCGCCTCGTGGCAGCAGAGGAACGCCGTTCCCACCTGGACTGCGCTGGCCCCCAGTGCCAAGGCAGCCTTGATCCCCTTGCCGTCGACTATGCCCCCGGCGGCGATGACAGGCAGATCCACTGCCGCCACTACCTGTGGCAGAAGGGTAAAGGTGCCCTGCTGCAAGCTGAGATCCTCACTCAGGAAGTGGCCGCGATGGCCACCCGCCTCCAGCCCCTGGGCGATGACGGCATCGGCTCCGTGGTCAGCAAGCCACTGCGCTTCTGCCACCGTGGTGGCGCTGGCAAACACTTTTGCGCCTGTGGCTTTTACCTGGGCAAGCAATTCGGGCTCGGGCAAGCCGAAGTGGAAACTGACCACGGCAGGTCTGAACTCTGCAAGCAGGGCCGCATGCTCGTCATTGAAGGGGGCCCGAGAGGGGGCTCGCGACGGCGCAGCGGCATCCACCCCGAACTCGGCGTAATAGGGTAACAGTACCTGGCGCCAGCGCTGCTCCGCTGCCGGTTCCGGCTCCTGCTGCCGATGGCAAAAGAAGTTGATGTTGTATGGACCCGGCCCGCTGGCGGCGAGGCGGCTCAGCTCCTGGCGCAGCTCGGCACCACTCAGCATGGCGGCAGGCAGGGAGCCCAGTGCCCCCGCACTGGTCGCCGCCATCGCCAGGGCGCTGTTCTGCACGCCCGCCATGGGGGCCTGAATGACGGGATAGCGCATCCCCAGTTCGGCAAAGAGCGTCATATGATGGTTTCCTGTTTCTGATGGTCAGTCTGATTGTGCAACAGAGGAAGGTTGAGTCGGCAGAGCGCACCTGACGTGCTGACACGTCGTCTGGCCATATCGCCTGTCCAGTTCCCGGCCAGACATCCTGTCTTGGCTTTCATCCATCAGGCTCCTTGAGGTTCATTGCACATCGGGCCCGCGAAGGGCCCGAACGTGAGGTGTCAGCGCACGCTGCGCAGCAGGAAGTCCGGCTGGCCACAGGAGCGGCGCTCCCGCTTCTGCATCTCGTCGGAGCAGGGAACGGCATCCGTCCCCTGCTTGTTGATGCAGATGTAGATCTCCCGCAGGAAGCGGCCCCCATCAGCGCAGGCCACCGTGATGTTATCGGGGGCCAGCCACTCGTTGGCGCTCGCCAGATCAGCCTTGAGCTGGAAGCTGTTTTTGCGCAGCGGCTCTTCCGGCGATTGATAGGCGGCCGGGATATTCACCTTCTGGCGCAGATCGCTGGCCAATTGGTGAAATGCCTCCTGGCTCAGCCCGGAACAGGTGCCGTGCTTCTCCCATTCGTGGCGATAGAGGAAGCGGCTGGGGTAGAGCCCGGCAAACTGCTGCTCCATATCCGCATCCAGCCGCTCGCGGGTGCAGCTGGCGGGGTAGCCGCGCTGATACTGGGGCCAGAGCCCATGCAGCACGAACCCCAGCTTGCGGGCGCACTGCTCCCGATCCCCTGGCTTGATGGCGCAATGCTCGGGCGACCAGGAGAGTGCCATGGCGTAATAGTCAAACTCCCCCGCATAGCCTTTGCCCTGGGCGGCGGAGATCCACAACAGCGACCCCACCAGCCATACCATGACCTGCTTCATCTCTCGTTCCCCCTCATCTCTTTGCACCCGGTGGCGCCCCATTTTACGCCCTCATGCTCCCATAACAGGGAGTCAAAGAACAATCGCTCAAAATGGCCTTACTCACTGTGGGTCAGACCAGTAAAAGGTTTCCCCTGCCGGATCAGAGGCGTAAGCTGGCTCTCCGGCGGGCCTTCATGACGCGCCACGTATCCCCGATTTCATCAGCAACAGGACGTAACATGATCCGCAAGAATCCCTCAGGTCACCTGCCCGTTATCGACGAATCCGCCTATATCGACAAGACCGCCATCATCTGTGGCAAGGTGATCATCAAGGAGAACGTGTTTGTCGGCCCCTATGCCGTGATCCGCGCAGACGAAGTGGACGAGAGTGGTGACATGGAACCCATCGTCATCGGCGCCAACTCCAACATTCAGGATGGCGTCGTCATCCACTCCAAATCCGGCGCTGCCGTCACCATCGGCGAGTTCAGCTCCATCGCCCACCGCAGCATCGTCCACGGCCCCTGCGAAGTGGGTAACCGGGTCTTCATCGGCTTCAACAGCGTGTTGTTCAACTGCCACATCGGCGAAGGGTCCGTGGTGCGCCACAACTCCGTGGTCGATGGCTGCGATATTCCCCCCGGCTTCTATGTCCCCTCCACCACCCGCATCAACCAGCAGAGCGATCTGGCGCAGATCCCGCGCGTCACCGTGGACGCCACCGAGTTCTCCGAGGATGTGGCTCACACCAATATCGACCTGGTCAGGGGTTACAAGGCGCTCTCCAACGAGTTTTGATCCGGCGAGCGGTTCACGACACACAACGGGCGCCACGGCGCCCGTTGTCACAACTGTAAAGAGGGCGAAAAGAGGGTGTAAAGGTGGTTGAGCCGAGTGCACGCGTCGCGTTTGATGGGGGCGTTCCCATCAATGGAGTCATCATCATGTCACGCTATCCTGTCGCCCTTGCCCTGCTGCTGGGCACCACGCTCCTTCATGCCGGCGAGATGCCGCCCCCGATGGGCGCCCGCCAGGGAGGCCCCATGACACCCCCCCCCTCAGTGCTCTATCACGCCAGCAAGCAGGGTGCGGATCCCCAGGTCCTGGTCCAGGCGCTGTCCAAAAACATTGATGCCGCCAAGCCGGATACCCGCTACGAGGTCACGGTCAGCGTGCGCGAACTGCCGCCCCAGCCACTCAAACCCCAGCCCGCCGGTGCGCCGCTCAAGGGGCAGTAAGATGAGTCTGCACCGCCCTTCACTCTGGCTGCTTGCCATGGCCATCGCCCTGCCCGCCATGGCGGGTCCGGGGAACATGAGCAGACCGGGCGGATGGGAGAGCCCTGCCCCGCAGTACGGCCATGGGGCTGGTCCCGGCTTCGGCCACCGCGTCGACCGGCTGCCGGGAGGGGTGGAAACCTTGCTGCTGGCCGGGCTCACCTACTATGTGCTCGACGGCATCTTCTACCGCCGGCAGGAGAACCACTATGTGGTGGTCTCCCCACCTCCTCAGGTCCTGGTGGGGGCAGAGACAGGGCTCATCCCTCTTGATCTGGATGGCCGCCGCTATTACGTCAGGGAGGGTCACTACTACCTGCGAGAAATAGACGGGCGCTACACCGAGGTGCCGCCGCCAGCGGCGCTGCACTGAATCGCACGGAGGAACAGATACGAGCAGGGGGCCTTGGCCCCCTCTTTCATTACCGGGGTGTTTACCCCACTCGGGTCTGAGCCGCGTACCTCAAGACGGGTCATGCAGGGGCAGCGTCATGGTCACTCTCAGCCCCCCCTGTGCGCGATTGCGCGCCTGGATGGTACCGCCCTGCAGAATCACCGCCTTGCGGGCGATGGCGAGCCCGAGCCCGTAGCCCTTGCCCATGCGGGGTGAGCCGATGCGCACGAAGGGGTCGAAGATCCCCGCCAGCTTCCCTTCCTCCACCCCGGGCCCCCGATCGGCGATGGAGAGCTGCACCTCCTGGCCCAGGCGCAGCAAGCGAACATTCACCATCTGGCCCGACTGCGAGAAACGCAGGGCGTTGCGCACCACGTTATCCACGGCGCGGCGCACCAGCTCGGCATGCCCCAGCAGGAGGCAACCCTCCCCCAGCGCCGCCTCGAGCGCTATCTCGACTCCGGATTGCTGGGCTTCGAACCTGGCATCCTGGACGACGGTCTCCACCAGCGCCAGCAGGTCGTAGTGGCTCTGCTCAAGCCCGTGGCCCTGCTCGGCACGGGAGAGGGTCAGCAGCTCCCCTATCATCCTGTCCATCCGCTCCGTCTCGAGCCGGATCCGCGCCAGGGCGTCGCTCGCCTTCTCTGGGCGCTGCTCCGCCAGGCCGATGGCCATCTGGATGCGGGCCAGGGGGGATCGCAGCTCGTGGGAGACGTCGTGAAGCAGTTGCTCGCGCCCCTCGACCAGTTGCTGCAACCGCTCCACCATGAGATCGAACTCCTTCGCCACCTCCGTGAGCTCGTCCCGGCGCCAGCGCAGAGCGGGCCAGAGTCTGACCCCCAGATCCCCTCTGGCTACCCGATCGAAGCTGCGCCGCAGGGCGTTCATGGGCCGGGTCAGGTGCCAGGCGAACAGAATGCTGAACAAGAGTCCCCCCAGGCCGCCAATCCAGAGCATGGGCGGAGGAATGTTGAACCAGGAGAGGGGGCCGGGAGCCGGCCCGCCGGGGAGAACGCGCGGGTCCGCTCTGGTCTGCAGCAGATAGGTCTGCCCGTCGCTGGCAATCACGGTGCGTGTCAGCACGGTGCCCGGGCCAGGTTCCCCTGAGGCTCGCGGCCTGGATGCCCGGGGCGCTGGCCGGGGAGGCGCATCGGAGACATCGAGGAGTGTTATCTGCAGCAACGGCGGCGACATGGCCTGGCTCAATGCCGTCGCAGCCTCGATTCCCCCCTTTGCCAGCACGGCTGCCGCCATCTCCAGATGCTGGCTCGCCAACTGCTGGGCCAGGTGCTCTTCCGGGGGGTCACGCTCGGCACGAAAACCGAGCCAGAGCAGTTGGCTGACCAGCACGATGGCCAGCCAGAAGCCCAGCAGAATCTTCCAGAACAAACGTCCCTTGAGGATCACCGTATCTTGTACCCTATGCTGCGCACCGTCTCTATGGTGACGGCTTCCCCCGCCTTCTGCTGCAGTTTCTGCCTCAGGTTGCAGATGTGCACATCGACGCTGCGATCATAGGCCTCCCTCGGGCGCCCTACCCCTTGCAGGGAGAGGGTGTCCTTGGTGACCACCTGCTCCGGTGCTCGCACCAGCAACACCAGCATGTTGAACTCGGTGGCGGTCAGCTCCAGCGGCTCCCCCTGCCAGAGACAGACCCGGTTGGCCGGGGTGACCGTCAGATCCCCCAGGATGAGGGCATCCGGCGAGGGGGTTGCGCTCCCCCCCTCGTTGACCCGCCGCAGAACGGCCCGCAGCCGGGCCACCAGCTCCCTGGGGTAGCAGGGTTTGGGCACATAGTCATCGGCCCCCATCTCCAGTCCCACCACTCGATCCACGTTGTCCCCCTTGGCGGTCAGCATGATGATCGGCAGGCGGCTGCGCTGGCGCACCTGGCGCAGCACCTCGGTGCCGCTCAAGTCGGGCAGCATCACATCCAGCAGCAGGGCGCTGTAACGGCCGGAGAGGGCATGGTGCACACCTTCCCCTCCGGTCAGCACCTGGGTGGTATCAAACCCTTCTCCCCCCAGGTATTCACTCAGCATGGCGCCCAGTTCGGCATCGTCATCCACCAGCAGGATCTTCATATGCGGTCTCCCTTGTCGGCGGCCATTTTCGCCGCTTGCCACGCACTTGGCAGCCATTTTTACGAAACCCTTACGCTTGGCGCAAAGAGCCTTAACCCGGCTCTGGGGTAGAGTGCCGCCGTGATCGTCATTCAGGATACAGGTTGTCATGCCCACGTTCTCCCCTCGTCTCTTCTGGCTGCTGCCTCTGTGCGCCCTCGCCCTGTTGCTGGCCTGGCGCCCCCAAGCCAAGGCACCCGCCAGCGACTACATCACCGCCAGTGCCGAGACCCGGGATCTGGAGCAGCTCATCATGGCGGACGGCACCCTGAAGGCGCGCAAGCAGGTGAGCGTGGGCGCCCAGGTGTCGGGCCAGATCAAGAAACTGCACGTGACTCTGGGGCAGGAGGTCAAACAGGGGGAGCTGCTGGTCGAGATAGACGATCTGCCCCAGCAGAACACCCTCAAGGATGCCCTGGCCCAGCGCGACAACCTCCAGGCCCAGCTGGATTCCAAAGAGGCCACCCTTCGCAATGCTCGCCTCGCATACCAGCGCCAGCGGCAGATCGTCGCAAGAGGTCTTGGCAGCACGGCCGACCATGACAGCGCCAAGGCGACCCTGGACGAGACCCTGGCCGATATCCGGGCCCTCAACGCCCAGCGGGTGCAGGCCGAGATCGCGGTGGACACAGCCCGGGTCAACCTGGGGTATACCCGGATCCTGGCCCCCCTCTCCGGTACCGTGGTGGCCATGCCGGTGGAGGAGGGGCAGACCCTCAACGCCAGCCAGAGCACCCCCACCCTGCTCAAGATCGCCCAGCTCGATACCATGACGGTGGAGGCCAGGATCTCCGAGGCCGACGTCATCAACGTCCGGGTCGGCATGCCGGTCTATTTCACCATTCTTGGCAACAGCCAGCGCCGCTTCGAGGGATCCCTGCGGGCCATCGAGCCCGCCCCCGACACCATCAATGACGACGACACCACCAGCAGCAGCGACAGCAGCGCCATCTATTATCACGGCCTATTCGAGGTGCCCAACCAGGATGGTCAGCTCAGGATCAGCATGACGGCCCAGGTCTATCTGGTGGTCGCCCGGCTCAAAGATGCGCTGGTGATCCCGGCCATCGCCCTGCAGGGGGATCAGGTCAGGGTGATCGACGACGGAGGCCGGATCAGCCTGCGCCGGGTCAAGGTCGGCCTGAACAACAAGGTGGATGCCCAGATCCTGTCGGGCCTGAGCACCGGTGAGCGGGTCATCGTCAGCGAAGTGAGCGCAGGCCAGAGCAACGCCGCCGGGGGCATGCCGCCCCCCATGGGGATGTGACCATGGGCGCCTTGTTGCAACTGCGGGGCATCCGCCGCCACTTCGGAGAGGGTGAGCGCACCGTCACCGTGCTCGATGGCATCGATCTGGCGATCGCCCGTGGAGAGATGGTGGCCATCGTCGGCGCTTCGGGCTCCGGCAAATCCACCCTGATGAACCTGCTGGGCTGCCTGGATCAGCCGAGCGAGGGGGCCTATCTGGTGGCCGGGCGCGACACTGCCACCCTCAGCCGGGACGAGCTCGCCGCCCTGCGCCGGGAGCACTTCGGCTTCATTTTCCAGCGTTATCACCTGCTGGCGGATCTCGATGCCCGCACCAACGTGGAAGTGCCCGCCCTCTACGCCGGTCTGGATCCGGCCGAGCGACGCCAGCGGGCCGAGGCCCTGCTGACCCGCTTAGGCCTCGCCAGCCGGCTCGAACACAAGCCAAGCCAGCTCTCCGGCGGCCAGCAGCAGCGGGTCAGCATCGCCCGGGCCCTCATCAACGGCGGCGAGGTGATCCTGGCCGACGAGCCGACCGGGGCCCTCGACAGCCAGAGCGGCGCCGAGGTGATGGCGAGCCTTCAGGCCCTGCATCGCCAGGGCCACACCCTGGTGATCGTCACCCACGACATGGACATCGCCCGCCACGCCGAGCGGATCATCGAACTGAAAGATGGCCGGGTGATCGCCGATCGCCGCACGCGCGAGCCACAGGCCCTTCCCCAGGCGACCCAGGCCGCCACCAAGACGTCCGCCAGGGGGAAGACCCCGCTGATGGCGGGGCTCGGGAATGCCCTGCAGATGGCCCTCAAGGCCATGGTTGCCCAGCGTCTGCGCACCTTTCTCACCATGCTCGGCATCATCATAGGTATCGCCTCGGTGGTGACCGTGGTGGCCCTCGGGCAGGGCTCCCGGGAGCGAGTGCTGGAGAACATCAACGCCATGGGCACCAGCACCCTGGAGGTGTTCCCCGGCCGCGGCTTCGGGGACATGCGCTCCGCTACCATACAGACGTTGCGGATCGGGGACGCCGAGGCCATCGCCCGGCTGGACTACGTGCACAGCGTCACCCCCAGCCTCAGCACCAGCGCCACCCTGCGCCTTGGCAGCACCGCCGTCTCCGGCACCATCAACGGCGTCGGCGCCCAGTTCTTCCAGGTCAGGGGCTATCGCCTGGCCCAGGGCATGGGCTTTGATCGCCAGAGCGAGGAGAGCCTGGCCCAGGAGGTGGTGATCGACGAGCACACCCGGGACAAGCTGTTCGCCCCGACCCAGTCCCCCCTGGGCCAGGTGATCCTGCTGGGGGATCTGCCCTGCCGGGTGATCGGGGTCGCCATCAAGAACCAGAGCGGCTTTGGCAGCGACGAGACCCTCAACGTCTGGATCCCTCATACCACCGCCATGAGCCGCCTGCTGGGGCAGAGCCATCTGCGCAGCATCAGTGTGCGCGTGCGGGACGAGGTGAGCCTCGACGCCGCCCAGGACGGCATCAGCCGCCTGCTCACCCTGCGCCACGGCAGCCAGGACTTCTTCCTGCTCAACACCGACAGCATCCGTCAGACCATCAGCCAGACCAGCGCCACCCTGACCACGCTGATCGCCCTCATCGCCCTCATTTCCCTGATCGTCGGGGGCATAGGGGTGATGAACATCATGCTGGTCTCGGTCACCGAGCGCACCCGGGAGATAGGGGTGCGGATGGCGGTCGGCGCCCGGACCCGGGACATCCAGCAGCAGTTCCTGATTGAAGCCGTGCTGATCTGCCTGCTGGGGGGCGTGCTCGGCATCGTCCTCTCCCTGCTGCTGGGCCAACTGTTCGACCACTTCAGCAGCGGCGTCCGGATGAGCTACTCCCTTGCCGCCATGGGGGTGGCCTGCCTTTGCGCCAGCCTGATCGGGGTAATATTCGGCTTCGCCCCGGCCCGCCGGGCCGCCAGGCTGGATCCCATCCACGCACTGGAGCGCGAATAGCCCGCATTGACGCCGGGGTGACGCCACTCTCCCCGACACCGGATCGGGGGCCGATGCCCGGCCCCGCCACCAAGCCTGAACGCCCGCACTTCTTCCCTGAATGCGCGGGTTCTTTGACCGGGTCCCGTACCCGGTCTTTTTTTGTCTCCCGCCCGCTATACCCGCAAAAAAGCCGCCCGAAGGCGGCTCTTGTCATCACGGGCCAGGCGGTGATTCCGGGCCATCAGGCGCCGATGATGCCGCCATCGTCCCGGGTGATCCGCAACACAGCAGAGCGGGGAATGGCGGTGCCGCCGTCCGGGAAATGGGAGGGTGCCCCCTCCTCACCCGGGTGCTGCACCCCGACGAACAGGGTGCGCCAGTCTGGCGTGAAGGTGAGGCCCGTTATTTCGCAGGCCACGGGGCCGGTCAGGAAGCGGCGCACCTCGCCGCTCGCGGGATCGGCGCACAGCATCTGGTTGTTGCCCATGCCGGCAAACTGCTTCTCGTTGGAGTAGTCGCCGTCGGTCTGGATCCAGAGCCTCCCCGCCTCGTCGAAGCCGATGCCGTCCGGGCTGTTGAACATGTTGTCCGGGTGGATGTTGGCACTGCCCGCCATCAGCCCCTCCTTGTGCACGCCGGGGTTGCCCGCCAGCAGGAAGAGATCCCACTCGAAGCGATCGCTCCCGTGATCGTCCCCCATCGGGCGCCAGCGGATGATCTGGCCATAGGGGTTCTCGGCCCTGGGATTGGCGCCATCGAGAGGTTGGTTCTCCTTGAGGCCGCGATTCTTGTTGTTGGTCAGGGTGCAGTAGACCTCGGCTCTGTGGGGATGCACGGCCACCCACTCGGGCCTGTCCATAGTGGTGGCGCCGAGCCGGGTCGCCGCCTCCCGGGCGAAGATGAGCACCTCCCCCTGATCGGCGAAGCCGTTCTCCCGGGTCAGACCGTGCTCGCCGTGCACCAGGGGCAGCCATTGGCCGGTGCCCTTGAGCTCCCCCTCCCTCGCCTCGAAGCGAGCCACATAGAGGGTGCCCTCATCCAGCAGATCCCGGTTCGCAGGATCGTTGCCCGGCGCCACCTTGTTCTTCGAGACGAAGCGGTAGATGTGCTCCCCCCGCTCGTCGTCGCCGAGGTAGACCACGGCGCGGCCATCCTGGTTGATGGTGAAGGCCGCATTCTCATGCTTGAAGCGGCCAAGGGCGGTGCGCTTCTTCGGGGTGGAGGCGGGATCGCGGGGATCGATTTCCACCACCCAGCCGAAGCGGTGCGGCTCCTGGGGATGCTTCGCGAGATCGAAGCGCTCGTCGAACCTGTGCCAGCCAAAGCCCGCATCCTCGGCGGCCAAGCCGTAGCGGGCGGCGCGCTGGTCCAGCTCCGGCTTGCCCTCGCTGCCGAAGTAGCCGTTGAAGTTCTCCTCGCAGGTGAGGTAGGTGCCCCAGGGGGTCTGGCCATTGGCGCAGTTGTTGAAGGTGCCAAGGGCGGTGCGCCCCTCGGGATCGGCCTGGGTCTTGAGCAGGGCATGGCCCGCCGCCGGGCCGCTCAATGTCATGGGGGTCGTGGCGGTGATGCGGCGGTTGAGGGCCCCCTTGGGGTTGGCCTGCCACTTGCCATCGATGCGCACCAGCTCCACCAGGGAGACCCCGTGGGCCGCCTGAGCCTTGGCGACAGCCTCTGCACTGAGGGTCTTGCCACCATCTTCAAACAGGTATTCGTAGTTGGTGTATTCGTTGTTGACGGCGAGCAGGGCGCGATCCGGCCCCAGGGAGAAGAAGCTCATGCCGTCGTTGTTGTCGCCAAACTGGCGGGCCTGGGCCTTGGCATCATTGCCCTGGGCAAAGGCGGGGGCATCGGGGAAGAGGGCATCTCCCCAGGCGATCAGCACCTCGGCCTTGTAGCCGGGCGGCACCACTATGGTGTCGGCCACCGAGGCGGGCACGGCCTGGAAGCCAAGCAGCGGCCGGGTGGCGGCAGCCACGGCCTGGGCCACGGGGCTCGCGGCAAAGAAGGCCACCATGCTGGCGGCGCCCACCCCTTTGAGGAAGCCACGGCGGCTGAGATCCGCCTCGATGAGGCGGTTGAATGCCGGCTCCTGCTCGCGGGGGTGGTTGGCACTGTCTTTCTCGTCAAAACGGCTCATCGGCTTTTCCTTGTTATCTCGGCGCAATCATTGCGTCATCACGGCGTCCGGCCACAGCATGGCAGCGCTTTATTAAACGAGGATGACAAATGATGAGATAACCGGCTGGCCCGGCAAGACGCCACCGCCAACGACAAGGGGCGGTGGACACCAGTCCCACCGCCCCAAGAGACACATCGCCGACAGAAGCTCTCCCCTCTATCTAGCCGCACGTCTTCAGACTGCTATGCCCGTTTGTACCGGATAGCACCCGCTGACAGCTGGCAGCCTCTAGCCGCACTTCTTCAGGCTGATATGCCAGTTGGCGCCGGATTGCACCTGATATTTGGCGGCGAAGCTGTCCATGTTCAGGGCCACCGACACCTGCAACAGGCTGTTGAGGTAGACCAGGGGCTGGCCCTCCGGCACATCGCCAAAGCTGCTGACGTAGGGGGCCTTGCCCTCGTATTTCAGCGCATCCCCTTCGCTGATCCTGATGCAGGCGTTGTCCCCCTTGTGGATACCCGCCTTGGTCAGCAGGCTGTCGTCGATATTGGTCCAGACGTTGCCGTACTGCACGTCCAGGATCGGAATGGTGCCCTTCAGGGTACCGTCTTGCTCGGCCACCGCGGGCTGATAGGGGATGGTCACCACCTCGGCGGGCAGCAGGGGCCCCACCTGCTCGAAGCTGATGGCACCGGAGGCGAGGCGCGCGCCGGTGTAGGCGTAGACGTCGCGGCCGTGGAAGGTGTAGGACTTCTCGGAGCCCTTTAGGCGGTTGGTCTTTTCGTCGATCTGGCGCACCGCCTCGATGCCGAAGTGCTCCGCCACCAGGGTCAGGGTGCCGTTGTCCGGGCTGACGATGTAGTGGCCGCTCCTGGTCTTGAGTACCACCGACTTGCGTTCGGTGCCGACACCGGGGTCCACCACGCTGACGAAGACGGTACCCGCGGGCCAGTATTGCAGGGTCTGATAGAGGCGGTAGGAGGCTTCCCAGATGTTGTAGGCCGGGATCTCATGGGTCAGGTCATGGAGCGGCAGGGTGCGGTCCACCCCGAAGGCGACCCCCTTCATGGCCGAGACGGCGCCATCCTTGAGACCGAAGTCGGTCTGGAACACCAGGGCCTCGTTGGCAAGGGCACTCGCCCCCACCAGAGAAAGGGCGAGCACGAGGGCGCGGGGGACGATACGAATATCCATGTCAGGGCTCCTTTAAAGACGTTTGGACGTCCAGATTGCCACTCATGGCGATCTTTGCAACCCCTGATGCCCGAATGGGGGGCGAAATGACTCGCCAATCCGCCCCGTGCGGGTGTATCCATGGGGCATCCAACGCCGGGAGCACACCAGATGACCAGAGAGCATCACGACACCATTTTGCTGAGCCTGGGCAATACTCGAAGCCAGGTCGCGCTCACCGCGGCCGATGGCACCAGCCAGACATTTGCATTGACACTGGGGCTCGATGCCCTGACCCCGGGACCCTTTCGCCGGGATCCGCCGACGCCCCTGGAGCTTGAGCAAGCCATCATGGTGGTGGAGGGTGTGCTGATGCCCCTCGCGGCACGGATCCCGCCCCACCCCGTGCTGCACCTGCAAAGCCCGGAGCCCCTGACCGAGGTGCTAGGCAACCGGGTGCAGAGCCGGGAGAACATAGAGCGGTTGTTCGGTCAGCTTGCCGCCATGGTGGAGGGGGATCCCCTGGCGTCGGCCCAGTTGCCGAGGGAGAGGCGCATCGCCGCCGCCCTGCTGATCCTCCGGGAGTGGATGCACCACCTGGATGCCGGGAGCGTCGTCCTGGTCGATGGGTGATGCCCTGTCACACAGCGGGTTCGAAGCGCCGCCGAGACACCGCCCAGGCCAGCCCCAGGCTTGTCAGGGTGCTGCCGACGAAGAGCAGATCCAGCGCGACGCCAAGACCGGCCCCGTCGCTCACCCAGCCCAGCAACACGGGTACCCAGTTCGCCACATAGGCGATCACATAGAAGAGGGAGAGCAGCCGCGCGTGGCTGGCCGGGGGCGCGATGCGATTGATCAGGGTCGCACTGCCCACGAACACGGCCCCCTGGGCATAGCCCGCCACCAGCAGCCCGAGTCCCGCCAGCCAGCTGGGCAGGCCGTGAACGGCCCCGGCAAAGAGCAGCACGCACAGCGCCAGGGCCAGCACGCCGCTTTGCAGGGTATGGCGGGCATCGAGGCGACGGGCCCAGAGCTGGCAAAGCCCGGAGAAGACCAGATAGGCCGCGACAAGATAGCCGAACAGCCCCAGATCCGTCATGCCCAGTATCTCGCTCACCACCTTGGGACCCATGGCCAGCAAGCTGGCCGCCACCGCCCAGGCGGTGAAGAGCGCCAGGGCGCAAAGGAAGAACCCGACCCCCGTGGCCCTAAGCCCCTCTCCCAGGGATCCGCCACCCTGCCCGCTCGGGGCGGCCTCCGTCGCCCTCGCCCCTTTGGGCCAGCTCAACACCAGCCCCCCGATGGCGCAGGCCGCCATCCCCAGGATCAGCAAAAACGGCAGCGTGGTCGGGTAGAGATCCTGCTGCAGCGCCAGCCCGCTGAACACGGGGCCAAGGGCCAGCCCGGCGGTGAACGATAATGTGGCGCTCAGCGCCGCCCGCTTGCCCCCATCCTTCGGGCCGAAGCGCAGCAGCGCCACATTGGCGGCACCGGTCAGGGTGCCCGTGCCAATCCCGGCCAGCAGCCGCGCCAGCAAAAGGGCCCAGAAGCTGTCGGCCAGGGAGAAGAGCAGTGCCCCGCCCCCGACCGCCACCAGGGCAGGCAGGATCAGGGTGCGCAGATCCGCCACGCGTCCTGCCAGGTTGCCCACCCCGAACAAGGCGATGAGCACGCCCCCCGCATAGCCGCCATAGATGAGGCTGAGGCCGAGATCGCTCAGCGCCAGCGCCGCCTGGTAATGGGGATAGAGCGGGGTAGGCACGCTGCTGTTGAGCAGGGCCGACATCAGGGCGAGGGAGAGAAACCAGCGCAGACGAGGATGGACAACCTGACCTGGCTCGCAAGCCGGGACGCTTGAGACAGACATGGACACTCCAGTGGCAGACGAATGAAACCGCAATCGGGAGCGACATCATAGCGATCCCGCCCACCCCGGACTGCGGCAGTTCTGCATCACGCCGACTCAATCCTGCATCACGTCGGGGTGGCACGCGCCCTTGGCCGGGGAGCCGCAGGCACGCACCGGACCCGGTCTATCCCCTTGTGCTGCCATCCCCGCTGGCATCTAATATTGCGGCGCCAATCGGGCGTTCTGCTTGAGCGAGGAGCAAGCATGATCAATTGGGACGATGCCCGCTTCTTCCTGGCCCTGGCACGGCGGGGCAGCCTGCGGCAGGCCGGACTCGAGCTCGGGGTGGATCAGGCCACCGTCGGGCGGCGGATCACCCTGCTCGAGCAGCAGCTGGGGGCCAAGCTGTTTATCCGCACCCCCAGACACTATCGCCCCAGCCCCCTGGGGGAAGCGCTGCTGCCCCAGGCCGAGGCCATGGCGCAGGCGGCCCTGGCCATGATGCGCACCGCGAGCCTGGGGGAGCTGGAAGGGGAGCTTTGCATCGCCACCACGGATACCCTGGCACAGGGCTTCGTGCTGCCCGCGTTCAGCCTGCTGCGCCAGCGCTACCCCGGCATCCGCCTCAAGTTGCTGACCGCCGTCAGCGTGAGCGACATCCCCAATCAGGAGGCGGATCTCGCCATTCGCAGCGTGCGTCCCGAGCAGGGAGATCTCGTGGTCAAACGGCTCGCCACCATCAAGATGGGGCTCTACGCCTCTCCCGACTACCTGGCCAGGCGAGGCACGCCCCGCTCGGGTCAGGCACTGCAAGAGCACGACCTGCTGCTCTTTCCCAAAGAGCTGGTGGCCCGTCACTGGCTGAGTCTGTGCGGCGAACCGCTCCACGAACCCAACGTGGTCCTGCAGAGCAATGCCCAGCTGGTGCTGATGGCGGCCGCCCGGCAGGGGCTCGGCATCGCCCTGCTCTCCACCTTCCTCGCCGAGGAGGATCCCGCCCTGGTGCGCCTGCTGCCTGACAAGCACGATCCCATCGACATCTGGATGGTGTTGCACCCGGATGTGCAGAAGACGGGCCGCATGCGCGCCCTGGTGGCAGCCCTGGAGGAGGTGTTCCAGCCCCTGCAACAGACCCGGCCCTCCGCTCTCCCCTGTAAAACGCACAGGGATTGAGCGGGTATGCCCCCCATACGGGGCACTTTCTTCGCAACGAACCATGTTAGAGTCCGCCGCTGTTTTTTCCTTTGATAACGGGGCCTTACATGAAGAAGTTTGTTGTTTCATCCAGTGTCATCCTGGTGGCGGGCTTGCTGACAGCCTGTGCGAGCGAGTCGTCGCGCACCCTGGAGGTACCCAAGGTTGCCTCCTATCAGAGCCACTATCAGGGCGCACGCAGCCCCATCGCCGTCGGCAAGTTCGACAACCGTTCCAGCTACATGCGTGGCATCTTCTCCGACGGCGTGGACCGGCTGGGCAACCAGGCGAAAACCGTGCTGATCACCCACCTGCAGCAGACCGGCCGCTTCAGCGTGCTGGATCGCGACAACATGGCGGAAATCCAGGCCGAAGCCGGGATCAAGCAACAGGCTCAGCAACTCAAGGGCGCCGACTACGTGGTCACCGGCGACGTCACCGAGTTTGGTCGCAAGGAAGTCGGTGATCATCAGCTGTTTGGCATCCTGGGTCGCGGCAAGTCACAGATCGCCTATGCCAAGGTCAACCTGAACATCGTCAACGTCACCACCTCGGAAGTGGTCTTCTCTTCCCAGGGTGCCGGGGAGTACGAACTCTCCAACCGCGAGATCGTCGGCTTCGGCGGCACCGCCAGCTACGACTCCACCCTGAACGGCAAGGTGCTGGATCTCGCCATCCGCGAGGCCGTCAACAATCTGGTGAACGGCATCGAGACCGGTGCCTGGCGCCCGGCCCAATGAGGAGAGACGAGATGACGCGGTTCCGTCCTTCCCTGCTGCTGGCCAGCGGCCTGCTGCTGAGCGCCTGCGCCCAGGGGCCGCAGACGCTCTACAACTGGGATCAATATCAGGGGGTGGTTTACCAGCACATGCAGGGTGACGACACCGGGGTCGAAGCGCAGATCGATGCGCTGGAGAAAAACCAGCAAGAAGCGAGCGCCAAGGGGCAGACTGTGCCACCGGGCTTTCACGCTCACCTCGGCATGCTGTACGCCCAGCTCGGCAAGGATGCCCAGACTCGTGAGCAGTTCGAAACCGAGAAGCGCCTCTTCCCCGAATCGGCCCCCTTCATGAACTTCCTGATGTCCAACAAGAAGGGAGAGACCCAATGACCCTGCGCACCCTCCTTGCCCTCACGCTGGGCGCCCTCCTTCTGGGCGGCTGTGCACAGGGCCCCGGTTACGACTACAGCAACTTCAAGGAGAGCAGACCGACCTCCATTCTGGTGCTGCCGCCGGTGAATCACTCGCCGGACATCAAGGCGGGCGCCAGCCTGCAATCCCAGATCACCTATCCGCTCGCCGAGTCTGGCTATTACGTGCTGCCGGTGGCGGTCACCAACGAGACGTTCCGGCAGAACGGCGTGACCGAGCCCGCCGACATCCAGGCGCTGCCCATCAAGAAGCTCCACGAGATCTACGGAGCCGATACCGCCCTCTACCTCGACATCAAGGAGTACGGCACCAGCTATCTGGTCATCTCCAGCGAGACAGTGGTCACCGCCAGTGCCCGCCTGGTGGATCTGCGCACCGGCAAGCTGCTGTGGGAAGGCAGTGCCAGCGCCAGCAGTGCCGAGCAGCAGGGCAATTCGGGGGGCGGCCTCATCGGTATGCTGGTGGTGGCGGTGGTCAATCAGATTGCCAACACCCTTACCGACAAGGGCCATGAAATCGCAGGTATCACCAGCATCAGGCTGCTCAGTGCCGACATGCCCAACGGCATCCTCCATGGCCCCCGCTCGCCGAAATACCAGGCTCGCTAAGGCGCCCGTCACAGTCCACACAAGAGGGTGCCATGCCCTCTTGTTTCAGTCGCCCTCCCTTTTCCCTGCCTGACATCGAATGACGCCTCATCGTCTATCTTTTTGATATTGTTGGCTCATTCTTGCGCATGCTGGGTGACGACCCACCAACTTCATCTGGTGATGCCCGGCGAAATCAGTTACAAGAATGGCCTCTGTCACCACGGGAGCGTTCACTGCATGGCTGGATCACTGAGGCATATCGTTCCCCGCTCGTGGCTGAATCGGTTGGGACTGCTTTGCCTAGCGATAGCGGGACTGGGGCTGGTATCCAACTACACCTACCTCCGTATCAGGCACGACATGGCGCTCATCACCGCCAAGCAACCCAACCTGTTCGAGGTGTTCTATCAGCGGGCCCGCATCCTGGCGCCAGAGAAACTGGCCGCCTTCATCGACAGCAGCAGCATCAAGATGCCCATCTTCAGCGACAACGGGGATGCGACGGCCTATGCCTACGGCTATGATCTCCCCACCCTGAAGCGTCTGGCGGTCATTCCCGTGTTGCCCCCGGCCAACCAGATGCTCCTCGCCTACCAGTACGTCATCTCCAACCCCGAGGTCCTCAACCTCTACGCCTTCTATGACGATCGCCGCATGCTTGGCATGGTCGCCAACAAGGGGATGCTGCCGAGCCAGCTGCTCCCGGTCAACACCGACCTCAATGACATCGAGCCCTGGACCCACTATTTCGGTTGCGCCTTCTTCGCCTCCACCCATGTCCCCTGCAGCACGGATGAAGCCTGGGTCTCCGGTCTCTATGTCGATACCTTCACCGGGTTGCAGGCCATCACCCTCTACTTCCCCTTCGTCTATTACGAGCCAGCCATCAAGGACTACCGCTATGGACTCAAGGGCATCGACATCGCCGTCGACCGAGCGTTCAAGGAGGTGCTGCGCCCCTTCGAGAGCCTCAATCCGACCCGGACCGTCCTCTCCTTCGAAGAGGTCGAGCCCTGCCGTCCGTTCCACCTCTGCCTGAGCACGCCGCTGATGCGCACCAAGGCGGACAGCGACCTCTACCTCAAGTGGTCATACAGCTACGGCGATTTTGCCCGGGCCGTCCTCTTCGGACCGGCCTTCAAGATTTATCTCATCGCCCTGCTGCTGCTGATGCTGACGGGGCGAAGCATCATCACTCGCGTACGCACTCAGGCACAGACCGACGCGCTGACCCGGCTGCCACGCCGTGACATCCTCAATCAGGCGCTGCTGCGGGAGCACGACTACCTGATGATCCTCGACATCGACAACTTCAAGTCCGTCAACGACACCCATGGTCACGGGGTGGGTGACCTGGCGCTCGTCGCCTTCGCCAATCACCTCAAGACCAATATCCGCAAGGGCGATGTCGCCATTCGCTGGGGCGGGGAAGAGTTCATCGTGCTGTTCAAGGGGATGGACGATGACAACATGATGCATCACTCCGCCGCCCGCCTGCTGGAGCGGCCATTGCGCATCCCCGAGCTGCCCGCCCCCATCACCTTCTCCGCCGGAGTAACCCGCATTCGCGATTACCTGACGGTGGCCGAGGCGGTGCAACTGGCCGACGACCTGCTCTATCACGTCAAGCAGCACGGCAAGCGCAATATCGCCTATTACCAGGGGCAGACCATCCGCCTTGTCCGCGATCCGGGTGCCAATTCATCCCCCTGAGCGGCCCGGCTTCTGCCGCTCCCCTGCTATCTGTTACCATCCCGGCCACGCTGATTGTTTCCGTCCCGGCCACGGGGCGGGATAACCCCATACTGGTGCCCTATGTCCATTGCCTCTTTCGCCGAACTGGCCCTCTCCCCCCGCTTGCAGCAAACCCTGACCGAGCTTGGCTACGCCGCCCCCACCCCGGTGCAGGCCAGCGCCATCCCCCTGATCCTCGCGGGGCGGGATCTGATGGCAGGCGCCCAGACCGGCACCGGCAAGACCGCCGCCTTCGTGCTGCCGCTGCTGGAGCAGTTGCTGCAACACCCGACGAGCGATGGCCCTCGCCCCATCCGCGCCCTGGTGCTGGTGCCGACCCGCGAGCTGGCGGTGCAGGTTGCCGAGAGCGTCACTCGCTACGCCAGGGGCACCACTCTCACCAGCACGCTGGTCTACGGCGGGGTGAGCATCGCCGCACAGGTGAAGGCGCTGAACGCCGGGGTGGATATCCTCATCGCCACCCCGGGCCGCCTGCTCGATCACCTGCGCCAGGGGGCGCTCACGCTGGCCGAACTGCTCCATCTGGTGTTTGACGAGGCGGACAGGATGCTCGACATGGGCTTTATGGACGAGATCCAGGCGCTGTTGAAGCAAATCCCGGCGGATCGCCAGACCCTGCTGTTCTCGGCCACCTGCGATGACAACCTGTTTGCCCTCTGCAAGGTACTGCTGCGCGACCCGGCGCTGGTGGAAGTGGCACCGCGCAACACCACGGCGGCCGAGGTGGAGCAGCGGGTCTATGCGGTGGACAGCGATCGCAAGGTGGCGCTGGTCCAACACATGCTGACCGTGAAGGGCTGGGCGCCGGCGCTGATCTTCAGCCGCACTCGCCAGGGGGCCGACAAGCTGGCCCAGCAGCTTGGCAAGGGGGGCATCAATGCGCTCGCCTTCCACGGGGATCTGTCACAGAGCGCGCGGGAAAACGTGCTGCTGGCGTTTCGCGCCGGCACCTTGCAGGCCCTGGTGGCCACCGACGTGGCGGCTCGCGGCCTCGATATCAGCGAGCTCAACCATGTGATCAATCTGGAGTTCCCCCATCAGCCCGAGGATTATGTCCACCGCATCGGGCGCACCGGCCGCGCCGGCAACAAGGGGCTCGCCATCACCCTGTTCAGCCCGGAAGACGCGCCGCTTCTAGAGAAGGTGGAGGCAGTGCTCGACACCCGTCTGCCCCAGCAGTGGTTCCCGGGCTTTGAACCGGATCTCACCCGCGTCGACCCCGAGCCGCGCCGCGCCAGCAAGGGAGCCCTGAAGCAGAAGGCCAGAAAGCAGGCCCTCGCGGGCAACAAGGGCGGCAAGGGACGAAAATCCTGACACGACTGTTTGCTGGGGCAGCCATGTGGCGGCCCCAGCATCACCCCTCTCCAGACCCAGGCCTGTGGGGTGACGCCAACCGCTTTCCTGCCGCTCCCCCCTTGTTTTTCTCCGCGCCCTCCTCCTCAGTCCGCTTGCCCTGACCCGTCGACCCTTTGCCACACTCTGCTACAAAAGAGGTAGTCAGGGGGCACACTTTCGCCACAAAGCAGGCGTGCAATGGAGGCATGGACAAGGAGGACATCATGAAACCCGCATCCCTCGTCTGGGCCCTGCCCCTGACCCTCACTCTGCTCTGGTTCGCTGGCCTCACCCAGTGGCCCGCCGGTCTCTGGCCCTGGCGCCACGAACTGCTGATCCTGACCGGTCTGATTGGCCTTGGCGCCATGACCCTCTCTTTGCTGCTGGCCCTTCGCCTGCCCAGGCTCGAAGCCTGGTGCGGCGGGCTGGATCGCATGTTGCACCTGCACCGCAGCAGCGCCCTCTGGGCCACCGGCACCCTGGTGGCACACTGGCTGCTGGTGGAAGCCCCCAAGTGGGCTGTCGCCGCCGACTGGCTGACCCGGCCGGCGCGCCGCGGTGCTGGTGCTGGTGCTGGTGCTGGTGCTGGTGCTGGTGCTGGTGCTGGCAACGATGCCCTCTGGCACAGCCTCGGCAATACCCTGGGGGAATGGAGTTTCTATCTGCTGCTGGCGCTGGTGGTGGTAAGCCTGCTGGCGGTGGTGCGCTACGAGCGCTTCAAGGTGGTTCACCGGCTGGCCCCGGTCATCTATCTGATGGGCTGGCTGCACGGGCTCTGTCTGCTGCCGCGCATCGGCGCCCTGACCCCGGTCGGCCTGACCCTGCTTATCGGTGGCGGGCTGGGTGCTCTGGGGGCGCTCTACTCCCTGTTTGGCCGAGTGGGACGGGACGCACGCCGCCAGGGGACGGTCAGCGCCCTCACCCCTCTGGACGAGCGCACCCTGGAGATCCGGGTTGGCCTCACCGCGCCCCTGCACGGCTATCGCCCGGGGCAGTTCGCCTTCTTCGATTTTGCCGGGCGCGGCGAGCCCCACCCTTACACCCTGGTCGATGTCTCGGCGGATAGCCGCACCCTCACCCTAGCGGTACGTGCCCTCGGGGATCACACCCGCTGGCTGCACCGCCACCTCAAGGTGGGGGATACGGTCACCGTGACCGGCCCCTATGGCGCCTTCGCCCTGCCAGATCCGGCCCCGGCGCTCTGGGTGGGCGCCGGTATCGGCATCACCCCCTTCGTCGCCTGGCTGGAGGCCCTGGTGCGCCGTGGCGAGACACGCCCGGGCACCACCTTGCTGCAATGCGCCCCCACCGCCGAGGCCGCCCCCTATCACGGTCGGCTGGCCGATCTGTGCCGCCGGGTCGGGATCGACTACCGGCTGCACCTGGAGTCCGAGCGTGGCCGGCTGGATCTCGCCGCCCTGGGTGAGCGCCAGCACACCCCGGTGTGGTTCTGCGGCCCCGAGCCTATGGCCCACACTCTGGATGCCCATCTGGCCACCCCGCTGCACCGGGAGCTGTTCCGCTTTCGCTGACGGGCCAGCCGGCGCAGCCAGCCATCGGCAGCGCCGTTTTTCTCGGTGCGGGGCGCAGGCGGGCCGGCAAACAGCAAGATTGTCCAAGCGAGAGGCACACCCTTGGGGCTAGATTAGGGGGGCAGTCTGGTCCAGGAGGGAAAGATGGCGCAGGACAACCAGTTCATATTCGCACACAGTCAGCACCTGGCGAGCCTGACTGCGCTGCGGGTCAACATGACGGAATTTCGCTACGACCGTCACGCCCACGAGGAGTACTCCTTCGGGGTCACCCTGGCCGGGCGGCAGAACTTCTTCTGCCACGGTGGAGCCCACTCCAGCCCGGCAGGCAGCGTCATCCAGTTCAATCCCGGGGATGTTCACGACGGCCATGCCGGGGACAACGCCAGCCTCGACTACACCATGCTCTACATTCCGCCCCACGAACTCACTCCGCTGTTTGCCGATGCCGCGGGCGAGCGGGCAATGGGGACCTACCGGTTGTTGCAGCCCCTGGTGCGCGATGAGGCGCTGAGCGCCTGCATCCTCGATCTGGCGCAGGCGGTACGCGGCCAGGCCGACAGCATAGAGCAGGAGTTTGCCCTCTATCGCCTCGCCACCCGGGTGATGCAGCAGGCGGGACGTTTTGAGCCCAATGGCCGGGTGAGTCGCATCGATCGCCTCCTGTTGCAGGCCAGGGACTTTATCCACGCCCACTTCCAGCAGGATATCTCCCTGGCCGACATCAGCGCGGCGGCCAACATCTCCAAGTACCACTTCCTGCGGCTGTTTCGCCAGCAGCTTGGCATCACCCCCCATCAATACGTGATCAACTGCCGCATCAATGCCGCCCGGCGCGCCCTGGCCGCCGGAGAGTCGGCGCAGGATCTGGTGTACCGCTTCGGTTTCACCGATCTCAGTCACCTCAACCGTCGCTTCAAGCGCATCTATGGCATGACCCCCACCCAATACAGCGCCAGCCTGATCCGCTGAGCCCAAGGAACGCCCCATGATTGAGCTCCTCGCCTATGCCATCGGCATCATGTATACCCCAGGCCCCGTCAACCTCATCGGCCTCAACGCTGGCCTGGGCGGCCGCACCCGTGCCTCCCTTGGCTTCTTCCTCGGGGTTGGCATCGCGATGTTTGTGCTCCTGCTGCTGTTTGGCTGGGCGGGCACCCGCCTGGTGCGGGAAGATACCCTGATCTATGTCAGCCTGGTGGGGTGCCTCTATATCGCCTATCTCGCCATCAAGATCGCCAGCGACAGCGGCGAGCTCGGTGCCAACGAGGCGCCTGCCCGCCCTCTGGGGGTGCGCAGCGGCTTCGTCATCCAGCTGCTCAACCCCAAGGCGATGATCGCCACCCTGCCCATCACCAGCATCCAGTTCCCGGCAGCCCAGATCCACGGCTGGAGCCTGCTGCCCTGGTCCCTGCTGCTCGGCCTGCTGGCCGCCGGTGCCCCCGGCAGCTACTCGATGGCTGGCAGCCTCATCGGACGTCATCTTCAACATCCTCGCTGGTTCAGGTACTTCAACCTGCTGATGGCCGCCCTGCTGCTCTACAGCGCCATCGCCCTGGCCTACCAGCATGTCTACCTGCCGTTGGCCGCCTGAGCAGGTCAATTGCCCATGCCAAAAACGGTAAAACACCACCGATGAAATGGCACTGCAACTGAGAAGACACAGGCCGGGCACTGCTTCACCGGCCTTTTCGGGTCATTTTCGCCATGGGCTGACTATCCTCAACAGGGTCTTGTGCCCGAAGTGACGCTCCCCATGGTTCGCTTCGGTACCAGAGGCAGACCCCTTCCCTCATCGGCGTCAACGCAGCAATACGACGCCATGACCAAAACCCTCATTCGGATATTGATGCAGGTTGAATGAATCAATATCATCTTGCGGCCCCTGGTCATGGATAAGAATGTTGTATGTCCTTTGATAAAAAGCACGGTGAGTTCATCTTCAATGTGCAGGAACACCTGGTCACCTGCGAGCTGATCGGCCCTTTCAATGAAGAGGGTATGCTGGCGTGGATTGCACAGATAAAGTCCGTGGTGAACAGCCTGGACGGTAAGCGTTTCTGCGCCCTGGTGGACCATCGTCAGCATCAGGGGGTAGTGCTATCCGCCCTGCCCCATCTGCAGGAGACCTATCAGTGGCTGACCCAGAAGAATCTGGTGGCCATCGCCTCCCTCTATTCGGCCAAGGTGCTCCATCACATCGCCCTCTCCTGCCTCTCCCTCACCCACCCGGACCATATCCGGGCATTCAACGACCCCCAAGAGGCCATCGCCTGGCTGGATGCCCAATACCAGACGCGATAGGCCACCCGGCCTGTGTTGATACGCCATATGCCGCGCCCTCACCGCCCAGGTCCGGATAGACAGGCCCCAATCCCTGCCCTGAGGTGCTGAGCCCGGCAGCAACCGATGGCTATTCCCCGAGCGACAGGAAAGAGGCCACCGTCAGAACCGCCGCATCTTGCCCGGTTATCTGTACCGGCAGGGCAGCATCCCGGCCAAGGGGCATCTGCGCCGCACGCACACTGCCACCCCAGAAACTCGCCATCAGCACCACGGCTCCGGCCAATGTGCACTTTATCCAACCTTTCATCATCTTGCTCCCTCGAACCAACCGCCCCCTCGCCACCCCTGTGGCAAGCCGGGCCTTTTAAGCAGTGAGCAGAAGATACGGGGGATTTGTGAGGGGAAAATGAGGTTGTGTGAAGAGAAGGTGAAGTCTGGGGAAAGTCAGGTGGAAGTCAGAAAAAATCAGGGGGATCGGCAGCGAGCCACGACCAATATGGCGATTGACGGTGCGGGAAATGGAGAGAGGTAAAGGCTCAAAACGAAACGACAACACAGATAGCAGCCCCTCACCCTAGCCCTCTCCCGAGGGAGAGGGGATGGTCCGAGCCAATTCCAACCCCCTCATATCCCCACCCGAACCTCGTACGTAAAGCAGAGTCAGCTGAACCGTTTTGCTCCCTTCTCCCCTTGCGGGAGAAGGGCCGGGGATGAGGGGGAGGTAACAATAAGCCCCATTATGTAGGGTCGATTAGCGCAGCGTAATCGTCCGCATACCGCCACGTACCGAGTAATGGCAAGACCGGCAGGAAACTCCAGATATCGGCGGTCTCTCGGCCGACCTCCTATTCGCGATCGTTCGAATACGCTGCGCTATTCGAACCCACTGCTTGCGGTTATGCTAACCACAAACACAATGTCGAACGATTCACAATATACGAAATGTATTTTTATCGTGAGGAATGAGAGGTATACGTGATTTTTTCAAAATGCCATTTATGTCAACAAGAAGCCGAACTACAGGAGTCTCACATATTCCCTCGATCGTATTTCAAAAAAATAAAATCGGGGAACGGCCAAGTATTGGAGATAGCAATAGATAAGGATACTCCACCATCACTATCTAACTTTGACCCTAAAGAGCATTTACTTTGTTTTGAATGTGAGCAACACATTTCTAAAAAATATGAAGCGTACGGCACTCAAATATTCAGAAGGACACAAAACATTGAAAGAGAAAATCTTCATGTAAAAATAAAGAACTTTAACTACAATAAATTTTATTTGTTCCTCATTTCTATTCTTTGGCGAGCATCTATTTCAACAATTGAACGATACCGCCATATTAACTTTGATGACAAAATGAATGCTAGGTTTGCAGCATGCCTTCTTAAAGAGTCAGTCAGGTTGTCACCATCTATAAAGCTAGACCACTTCTTTCGAGTAGCTATTTTCAGGTTAAAAGACTTCAGTAGACAACTGGATGATGACGTTATTAAACGCATTTTTATAGACCTGAATATAGTAAAGACTGAAGACATAAACGATGGGATAACTTATTTTTATGTAATAGATGGATGCTTAGTCATGATAAACCTAAATTGCCATGATGATATACATCAACAAAGAGTGATAAAAATAAAAAATCAGATGATAAATAAAACCATATTGAAAATTCCATTTATAAACATTTTCGATATTAAAGAGGTTGCAGAGACTATTGCTGTGTCTATTGAAAAACTCTCATCCCATCCTAATAGAACAAAATAAACCCCATAAAAAACACCTACGAACAGTCATATTAAAGCAAATAAAACCCACCCGCATAACGGATGGGTTTGCTTTTCTTATTGCCGGTAAATCCCAAGAAATTTAACTCACAACACCAATCACCCCAACGGCGGGGTACGCGGCGGCACCCTGCGCTTGCTGCCAGTGGACTCGAAGGCCGAGGCAAAGCGCAGCAGGTTATTGTCGTCATAGGCGCGACCGGCGAAGGTCAGCCCCACCGGCATACCGATATCGGCCATGACGCCCATGGGGACGGTGACGGTCGGCACACCGAGATGGCGAATGGCGAGGTTGCCGTTGGCAACCCAGATGCCGTTGCTCCAGGCGATGTCGGCGGAGGCCGGGTTCACATCCGCATCAGCCGGGGCGACGTCGGCGACGGTGGGGAACAGCACGGCATCGAGCTTGAGCCCATCCATCCAGTCCTCCAAGTCCAGCTTGCGGGTCTGCTCCAGACCGCGCAGGCCGTCCGGCACCGAGGCAATCTCGTCGAAACGCTTGAGGCCGCGCTTGGCCATCTTGACGTACTCGTCCATGCCCGCCGCCAGATCGCCCTCGCGGTTCGGCAAGGTGCCCGGATCGTGGGGGAAGATCTTCGGCCCATCTACATCGGCAAGCTTGTTGAGTTTGGGATCGCCATTGGCGCACAGGAAGTCGTCGAACGCCCAGCCGGAGAGCTCCCACAGCTCGTCATTGAGAAACTCCGGGCTCACGATGCCGCGATTGAACACGGTCGGCGCGCCCGGTCTGTCCCCTTCGCAGTTGGAGACCAGCGGGAAGTCCACTTCGATGACTTCGGCACCTGCCGCTTCCAGCGCCTTGCGCGCCTCTTCCCAGAGGGCAATCACGGCCTCGCGGGTATGGATGCGCTGACCGGTCGGGCCGCCGATGCCGGGATTGTCGCTGGTGCCCGCCAGTTCATCCTTGTTGATAAACATGCGCGGCACGCCGAGGCGCTTGCCCTTGAGGGCATCGGCCTTGGCAGCCAGTTCCAGATAGGAAGCCGGACGCACTTCGGAGGCCTTGGGCAGTTGCACCCAGGGCTGCATGCGCCAGAGATCGCCACGAGTCTCGGCATCGTCGGCGACGACCACATCCAGCACTTCCAGCAGATCGGCCATGGTGCGGGCATAGGGCACCACCACATCCATGGTCGGAGTCAGCGGCCAGTTGCCGCGCACCGAAATCACGCCACGGGACGGGGTGTAGGCGCACAGACCGTTGTTGGAGGCAGGGCCACGGCCGCTCGACCAGGTCTCTTCCGCCAGACCAAAGGCAGCGAAACTGGCGGCGGTGGCAGTACCGGCCCCGTTGGAGGAGCCGGAGGCAAAGGGCGCGGTCAAGTAGTCGGCGTTGTAGGGGCTCTCGGCGCGGCCATAGACGCCGCGCTGCATGCCGCCATTGGCCATGGGGGGCATATTGGTCTTGCCAAGGCAGATGGCACCGGCGGCGCGCAGGCGCTCAACGGTAAAGGCATCGCGCTGGGCCACCAGATCCTTGAAGGCCGGGCTGCCGGAGGCGGCGGTCAGCCCCTTGACCAGATAGCTGTCCTTGGCGGTGTAGGGGATGCCGTCGAGCGGCCCCAGGGTTTCCCCACGGGCGCGGCGGGCATCGGAAGCCTCGGCCTCTTTCAGGGCATCGGGGTTGGGCACCACGACGGCATTGAGGCGGGTTTGTGTCTCGGGGCCGTCATAGGCGGCGATCCGGGCCTGATAGGCCTCGACCAGTTCGACCGCGGTGGTGCGGCCTGCTTCGAGCGCACCGCGCAGCTCTGCAATGGAAACCTCGGTCACTTCGATCATGGGGATCTCCTGTAAAAGGGTGACTGTTTGTCATGATGATCGCCGCATCGGCGCCTGCGACCATCACATTATCAAGAGATAAAACCCCACGGCGTGGGGTTTTGAATACTAACTAGAACCGGTTTACGACCCGTCGCGAGAGGCCGTCAGCAAGGTGAAGAGCAGCGCAGGAACCGGAGCGTATAAACATACGTGAGGCTTCCGAGCAGCACATGAGCCTTGATCACGGCCTCGCAGCAGGATCGTCATCCGGTTCTTATTTGCCGGAAGGGATCTGCTGGGTAATGCAGTGGATATTGCCACCGCCCAGCAGGATCTCGCGGGCCGGTACGCCGACGACCTTATGCTCCGGGAAGATCTCTTCCAGAATGCGCTGGGCTTCGCCGTCGGTGGCGGCATCCAGCAGCGGATAGACGATGCGATCGTTGGTGATAAGGAAGTTCACGTAGGAACCGGCCAGACGGCCTTCTGCCTCGCGCGGCACACCGCTGCCGCTCTCGACGCCAGCAGACTCCTCTTCAGTGCAGAAGAGCGGGCCCGGCTGGGGCAGCTTCCACACTTTCAGCTTGCGCCCCTTGGCATCGACCGCCGCTTCCAGCACCTGGAGGGCAGCCACGGAGCGGGCGTACTGGGGATCGTTCTCGTCATCGGTCCAGTGCAGGGCCACTTCACCCGGGCGCACGAAGCAGCACATGTTGTCGATGTGGCCGTCGGTTTCATCCATGTAGACCCCTTCGTCCAGCCAGATAAAGCTGGTGACGCCCAGATAGTCGCGCAGGTGAGCTTCGATCTGCTCTTTGGTCAGGTGCGGGTTGCGGTTTTCGTTGAGCAGGCACTCGGCGGTGGTCAGGCAGGTGCCTTCGCCATCCACATGGATGGAGCCCCCTTCCAGAATGAGCGGCGCGTCGTAACGATCCATGTCGTGCTGTTCCAGCATCCGGGCAGCGACCTCTTCATCCTGGTTCCACGGGTAGTAGAGACCCCCCTTGTGGCCGCCCCAGGCGTTGAAGCCCCAGTCCACCCCACGGCACTCGCCAGCGGCGTTGGTGACGATGGTGGGGCCAGTGTCGCGGGCCCAGCAGTCATCGCTGGCCATCTCCACCAGGGTAACGTGGGCGGGCATGATGCCACGGGCCTGCTCCATAAACTGGGCCGGCACCCCCATAAAGACCGGCGTCGCGCCACCGATGGCATCCGCCACCTTGGCGAAGGTGGCCTGGGCGAAGCGACCGGCTTCCCGCCAGTTGTCCGGGCGGAACGGCCAGATCATCCAGACGGCTTGCTGGTGAGCCCACTCGGCGGGCATGGTGAAGCCGTCGGCGGCCGGCGTGGAATTCATGGTCTTGATGCTCATCGCAAGGCTCCTTGCATGGATTGAGGCCCCCGATTTGCCTGGGAACCCTGAAAAAATAAGAGTGGGTCGCAGTGTAAGAAGTTGCGCGCCCATCCATCAAATGAATAGGATTAATTGTCCCATAAACACGGCGAATAATCCCCCCATGAAACTGCACCAGCTCGACCTCAATCTGCTGCTCGCCTTTGACGCCCTGATGACGCAAGGGAGCGTGACCCGCGCCGCCGAATCGCTCTTTATCAGCCAGCCCGCCATGAGCCACTCCCTCGGCCGGTTACGGGCCTTTCTCGGCGACCCGCTGCTGGTGCGCACGCCCCAGGGGATGTTGCCGACTCCCCGGGCCCAGCGCCTGCATCTGGGGGTGCAGCAGGCGCTGCGGCTGCTGGAGCAGCAACTCTGGGAGGAGGACGAGTTCGCGCCGCGTCAGTCGAAGCGCCGCTTCGTGCTCTGCACCACGGATTACGTGGAGTGCGTGCTGATCCCGCCCCTTATCCAGCGCCTCAGGAAGCTGGCCCCCGGCGTCACCATCGAAATCCGCATCCTGCGCGATACCCTGCCCGAAGCCGAGCTGGCGAGCGGCGAGATAGATCTCGTGCTTGGGTTTGACGAGTACATGCAGGTACCGGGGTATCTGGGCAAGGAGACCTGGCTCACCGAACCCCTGGCCGGGCTGGTACGCGCCACCCTGGAGCTGGAGGAGGAGCGCATCACCCTCGACCAGTTAATCGAGATGCCCCATGTGTTCCACTCGCCGCTCGGCACCTCGGAGGCGAGCCTCGACCGCTATTTGCAGAGCCTGGGCCACAGCCGCACCATCTCGGTCAACAGCCAGAGCTATATGTCCGCCGCCGCCATCGTGAGCCAGAGCGATCACCTGCTGGTGCTGCCCAGCATGGTGGCCGAGCTGCTCGCCAGCCACTGGCCGCTGAAAAGCCTGCCCCTGCCCGACGACGTGCCGGACTATCACCTCAACTGCGTCTGGCACCCGGTCCACGCCCAGCAACCGGCGTTGATCTGGTTGAAGGCATTGATGAAGGATCTGGTCAGCCCCGCGTAAACCCGCAGCGTCTGGCATACCAAAGCAGCATGCGCAGCAGCCGGCCCAGGTGTGGCTCAAGCATCTGATGAAAGAGCTGGTGACTCCTGAATAACCCGACGGCGTGTGACTCCCCCCCTCATCCCCAACCCTTCTCCCGCAAGGGGAGAAGGGAGCGGATCTGCGCCACTGGCAGCATCGCAAACAACCTGTCTGCTAGGGCGGAATACATCCCACCAGCACATCGACCTATCGATTCATCAGTTCAATGTCACACCACACCACGATGGCCCCGAGATGACCAACAAGATGACAACTGTCACTCGATCTGTCCCCTCTCCCTCTGGGAGAGGGTCAGGGTGAGGGGACGCCACCCACTCAGTCACCAGACCGGGGAATGGCTATATCTAATAGGGTCAAACAGCTCTGGATAGGCACCATGAGAACCCATGCATTTGCCAGGCGCATGAGGCGAGAAGCCACCCTTGCCGAACAGAAACTGTGGCTGCAATTGCGCGACCGCCGTCTGGCCGGGGTGAAATTCCGTCGCCAGATGCCCATCGGGCCCTACATTGTCGATTTCATCTCGCTTGAGCAGAGGCTGATCATCGAGGTCGATGGATCGCAGCACAACGAACCGGCAGGGCGGCAATATGATGGAGCAAGAACGGCCTACCTCAATCAGCAAGGCTTTCGGGTGATCAGGGTGTGGAATAACGATGTGTTGAGTCGGATGGAGGCCGTACTGGCCCATATTTGGCTCTCATTGCGCTGAGCAGAGCCCTCCCCTTCATCCCCAGCCCTTCTCCCATTCTTTTGTAGATGAGCGGGAGAAGGGAGCAAACAACCCGGCGGCGTGTGGCATCCCCAGCAACAACCATGGCTCCCGCAAGGGGAGAAGGGAGCAAACAACCCAGCGGCGTGTGGCATCCCCAGCAACAACCATGGCTCCCGCAAGGGGAGAAGGGAACAAACAACCCAGCGGCGTGTGGCCTCCCCCAGAAACAGCCATGGCTCCCGCAAGGGGAGAAGGGAGCAAACAACCCGGCGGCGTGTGGCATCCCAGCAACAACAAAGGCTCCCGCGGGAGCCTTTGTTGTTTCCATCCTCGCCATCACGCCCGCAGGGCGCTCATCATCCGGGCGACGACACCGGCCAGCAGAGGGCGGTCGGGGTGGCACTGGGCGAAGGTGACCAGTCCCTGGATATGGACCTGCAAGAAGGCGGTCAGGGTGGGGATGTCCCCCTCTTTTGCCAGCTCTCCCTTCGCCTTTGCCAGGGCCAGCTGCCCGGCCAGATCCTGTTCCAGCTCGCCGTAGATGGCCTTGAAGCGAAGGTGCAGCTCCTCGTCCTGCTCCGCCAGCTCCATCAGGGTGCGGGTCAGCAGGCAGGAGCCCTGCAGGGCATCGTCCACCACCTGCTCGAGGAGGGCGTGCAGCCCCGCCAGCGGGCTGGGCTGTGCCAGGCAGCGACGGCGCAGGGCTCCCTTCTCTGCCACATAGTGATCGACCGCCGCCAGCAGCAGGCCGCGTTTGTTGCCAAAGGCGGCATAGAGGCTGCCCGGGTGCAGGCCGGTTGCGGCCACCAGCTCCTGCATGGTGGTCTTGGCATAGCCTTTGGCGCGAAAGGCTTCCATGGCGTTTCGCAAGACGGCATCCCGATCGTATTCGGCGCTGCGCATGGGGTCTCCGGTGGCAAGGTCCCGCAGGACGGAAAAAACAGGGCGGCAAGTTTACCCCAGCCCCCCCCGTCAATCCATGTTGAATGCTTGCTCAAAAAATACTTGCACACAAACCAAAAAACGTCTTGAATGCCCGTTCAAGAATCACTCCCTCAGGACAGACGATCATGAATACCCTGTTTCAGCCCTATCGCCTCAACGACACCCTCACCCTCGCGAACCGTTTCATGATGGCCCCCCTCACCCGCTGCATGGCGGGCCCGGGTCTGGTGCCCACCGAACAGATGGCCGCCTACTACGGCCGCCGCGCCGACATCGGCCTCATCATCTCCGAAGCCACCATCATCCGTCCGGACGGGCAGGGCTACCCCAATACCCCGGGGCTCTACAGCGCCGAACAGATCGCCGGCTGGAAGAAAGTGACCAGCGCCGTGCATGCCAACGGCGGCAAGATCTTCGCCCAGCTGTGGCACGTGGGCCGTCTCTCCCACCCCTTCTTCCACCACGCCGAAGTGCTGGCCCCCTCCGCCGTCGCCCATGAGGGCACGGTGCCGCGCATGCGCGAGCTGGTCTATCAGGTGCCGCGCGCCCTGACCGAGCGCGAAATCGCCCAGCTGGTCGAGGATTACGCCCAGGCTGCCGCCAACGCCATCGAGGCGGGCTTTGACGGGGTGGAGATCCACGGTGCCAACGGCTACCTCATCGATCAGTTCCTGCACCACGCCAGCAACCTGCGCACCGACAACTACGGCGGCAGCCCCGAGAACATGAGCCGCTTCGCCCTCGAGGTAGTGGATGCCATCGCCGCCCGCATTGGCGGGGATCGCACCGGCCTTCGTCTCTCCCCCGGCGCCTATGTGCACCTGGAGGGGGATGCCCGGGATCGCGCCGTGTTCGACCACCTGCTGGCCGAGCTGAACCAGCGCACTCTGGCCTATCTGCACCTGGGCATCTTCGATGACAGCCTCACCTTCGACTACCTGGACGGCCGCGCCTCCGACTACCTGCGTGCCCGCTACGACGGCCACCTGGTAGGGGTGGGCAACTACAGCGCAGAGACCGCGCTCGAGGCCATCGAGGCGGACCGCTTCGACCTCGTCGCCATCGGTCGCCCCCTCATCGCCAACCCGGACTACCTCGCCAAGGTGAAGCAGGGAGAGGCGCTGACCCCCTATGCCGACACCATGCTGGCGGAACTGGTCTAACCCTCGCCGGCGCCTTGCCTGACCAAGGATGGGATCCGCGCCCCCGCGCGGGTTTCCAATGTTTGGGCCCCCTCCCGGGCCCTTTTTTCTGCCTGTCTTTCGCCCTTTTTCACGCAAATGGTTGTCATCAACAACCAAATGATGCTATTGGTTGCGTACAACAACCAAATACCATCACTAGGAGACAACCCCATGGACCCCCGCCCCCTGCGCGCCCTGTCGAGGGAACTGGTACGCGAACTCGGCATGCTCTCCCAGCAGTGCGGCTCGCTGGCACTGAGCCCCCTGGAGGCCCACCTGCTCATCGAGCTGGAGAACGGTCCCGCCACCAACCAGCAGCTTGCCGAGCGCCTTCGCATCGACAAGTCCAACGCCAGCCGCCCCCTGGCCCGCCTCGCCGAGCGGGAGCTGATCGCCTGGCAACCCCACCCCTCGGACGGGCGCAGCAAGGAGGCGAGCCTCACCGAGCCGGGCAAGGCACAGCTTGAGGAGCTGCACCGGCAGATGGACGAGACCATGGCGGGGGCCCTGGCCCAGCTCTCCCCCGCCGAGTGCGAGCAGATCTGGGAGGGCATGCGGCTCTATCGCAGCGCCCTCTCCCGCGCCCGCCGCCAGCAGGGCTTCGTCATCCGCCCCATCACCCCGGCCGACAATCCCCGGATCGCCGCCGTGGTGCGCGCCGTCTCCGCCGAATACGGCCTCACTGCCGACAAGGGGTACGGGGTGGCGGATCCCAACCTCGATTTTCTCCACGAGACCTATCAGGGGGAGCGCAGCCGCTACTGGGTGATTGAGGGACCGGACGGCGCCATTCTCGGCGGGGGCGGCATAGCGCCGCTGGCGGGGGCAGCGGATGTGTGCGAGCTGCAGAAGATGTACTTCCTGCCCGCCCTGCGAGGGCTGGGGCTGGGACGGCGGCTGGTGTTGCAGGCGCTGGCCGAGGCTCGCGCCCTGGGTTACCAGCGCTGCTATCTGGAGACCACCGCCGTGCTGCGGGAAGCCACCGCCCTCTATGAATCCCTGGGCTTCGAACACCTGCCGGGGCCCCTTGGCTGCACGGGCCACGACGCCTGCGAGATCTGCATGGTACTGGCGCTCGACTAGCTCAAACAACAACTAGGGGCCCATGGCCCCTAGTTGTTTCATCTGTCGCCCCCTGATCAGCCAGCGCTCTGCTCCAGGGTCCCAGCAGGCCGGGAAAGCGGCCGCTTGGCCCAGACCCCGGCCAGCAGCGAGCCGGACAGGTTGTGCCAGACCGAGAAGAGGGTACCAGCCATGGCCGAGGCAGGGGTGAAGAACTTCATGGCCAGCGCCGTGGCGAGGCCAGAATTCTGCAACCCCACTTCGAAAGCCACGGTGCGGCAGATCCGCTCCTCAAAGCCCAGCCAGCGACTGACCCAGTAGCCCGCCGCAATGCCGATGCCGTTGTGCAGGATCACCGCCAGCGCCACGATGGGGCCGATGCTGGCGAACTGCCCTGCGTTGAGGGCGACCACGATGGCGATGATCATGACGATGGCGGCCATGGAGACGAGCGGCAGCACGGGCTCGATACGTGCCGTCAGGGAGTGGAGGAAGACATTGGCAACCACCCCGAACACCACGGGGATCAGCACTATCTTCACCAGGCTCAGCAGCATGTCCAGCACCGGCACGTCGACGCTCTTGCCAGCCAGCAACTGCACCAGCAGGGGGGTGACGAGCACCCCGAGCAGGGTGGAGAGAGCTGTCATGGTGATGGAGAGAGCGACATCGCCCTTGGCCAGATAGCACATCACGTTGGAAGAGGTGCCACCGGCGACGCTGCCCACCAGCACCATGCCCACGGTCAGCTCGGCATCAAAACCCAGCAACAGGCTGACCAGCAGGGCGGCCAGCGGCATCACGCTGAACTGCAATACCAGCCCGAGGCCGATGGCCTTCTTGTTGCGCACCACGTCGAGGAAGTTCTGGGGTTTGAGGGTCAGCCCCATGGCCAGCATGATGATGGTCAGCAGCGGCACTATCTGGCCCTTGAGGCCGACGAAGGGCTCGGGCTGCCAGTAGGCCAGCAGGGAAAACAGCAGGGCCCAAAGCGGGAAGAGGTGGGTGATGCGTCCAAGCATGATGTACTCCTTGTTATTGTCCAGACGCGGGCTGACCGGAGGATGCCCGCAGGGAACTTTCTCTTATACCAGCTTTGTCGCCGGCAGGCCCGTGTAGCGGCGCTCAGGAAGGGAAATAGAACCAGGCGGTCTGGATAAGACCCTCCTTCACCTCGAACACCGCCACGCTCTCGATGGGCTCGGGGGAGAGACCGTGGATCAGCTCGTGATCGAACACCTTGTTGCCCAAGACGGTGCGTGACAGCAGCTCGGCCTTGAGCAGCGGGTTGTTGAATCTGTGCTGTGCATAGAAGGCCCGCAGCGCCCCCTTGCCGACTGTGCTCGGCGTCTCAGTCGGCATGCGATAGCCTTTGAAATCCGGGGCAAAGCAGGCCACGAAGGCGTCGAGATCGTGGGCATTGTAGGCGGCAAACTGCGCCTCTACGGGTTGGGTGACGGACATGCCTCTCTCCATGAGCGAAATTAAAATCACTTATCCTGGATTTTTATTCAGACATCAAGCCCCGAATGGGGATCTACGCCCCTTCCAATGAAACGCCCCATAACAAAAAACCCCGCCGAAGCGGGGTCTCTCTGGTCATCCGCCACCCGCTGTGCGCGGGCGGGGTGATCAGTGTTCGCGGGTCTGGCGGAAGTGAACGTCCGGGTGACGCTCCTGGGCCAGGCGCAGGTTGACCATGGTCGGCGCGATGTAGGTGAGGTTGTCACCCCCATCGAGGGCCAGGTTGACCTCGTTCTTGCGCTTGAACTCTTCGAACTTCTTGACGTCGGTCCCTTCCACCCAGCGGGCGGTGGCGACGTTGACCGCCTCGTAGATGGCCTCGACGTTGTACTCGCTCTTCAGACGAGAAACCACCACGTCGAACTGCAGCACACCGACCGCACCGACGATGAGATCGTTGCTGATGAGCGGACGGAACACCTGCACCGCCCCCTCTTCGGAGAGCTGCACCAGCCCCTTGAGCAGCTGCTTCTGCTTGAGGGGGTCACGCAGGCGGATGCGGCGGAACAGTTCCGGCGCGAAGTTCGGGATGCCGGTGAACTTGAGATCTTCACCCTGGGTGAAGGTGTCGCCGATCTGGATGGTGCCGTGGTTGTGCAGACCGATGATGTCGCCGGCACAGGCCTCGACCGCCTGTTCACGGTCACCGGCCATGAAGGTGACGGCGTCGGAGATGTTCACGTCCTTGCCGATGCGCACGTGACGCATCTTCATGCCCTTGGAGTAAGTGCCTGACACGATACGCATAAAGGCGATACGGTCGCGGTGTTTCGGGTCCATGTTCGCCTGGATCTTGAACACGAAGCCGGAGAACTTCTCCTCGGTGGCCACCACTTCGCGGCTCTCGGCCTTGCGCGGCATGGGGGCTGGCGCCCAGTCGGTCAGGCCGTCCAGCATGTGGTCGACACCGAAGTTGCCGAGGGCGGTCCCGAAGAAGACCGGGGTCATCTCGCCGGCGATGAAGGCGTCGTGATCGAACTCGGGAGAGGCGCCCTGCACCAGCTCCAGCTCGCCACGCAGCTGGGCAGCCAGATCTTCACCGATGGCGGCGTCCAGCTCGGGGTTGTTCAACCCCTTGACCACCCGCTTCTCCTGGATGGTGTGGCCCTGACCGCTCTGATACAGGTAGGTCTCGTCCTTGTAGAGGTGGTAGACCCCCTTGAAGGATTTGCCACAGCCGATGGGCCAGGTGATGGGGGCGCACATGATGTTGAGCTCGCGCTCCACCTCGTCCATGACCTCCATCGGATCGCGCACTTCGCGGTCCAGCTTGTTCATGAAGGTGAGGATGGGGGTGTCACGCAGACGGGTCACTTCCATCAGCTTGCGGGTCCGGTCTTCAACACCCTTGGCGGCGTCGATGACCATCAGGCAGCAGTCGACCGCCGTGAGAGTACGGTAGGTATCTTCGGAGAAGTCCTCGTGACCCGGGGTGTCGAGCAGGTTGACCAGGCAGTCGGCGTAGGGGAACTGCATTACGGAAGTGGTGATGGAGATACCGCGCTGCTTCTCCATCTCCATCCAGTCGGATTTGGCGTGCTGGCCCGAGCCACGGCCCTTGACGGTACCGGCGCGCTGAATGGCCTGTCCGAACAGCAGGACCTTTTCGGTGATGGTGGTTTTACCCGCATCCGGGTGCGAGATGATCGCAAAAGTGCGTCTCTTGGAGACTTCACTCAGAAATTCAGCTGACATAATTCGACGTTCTTCTATTGAGCGGCGGCCTGGAGCCACCGTGGGAAAAATGCGGGACAGCACCTTGGAATCAGGGCGCCCATGCAGACAACGACACCACGCGGGCGGGTCAGTGACCGCCGGTGGAGACAGGAGAAGCGCGTTGCATTACATGGGTCTGGCCCCGGATCAAAGCAAAATTGCGCGGCATTATACCCGCGCGAGTGAAAAATACCCAGCCCGCTATCACGGGGGCCTGGGGTCGGCCTCACCGGGCCGTCATCACCCGGTTGCGCCCCGCCAGCTTGGCCTGGTACATGGCCTCGTCGGCCCGGCGCACCAGCTCGCCCAGGTTGTCATCCTCGGGTTTGTACTGGGCGCAGCCGATGCTGATGCGGATGGGGTGATCCGCAGGCACCCCCTCAATCTCGAGACGGGCGACGGCCTGGCGGATCCGCTCCGCCACCTCGACGGCCTCGTTCAGGAGGGTATCCGGCAGCAGCACCAGAAACTCCTCGCCGCCGTTGCGCCCCACCCTGTCGAGGCTGCGCAACTGCTCCTCGATGCACTGGGCCACGGCGGTGAGCACCCTGTCACCCACGTGGTGGCCCAGCTGGTCGTTCACCTTCTTGAAGTGATCCACATCCAGCAGCAGCACGCACAGGGGTTTGCCCTCCTCCCGCGCCTGGGTGAACCATTTGCGCCCCTTGGCCTGGATCTGGCGCCGGTTGTGGATGCCGGTCAGTTCGTCCGTCATGGCGAGGCGCTGCATCTTGCGGGTGCGCCCGCGCTGGTGCACCACCAGGGTACCCATCACCACCAGCAGCAGGGCCACCACCAGGTATTGCCAGTAGCGCCTCTCCTGCAACTGCTTGAGTTTCTCCGCCTGCAACTGCTGCTGGGACCTGAGGGTCTGGTTTTCCAGCTCCTTGCGGGCGAGATCGAACTCGAAACGCATCTGCAAGGAGCGCTGTTCCCGCAATCTCAGCTCGAGGGCCTGGCGGGTCTCGACATAGGTCTTGAGGCTGGTGAGGGCCGACTGGATATGCCCCTGACGCTCCAGCACCCGGGCCCGTGTCTCATGCACCCGGGCGAGGAAGCGCAGGTTCTGCTCCCGGGTAAAGATGGGCTCGGCCTCGTCCAGGTGCCGCAGCGCCTCGCCGGGTCGGTTCAGGGCCTCGAGGACCTCGGCCATGACGAGGTGCCAGTGGCCCAGGGTGACGCTGTCCGCCCCCTCCCCCTGATGAAGGGAGGCTGCCGCCTGATCGAGCTTGGTCATGGCCTGGTCCGGCTTGCCCTGTTTCTGCAGGATGGTGGCCAGCTCGATCCGGCTCCAGGCCAGGACCCCTTCCTGGTTTGACCCCAGATAGTAACGCTCCGCTTCGGCCATCAGGGGCAGCGCCTTGTCGTACTCTTCGGTGTCGATGTAGAGGAGCCCCTGCTGGCTGTGAATGTCCACCAGGTACTCCTCGACCCCGAGCTGCCGGTAGTCGTGCTCCAGCTCCTTGAAATAGCTCTCGGCCCGCTCATAGAGCCCCATCCTGCGATAGGCATTGGCAATATTGGCGAGCACCTCGCGCCCCTTGGCCTCCAGCCCGAGCGCCTCGTAGCGCTGGTGGGCATCGATGAGCTCCATCAGCCCCTCCGCCAGCTCCCCCTGGTAGGAGTACATCTCCCCCCGCAGGCTCAGGATGTCGGCACGCTGGCGCTCATCCCCGAGTCGGCGAGCCAGGGTCAGGGCGGCGTCGTAATCCTCCCCGGCCCCGGCCATGTTGCCGAGCAGTTGTCGGTGATAGCCGCGACAGGCGAGCAACCCCACCTCGGTGACCCTGTCCTTGCGGGCACGGGCCTGCGCCAGCCCCTGCTCGGCAAACGCCACCGCGCGGCGAAACTCCTCGTCCCGTTCACTCGGCTGGGCCCAGCACTGCAGCCGGGCAAGGCGGCCCTGCACCTCGGGCGGATAGTGTGCCTGTTCGGCAGTCAGGGCGGCGACGCGCTCGCGAAACACCTGCACCGGCATCGTCGACTCTTCCAGTCGCTGCAACGCCAGTTGCAACTCGTACCCAGCCAGTGGCGTCGCCTGGGCCAGGGCAACCCCCAGCAACAGACCACCTCCCATCAGGATCTTCATGCGGACATTTTCTCCTCTTCACTGGCCGGACGCCGCGCTCACCGCTGTCATCATATCCCCACAGACTCTGGGCGCACAGCCGCCAGAGGGTGAGAAAACGCCTCATATCGAACGAGAGCCTCCCCTATCCCCTTCTTTACAGAAGGAGAGAGTGCATCGACTATATATGCTTTCGAACAGGGGAAGGGATGAGGAATGACCTACGAGGAGCTGAGGGAGGCTTACGACAGGTTGTTGCTGGAGAACGAGCGTCTCAAACGCATCGCGGATGACGCGCGGGAGAAGCTGGACGCCGCCATGGACGGCACCGGCCTGTGCATCTGGCAGAACCATGTGCCCACCGGCAAACTCATCATCTTCAACCGGCGCTGGGGCTCCATGCTCGGTTACCAGCCCAAGGAGCTGTCGGCCCACTTCGACGTCTGGCGCGCCCACCTGCACCCGGAGGACAGGGAGCAGGTGCTGCAGGCCTTCTTCGATCATCTGGAGGGCAAGAGCCCGTTTTATCAGGCGATGCACCGCATGATCGCCAAGGATGGCAAGACCACCTGGGTGCTGGACCGGGGCCGGGTGGTGGAGCGGGATGATCAGGGCAACCCCGTCCGGGTGATGGGCACCCACATCGACATCACCCACGAGAAGGAGTACGAGCAGCAGCTCGCCCAGCTTGCCCACCGGGATCCCCTCACCGGCCTGTTCAACCGCACCGCGCTGCACCGCCACTTTCCCGGGGAGTACCAGGCCATCTGCTTCATCGATCTCGATGACTTCAAGCTGGTGAACGACAACCTGGGCCACCGGGCAGGTGACGAACTGCTGGTCTCCCTTGCCCAGCGCCTTCGCCACTGCTGCGGCGAGAAGGTACGGCTGGGGCGCATCGGCGGGGACGAGTTCGTGCTGCTGCTGCCCTGGGCGTGCGACGATCCCCGCACCAGCCACCTCGCCCGCCAGTGCATCGATGCCATCGCCACCCCCTTCGAGCTGCCCAACGGGGACGCCTCGGTGGGACTGAGCATGGGAATTGCGGCCATCCGGCCCCAGGACGATTTCGGCGCGGCACTGGCCCGGGCGGATCAGGCCATGTACAGGGTCAAGCGCAGCGGCAAGCGGGGTTTTTATATTGCCCAGCCAAGCGGTCAGCCGCTGCTGGATCAGGAGCAGGTCAACGAACGGGGCCTCTACCACAGGCCCACTCTCTGAGCCTGAGTGCCCTCAATGGCGCTGCCAGCGCCGCAGCAGGCGTCCACGCAGGCCGCAATCGAGCAGCCAGCTGTTGTCGAACACCCGCAAAATAGCCGCCTTGGCGTGACGGGACATGGCGACCGCATGGAAGCGTGTCTGCTGCGCCCGTCGCCGGTTCATCCGCTCGAGCAGGGCGTGGGGCAGGTTCTGGGCGATGAAGTCGGAGATCACCAGCACGTCGGCCTTGGCAAAGGCGGGTTGTTCGAGCTGGGTCAGGGCCTGCTCCAGGCAGGGCACCAGATCGGTCCCCCCGTGAAAACTCATGGAGAGAAAGCGCTCCGCCTTCTCAAGCCCGGTGTCGGCGGTGATCTCCAGGGTCGCCACCTCGGTGGAGAAGAGCATCAGATAGCAGCCCCGCTTCTCCTCCATCGCCCCCTTGAGCAGGGCGAGAAACAGCGCCTTGGCACACTCCTCCGGATAGCCCCCCATGGAACCTGACGTATCGACGCAGACGATGAAAGGGCCCCGCGGCTGCACCTCCTGCCCTCCCTGCTCGGGGGAGCGCAGCATCAGACGCTGGTGCGGCAGGGTGCCCCGCGACTGGTAGCTCAGCAGGCGCCGCTCCAGATAACGGCGATAGAACTCCAGCTCCAGCTCCGGCAGCGCCAGCATCACCGCCTCGCTCGGCAGGAGGCGCATCAGATCGCTGGCCGGGTGCACCCCCACCAGATCGTCGGGCACATCGTCACTTTGCACCTCTTCCAGCTCGTGCACAGGCACCGGCGGCAGCGTCCTGTCCTCGCTGCGCCGCTCCCGCTCGCTGCGTCCAAGCAGGGCGGCGATCTCCGCGAGCAGAGGCTCCTGCTGCAACATGCGGGCGTACTGCTTCACCAGCGCCAGGCTGCGCTTGTGCCAGCTCCCCTGGGCCAGATCCCAGAGCCCACCGGCGGAGATCTGGTGCGGATCCAGGGCATCGGCCAGGGTCCGGTTGGCCAGCAGTTGATCCTCTATCTCCTGGCGCTGCTTCTCCCGCTCCGCCTCCGCTATCTGCTGCTGCAACTGCAACAGGCTGCCCACCAGGCTGGCGCGCCACTTCTCGATGAAGAGCTGGCGCAGTCCCTCGGTGGGCTGGGCCACTATCTGGCGCACCAGGCTTCGGGCATCCCCCGCGAAGGGGCTGTGCTGCTCCAGGGCTTCCAGCAGGGCGGGCAGGCGCCCCACCAGCTCCGGCAGGGGCAGTTGCCGGTGGGCCTGATAGAGCAGGTATTCCCGCTCGAGGGCCACCGGCACCGGCTTGTGGCGCATCTCCTCCCCAAGCTGTTCGCTCCAGGTCTGGATTCGCTTTCTGAGCAGCTTCCCCTGCAGGGGCGAGCGCTTGAGGAACTCGGAGATCTTGGGGGTGGAGGCAAGCAGCAGCGCCATCTCCCCCGCCAGCTCCCCCTCCCCCATGAGCAGCCCCAGGTCCATCATGCCGATCTCTAGCATGGGCCACCCCGGATGTTGAGATGTGATGGAGTATCATGCTGACGAAACATGTTTTTCATCCTTTTTATTTCACCAATCCCACGTCAGGCGCGACGTCACCCCTGTGCATCGAGAAGAGGCAGACGATCCCGCCACTGCTGCAGCTCGGCCCCCAGCCGCTCCAGGTCCCGGCTCAGCACGAAGAAGCTGTCCTCCACCTGACGCAACCAGTGGTCCCCCACGAACAGATGGGGCTGGTGACGGTCGAACAGGTTGCGCTGACCCTTGAGATTTTGCAGCACCCGGTTCACCTGGCCCGTCAGGTCGTCCAGGGCCGACAGCCAGGGGGCCATCACCACCTCGGGGATGGGGGTACGCTCCACCAGCATCAGGGGCACGGGCTGGCGCTGGATATCCAGCACATGCAGCCGCAACTGCTCGTCCAGCACCAGCTCGTAGTGCCCCTCCTTGGGGTTGCCGAGGGGCCAGCCCACCAGCGCCTCCCCGGTGGGGTGCCAGTGAGAGAGCAGAGTGCGATCGAAGGTGAGGGTGCCGGTGAGGCGCTCGGGATCGCTGCCATCCAGGGGCGCCGGGGTGAGCAGCTGGAAGTGCACCAGCTTGCCGAACGGCCTGGCGTTGGCCAGCGGCAGTTCGGTGCCGCGGGCGCGGCGGCCGAACCACTGCTTGCGCTTGACCGCCTTGCAGCCGATGCGCAAGGCGACCGCCCCCTGCAACTGCTTGAACTGCTCGCGCAGGGAGAGCAGCTCCCGGGTCAGCGCCAGTTGCTGGTAGCCGTAGAGGCGGGAAAACTCGCCGATCATCTCCAGCAGCGCGGTGCGGGAAGCCTCGTCGTGCCAGAGGCAATCCTTGAACAGCAGCAGATCCAGGGGAGCCACCTCGTCGCGGCCATTGAAGAAGGCGCTCGCCTTGATGAGCCGCACCGCCTTCTTCCAGCGCCGATCCGAGACATAGCAGCCGTGCCCGAGCTGGCTGTCGAGCTGCTGGCGCAGCTGGTAGATGAGTTCGAAACAGGCGTCCGGCAGGCGTACCTGCTCGATGGCATCCTGCCAGGCGTCGTACTCTTCCCCCCGAATCTGCACCGCCGGGGTCAGGTTCTGATGGGATTGGCCATCGCTCGCCAGCATGGCCTGGAAGTTGGATTTCTCCTGCACCCTGTCCATCCAGACCCGCACCAGCATGCGGTCGTAGAGCGCCTCCAGCCCGCTGTCCGGGGCAGGCAGCTCGTTCGAGGCGGTGACCAGCAGCCGCATGGGAATGGGGTGCTGGCTGTCGCCGTTGCGAAACTGCCGCTCGTTGATGGCGGTGAGCAGGGTGTTGAGGATGGCGGGGCCCGCCTTCCAGATCTCGTCGAGGAAGACCACCTCGGCCTCCGGCAGGTAGCCGCTGGTCAACCGCAGGTACTTGCCATCCTCCTTGAGCGCCTGGATGGAGAGGGGGCCGAACACCTCCTCCGGCGTACTGAAACGGGTCATCAGGTATTCGAAATGGCGGGCATCCTGAAACGCCAGCTTGAGGCGCCGCGCGATCAGGCTCTTGGCGATGCCCGGGGGGCCCAGCAGAAAGACGCTCTCGCCACTCAGGGCCGCCAGCAGGCCGAGCCGCAGGGCATCCTGGCGCTCATACAGTCCCTCACCAAGGGCGGAAAGGAGCCGTGGCAGGCGCTCATGAATGGGGGTGGCACGAACAGTATTCTGGGCTAAAGGCGGCATAGGCACAGTTCCGAAGCTGATAGGTCATCCGTGGTGACGGGGTCCGGCCTCTGGCCCCGCCCCACTCTCATTGTCTGTCATCTCTGCCCCCGGGGAGGCGCTCGTTTACCATCGCCACAGGGCGAAAAGCGCACGTCCGGGGTGCAGCAAATCCCGCGAGAGTGTACTCTGCGCATCATTATTTACCCCAACGCAGATCAAGAGTGAGCCTTCGCCATGCAAGATCCCCTGCTGGACCCGCTGCGCCAGCGCATCCTGGCCCGCATGGGCATCCCCCTCTGGCAACAAAGAGGCCGACTCCTGGCGGGAGGCACCAGCCCCGACGGCGCCGCGCAGCCGGCAAACACGCCCGCCGACGAGGTGCTGGCCCCGCAGGAGACCGCCCCTCTGCCGACCGGCAAGCTCTGGCTGCTGGCAGAGACGCTGCCCGCGCCCTCCCTGCTCGGGGACATCTGCCGCTGGCTCGGCCTTGGCACCGACGAGGTCTCCCTGCTGTCCGAGATGCCTTCCCTGCCCGCGGGGGCCACTTCGCCCCTGCTCTGGCTGACGGCGCCGGACCCTCGCTGGCCCGATGCACTGGTCTGCCCGCTCAAGCCCGATGGGGCGCACAAGCGCGCCCTCTGGCAGCAGTGCCGGCAGCGCCACACCCCTTGATGCTCACGACCATGGCACGGCCATGGTGTCCATCGCAAGCCTGAATCCCGTCCGGAGTGACCATGTCTGACCTCTTGCCCCACTTTCGCCCCCTACTCGAATCGGACTTCGAAGCCATCTACCCCATCGAGCAGGCCGCCCACCAGGAGCCCTGGAGCCAGGCCAACCTGCTCTCCTGCTTCGGGCCGCGCTATCTCAACGGCCTGATGCTGGTGGACGGACGACCGGCCGGTTTCTACATCTCGGATCTGGTGGCGGGAGACAGCTCCCTGATGAATCTCTGCGTGCACCCCGATTTTCAGGGCAAGGGGCTGGGGCGGGCGCTGCTCAGGGAGTACCTGGCCCGCAGCAAGGCCGGCAAGGCCGAGGCCTGGTTCCTGGAGGTCAGGGCCGGCAACCGCACCGCCATCAACCTCTACGAGAGCGAGGGGTTTGCCGAATATTGCCGCCGCGCCGACTACTACGGCACCGGGCAGGAGAGGGAGGATGCCGTGCTGATGTCCCGTCTGTTCGACTTCGGCTGACAACCCGCAGCAGACCGCCGTCAGCGGACGCCCCCCTCTGACCTCCCAGACTCCCCCTCTTCGCTTCCCCCCTCAGGGCAGGGGCGCATTGTCGATGGAGGGGTCTTCCAGGCTCAGGGTCACCCTCAGCACGGCCTCGAAGGCGGCTCCCGAGAGGGGCATGAAGAAGCCGCGACCATAGGTGACGCCGGGCATCCAGATCTGTTCGATATCCACCGCGATCTTGATGGGGCGAAGCGGCTCACCCGGTCGCTGGACATAGATGCCAGGGGCCGTCGCAACCTGGGGGAAGCGGCGCAGAATGTGCTCGCTGCCATCCCCCGCATCCGGGTTGAGTCGCACCTTCACCAGCCCCGCCAGGGCGGATTGCATCTCGGGGGCACGCCACAGCCTGGTATTCAGCGCCTTGCAGCGTCGGCACTTGGCGCGCTCGATCACGTAGAGCAAGGGGTATCCTTCCCTCAGCGCCAGCCGCTGCGCCTGCTCATAGCCCTCGGCGCCGCTCAGCCAGGGATTATCCTGCTCCCCCGCGCCCCCCAGTAGATACCAGAGGGCGCCTGCCCCCGCCAACAGCAGCAACACGCCGGTGAACAGGCTCTTGATCCCGATATTCATGGTGCAACTCCCTGAATGAATCCGATCCCTGCTCCCTATCATGCCTCACTCTCATCTGGTTGACGACTTTGTGATCCAGGACAAATGGCGCACACTTGTAAGCTGTAATGTTAGAGTTTAAACTCCAGCCCCGATTTTGGTGCCCCTGCGGGCGCACAACTGTTACTTGAGGATGCGTGAGATGTCGCAGTTTCATCTGGTTAGAGTGATGCGTGAGCGTATTGCCCGCCTTGGCAACAAGGCCGCCCTGCGCGTCCAGCAGGATGGCCAGTGGCGCGCCATCGGCTGGCGAACCCTGGGTCAGGCCATGGATTATTGCGCCCAGGGACTGATCCGGGCGGGCCACCAGTCCGGCGAGATGGTCGGCATCTATGCCCGCAACATGCCCGAGTGGACCCAGGCCGACCTCGGCATCCTGGCCGCCCGCGGCGTCAGCGTGCCCATCTACCCCACCAGCACCCTCGATCAGCTGCGCTACATCGTCAAGGATGCCGGCATCAGGATGCTGTTCGTGGGGGAGCAGCCCCAGTTCGATCAGGCGCTGCACCTCATCGACAGCGGCGAGATAAGCCACATCGTCGCCCTGGACGGCACCGTCGATCTGCGCGGCTGCGCCTCGGCCAGCCACTTCCAGACCTTCCTCGTCTCCGGCAACCACCAACCCAGCGAGCAGGTGCTGCGCGAGCGCGAGCGCCACTACCGCATGGACGACCTGCTGACCCTCATCTACACCTCGGGCACCACGGGCGAACCCAAGGGGGTCATGCTCGATTTCGCCAACATGGCCGCCTGCTTCGAGATGCATGACGCTCGCCTCGACCTCAGCGAGCAGGATGTCTCCCTCTGCATGCTGCCGCTGAGTCATGTGTTCGAGCGCGCCTGGAGCTACTACGTGCTCTATTGCGGCGCCGAGAACGTCTACATTCGCGACCCGCAGAAGGTGATGGATGTCATCGGCGAGGTGAAGCCCACCGTGATGTGCGCCGTGCCCCGCCTCTACGAGAAGGCCTACGCCATGATCCAGGCCAAGGTCGCCCAGGCGCCGCGCCTGCGCCGCGCCCTGTTCGGCTGGGCCACCCGGGTGGGCAAGCAGATGGTCGCCACCCGTCAGGCGGGCAAGTCCGCCTCTCCCCTGCTCTATGGCCAGCTCTGGCTTGCCGAGCGCCTGGTGTTTCGCAAGCTGCGCGCCCGTTTCGGCGGCCGCACCCGCTTCCTGCCGGTGGCGGGCGCCCGTCTCGCGGACGAGGTGAATCTCTTCTTCCAGGCCATGGGGCTCAACCTCAAGTACGGCTACGGCATGACCGAGACCACCGCCACCGTCTGCTGCTATGAAGACACCCAGTTCAGGCTGGGCTCCATCGGCACGGCGCTAAACGGCATCGAGGTGAAACTCGGCGAGAACAATGAACTGCTGGTGCGCGCCCCCACCGTGATGCGTGGCTACTACAACAAGCCGGAGGCTACCGCCGAGGTGATGACCGAGGATGGCTTCCTGCGCACCGGCGATGCAGGCGAGCTGGATGACGAGGGCAACATCTACTTCACCGAGCGCTTGAAGGAGCTGATGAAGACCTCCAACGGCAAGTACGTGGCGCCGCAACTGGTGGAGGGGACCCTCGGCAAGGATCGTTTCATCGAGCAGATTGCCATCGTCGCCGATGCCCGCCACTTCGTGTCGGCGCTCATCGTGCCCTGCTTCGAGTCCCTGGAGGAGTACGCCCGCTCCATCAACCTGCAGTACCAGTGCAAGACCGAGCTGCTGCGCCACTCCCGAGTGATGGAGTTCTTCGAGGCCCGCATTCAGGATCTGCAAAAGGAGCTGGCCAAGTTCGAGCAGGTGAAGAAGTTCACCCTGCTGCCGAGCGCCTTCTCCATGGAGCTCGGGGAGATCACCCCCACCATGAAGCTGCGCCGCAAGATCATCGAGGCCAAGTACCAGCGCGAGATAGAAGCCATGTACAGCCACGTCTGATCGACGGGCCTGATATGAAAAAGCCGCTCATGGAGCGGCTTTTTGCTGGGCGTCTCTCCCTTATGGCAGCTTGACCAGGGGGTGCTCGCGCAGCTCGGTGCCCCGACCGCCCTGGATCTTCTCCACCTGGGCCAGGGCCTGCTTCACCTCGTCGGCATTTTGCAGCAGGCGATAGGTCAGATCGAAGGTCTTGGTCTCCCCCGGCTGGATCTTGGGGACCAGCCCGAGCGGGCGCTGGTACTTGGTGCTGTAGGCATAGCTGGTACCGGGTTCGATGCCGGTCACATAGCCCTGGGCCCGGGTGTCGGTGTTCTTCCACAGGGTCAGCACCGGCAGCTGTCTGGTGTTGTAGCCCACCGCCACTCCGGCGTTGCCGGCCCGGTTGTTCAGCACTGCCAGGGTATTGCCGTCGGCGTCGCTGTAGGGCACCAGGTTGAACACCATCTCGTCGAAGCCCTTGGTGGGCCCCAGATAGGTTTGCCAGCCCTTGAGTCCGGCCTTGGCGTAGTCATTGAACGGGGAGATCTGCTTCACCGGCGTGCTCACCCTGGCTCCCTCCTCCAGAATGGGGGCCCCGAAGTTGCCGTGATAGATGATCTGGTACTCGTTCTCGTAGTCCGCGTGGTTGGTCAGCTTGTCCTGCAGGGCAAACTCCGCCTGACCGGGCACCACGCTCAGCTGGGTCCAGGTGACCAGTTCGCTCATCTTGAAGGTGCGCTCGTCCACCCGGCCCAGCACGTGGATGGCATAGGGCGGCTCTTCGTCCACGGTCACGCTGACCACGGAGGCAGGAATGTTCTGCACCCGGCCATGCAGGCTCTTGAGGCGGCCGTCGTCATCCATCCCGGGATGACCCGTCCACTCGTAGCCGCAGCGCACCAGCATCTCGTTGAAGCCGTCGAGCCAGCCGAGGCCGCCACGGCTCTCGAGATCGATGAAGGCGGGATTGACCACCTCCTTGACCGGTGAATCCCAGCCGAGGCGCAGATCCGCCGCCTTGACCTCCTTGATCCCCATGCCGCGGGTCGGCACCAGGGTGATTTTCATGACGCCGTTGTCGACGATGAGCAGATCCACCCCTTCCTGGCGGCCGCCGTGCAGGCGTTTCTTCTCGATGGTGAAGGGAACCGGGCTCTTGATACCGAGCTTCTCGCTGGTGATCTTCCAGTCACCCACATCCAGCCCTTGCTGGGAGTCGGTCAGCAGAAATTCGGCGGCGTGACCCGCGGTGGCGCCCAGGGCGAGCAGCACGGCAATGGAGAGTTTCTTCAACATGGATTTATCCTCGTGTCTCTTGTTTTTGTGAAAGCTGAATCGTTTCAGTGATCGAAAACTAGGCGTCTGATGCCCCGGACTCAAGAGACAAAAAGAGGAAATGTGAGCCGATTGACAATAAAAACGGCTTCAGCCCTGCTGAAATGAAGGCTGACTCACAGTTATGAAAGGAGGAAAAAACAGGCGGGGCGCCGAGAGGGGCGCCCCCTCACCCCGCCCGCACCACATCAGGCAAGGGCCAGCGTCACCGCGGCTTCGGCGTGGATGGCGGTGGTGTCATAGAGAGGCACGGCGGCCTGGCACGCCCCCACCAGCAGGGCGATCTCGGTGCAACCCAGGATCACCGCCTGGGCACCGGTCTGTGCCAGATCGGCGATGATGGCCAGATACTCGGCCTGAGACGACTCGCGAATATCGCCGAGGCAGAGCTCGTCATAGATGATGCGGTGCACCCGCTCCCGTGCAGCGTCATCAGGCACCAGCACCTCCAGCCCGAAGCGCTCCTGGAGCCGCCCCTTGTAGAAATCCTGCTCCATGGTGAAGCGGGTGCCGAGCAAGCCCACCCGGGTCACCCCGTCGGCCTGGAGGCGATGGGCCGTGGCATCGGCGATGTGGAGCAGGGGAATGTCGATGGCGGCCTCGATCTCCGGCGCCACCTTGTGCATGGTGTTGGTTCCGATCAGCAGGAAATCGGCGCCACCGGCCTGGATGGCCCTGGCCTCGGCCGCCAGCAGACGGGCGGTGGCGGGCCAGTCACCGGCGTGCTGCAACCGCTCTATCCCGGCAAAATCCACGCTGCTCAGCAGCACCCGCGCCGAGTGCAGACCGCCGAGCCGCTCGCGTACCCCCCGGTTGAGGGCCTGGTAATAGCTGACGGTGGACTCCCAGCTCATGCCACCCAGCAGACCGATACATTTCATGGGATCTCCTTATGTAACCCGATGATGCAAACCAATGCCGCAATCCCTCAGGGGGCGCGTTTGATTGCACCGCCCCGGCAATAAAAAAGGCCCCGAAGGGCCAACAAGACAGCCGGTAAAGGCTCAGGCCGAGGCCTAAACCCAGATCATCAGCACGCAGGCCGCCGTGGCGAGCCCCATGCCCAGATTGAAACGACGCCAACCGGTGGCGGTGCGGATGAGGCGGCGCACCTGGGCACCGAACAGCACCCAGAAGGCACCGGTATAGAGGCCGGTCACGAAGAAAATGCCGAGCACCCAGCCCGCGGACGGCCAGTAAGCCTCCCCCGCCAGGGTGAAGCCGCTGATGGCGGAGAGCGCCATCATCCAGGCTTTGGGGTTGAGCAGTTGCAGCATGGCCCCCTGATGGGCCGGGATGAGCGGCCGGTTCCCCTCCGCCGGGCCACTGGCGTTGGCCACCTTCCAAGCCAGCCAGAGCAGGTAGGCCGACCCCACCAGCTTGAGGCCGTCGTGCAGCAGGGGCAGACGCTCGAACACCACCCCGAGCCCCAGGGCCGTGGCCAGGATCATCAGGTTGATGCCCCCCACCACCCCCACCAGCAGAGGCACGGAGCGGCGAAACCCCTGGGCGGCCCCGGCACTGGTGAGCAGCATGTTGTTGGGGCCCGGCGTGCCACAGGTGATAAGGGCAAAGCCCGCCAGGGGGAGCAACCAGTTCAGATCCATCTCAACCTCGTTCAGATACGGCAAGCCTCCTAATATGCAGAGCCGACGCCCTGACGACAAGGTCAGCAATGCATTTTCTTTGCATGAATAATCAAGGTGCTGTTAATACCAGAGCATCACCACGCACAGGGCGGTCAAGGCACCCAGGCTGCCGTTGAGACGACGCCACCCCTTGTCCGAGTTGATCCAGCGGCTGAGCTGATGGCCAAACATCACCCAGGCGAAGCAGACCGGGAACCCCGCCATGGGGAAGACACTCATGATGCCCCACATACTCGGCCAGTAGTCGCTCCCCGGCAGGCTGAACAGACTGATGGCCGAGATCCCCATCATCCACGCCTTGGGATTGAGGAACTGGAAGCCCAGCCCTTCAAGCAGGGTCAAGGGGCGGGCACGGCTGGCGGGATCTCCGGGGGCGCCTGCCACCGCGATGCGCCACGCCAGCCACAGCAGGTAAAGGCTGCCCAGCACCTGCAGGCTCAGCTTGAGCAGGGGCCAGCGCTCGAACAGCGGATAGAAGCCGAGCGCCAGCACCAGTTGCAACACAGGCTGGCCCACCGCCACCCCGATGAGATGGGGCAGGGTGCGCCGCACGCCGAAGTTGGCGCCGGACGCCGTCAACATCAGGTTGTTCGGCCCGGGCGTGCCGCAGGTGAGCAGGGCGAAGCCAAACAGGGTGGCATACCATTCGATGGTCATGGGGAGACTCCTTTCTCGCCACATTGTACCGATACAATGTGTGCTTGTTGGTTGTGTATAGGCTGATAATCACGCTATATTGCGGACAATATTGGATCAATGGATTTATTGTCACCATGACAATCTGGACGCCCGACCTCACCCCTTTCGAGGGGCCCCTCTACCTCAAACTGGTCAAGGCCATCGAGCAGGCCATCTCCACCGGCATCCTCTCACCCGAGACCCGGCTGCCGACCCACAGGGCCCTGGCAGACAAGCTGGGGGTCACCGTGGGCACCGTCACCCGCGCCTACACCGAGGCGGAGCGACGGGGCCTGCTGGCGGCCCGGGTCGGGCACGGCACCTGGGTCAGGGGAGCGGCGGATCCCGCCAACGAATGGGTGATCCGCAATGAAGACAGCCAGCGCATCGAGCTGTGGCAGAACCTCCCGGTCCAGCTGGACAGGGGCGCCATCATCAGGCCCCTGCTCACCGATCTGGCGCAGGGGGATCTCAACGGCCTGCTCGGTTATGACAAGGAGGCGGGACGCCCCGCACAGCGCCAGCTGTTCGTCGACTGGCTCGCCGAGCAGGGCATCACGGCGAGCGAAGATCGCCTGCTGTTCAGCCATGGGGCCCAGCACGGCATCATGCTGGCCCTGCTGGCCACCGGCTGCGTGGGAGAGACCCTGTTTTGCGAGGGACTGAGCTACCCCGGCATGCTGGGCAATGCACGCCAGCTCAAGAATCAGGTGGTGGGACTGGCGATGGATGAGGAGGGACTGCTGCCAGAGGCGCTGGATGCCGCGTGCCGTACCCGCCGGGCCAAGCTGCTCTACCTCACCCCCACCCTGCAAAACCCCACCACGGCCACCATGAGCCTGGCGCGGCGCGACGCCATCGTCGCCATCGCCCGTCGCCACGATCTGCTGATCGTCGAGGATGACGTCAACGGCCTGCTGCCCGAAAGTGCGCTCCCTCCCCTGGTCAACCTGGCACCGGAGCGGGTCATCTACCTCGGCAGTCTCGCCAAAATCGCCTGCGGCGGCCTGCGGGTCGGCTTCGTGTTGTCCCCCCCCGCCCTTCGCAACGGCTTCGCCCAGGCGATGCGGCTGTCGAGCTGGATGGTGAGTCCGCTGCTCATCGAGCTGGCCTGCAAGCTGGTGAGCCAGCGCCAGATCATGCCGCTCATCGAACACCAGCGAAAAATCCTGGCGCGCCGGGGTGAGCTCCTGCGCCACCTGCTGCCGGGAGCGCGCTGGCAGCCGGGGTCCATGCACGCCTGGCTGCCACTGCCCGAGCCCTGGCGCAGCCAGGAGTTTGCGGAGGCCGCCAACGCCCTTGACGTGGGGGTCGCCAGCGGAGAACACTTCGCCGCCGGCCAGTTTGCCGCCCCGCAGGGAGTACGCCTCAGCCTGAGCCAGCCCGCCACCGACGCCCGCGTCGCCGAAGGGCTGGAGCGCCTAGCCGGGCTGCTGAGGGGCTCGCCGCCCACCAATCCCCTGCTATAGTCATTGACCCTGGCACCCGAGGAGCCTTCATGTCTGCCGTCCGTCCCGCCCTGCTGATCGCGACCCTGCTGCTGGGAGGCTGCGCCTCCCCGGCCCATCAACAGCTTGGCGCCGCCCTGAGCGGGCTGGAGGGGGAGCTGACGCGGCTGGAGGAGGAGTTGGCAGCCCTGAACGGCCTTCACTATCAAAAAGCCATCGACGCCCCGGTGGCGCTGCGCCGCTATCTCAAGGCCCCCGCACCGACGGCGGAGGGACTGGTGCCCGTGCAAAGCCGGCTGCAAGATGGCCCCCTGCTGCGCTACGACTACCGGCTGCCCGCCGGGATGACGCAGCTGCCCACCGACAACCCCTGCCTGCGCTACGAGTTCGAGCTGCGCCGCCTCGGGCGCCAGGGCCAGCTCGAGCTCGCCTGGCAGGGAAAGTCGGGAGCCGGGGAGCTGCGTGTCCCCCAGAGGGACTGCCCCTTCTCGGCCAGGGGGCCCGGCCTTCAGTGATGCTTTCTTTGCCCCGCCGAAGGCCGGCACTGAACCATCCCTGACCCAGGTGGGGTATTGACCCCCTCTGGCTCTCGCGGGAGAGTGGAGGCTAACTTTGAATCCAACCTCGCCACCCCCGACCGGCGAAGGAGCGTCAAAGATGCAGATCCTCCTCATCGAAGACGATGCCATGATGGGCTCGACCCTCACCCAGGGACTGAGTGATCTGGGGCTGCCCCCCACCGAGCTGTTCCACTGCAAAGAGATAGCAAGCCTGCCCGCCCTGCTGCGCCAGCACGCCTTCGATGCCATTCTTTGCCGCCAGTATCACCACCAGGCCCACGAGGGAGTCAGGCTGCTGCATGAAGCACACCACCTGGGCCTGCTCGCGCCCGGCTGCGTGCTCCTGCTGCTGGAGCAGGACGAGGACACCGGCCAGTTCCCCCCCTCCGACCTCTATTTCGCCCTGCGTCTGGCCGTGCCCTTCACCACGGAGCAGCTGGCGCACAGCCTGCAAGCGCTGCTGGCACTGACCACGGTGACCCGCCCCCTGGCCACCCCCATGGCGCTCAGGGAGTGGCGCAGCGCCTGCGCCCAGTGCGAGGATCTGCTTTACCGGCACGCCAGTCACAAGGGGCTGGAAGCACAGATGGACAGGGTAAAGGGCTACATGCTGCTGCAAGCCGGGGAACGGGTGCAGGCCGCCCAGCACTACGCCATCTGCACCACGGAGTACGATGCCTGGTGGCCACGCCAGGGACTGAACCAGGCCCTGCTCGGGCTGAACCGGGTGGAGAGCGCCCACAAGGATCTGGCCCGCAACCGGGAGCGACTGCCCCCCGTCATCCATCAGGCGCTGGTTCTCGCCTGCCAACTGCACGAGACGCAGTGGGATCCTGCCTGGGAAACCTTGTCAGGCTTGCTGCAACGCTGCCCCTGGCAGCCGCAGTGGCGCCAGGTGGCCATTTTGCTGGCCCTGCTGCGAAGGGATGAAGGTCAGGTGCTGGCGCAGGCCAGCGATTTCATCCTGCGCTACTTCCCCAAACAGACGTTTCGCCACTCTGTCGAACGCTGCCTGCTGGATGCGACCCTGGCGGTGCTCTGGCATCCACCGGGAGAGGCCAGAGTTCATGAGCTGCAGCAGACCCTGGAGGAGCTCGGCCAGCAGGCCGTGACCCTGCGGGCCCACGAGGAGGGGCTGCTGCGCGCCCTGATGCTGGGTCTGGATTATCGATTCGATGACGCCTTGATGCTGCTGGCCAAGCACCCGCCGGAGGCGGCGCGGGACAATCACCTCAACCAGTTGCTCGGGGTGGCCGTCAGCCAGTTCTGCGGGCTTCCCCACCATGCCCAGCGTTATCTGGCCCAGCTCGGCCAATATCAGGGGCCGGTGGCACAGACCCCGCTGTTGCAGGGGCTCATTTTGCAGGTGGTCGACGATCTGGCGCGGCAACTGGCGCAGCGGGAGCAGCAGCTGACCCAGCTGCGCGAGGAGCGGCAACGGGCCATGACCACGGGTCAGCTCCAGCTCGCCGTGCAGAGTGCTCTGACCCTGCAGGAGCGATTCCCGGCCCAGGCGGGGGATGCCTGGCAACTGCTGGTATTGCTGACCCAGTGCTGGCCCGCCGGCATGGCGGCCCCGGCGGTGGCCCGCCTGGTGGACAGGCTGGAGCAGCGTCTCAACCACAGTGCCGCCTTCCTGGAGCACCATGGGAACGCCTATCGGGAGACCCTGCAACAGGTGAGATCCCACCTGGCCCCCAAACTGCCGCCCCTCGGTCCCCACCAGGGCCTATAGCCATCCAGGGCGGTGCATGCCGCCCTGGCAGGTGCGTTACAACAAGCCCCGCACCAGGATCCCCGCGATCAGCAGGGGGGCGACCAGCCGCCAGCACCAGAGCAGCGCACCACGCATCAGCGGCGAGAGATCCGCAGGCACAATACTGTCCCCCAGCTTCCAGCCAAGCAGCAGGGTCAGCACCAGACCGAACAGGGGCATCATCAGATTGGAGGTGAGGTAATCCAGCAGATCGAACAGGGTCTTGCCAAACAGGGTGTAGTCCGCCCAGGGCCCGAACGACAGACTGACCGGAATGCCGCAGGCCATGATGAGCAGGGTCAGCACCCGGCAGGCATTGCGGCGCGACCAGCCCCACTCCTCGGTGGTGAAGCGCACCAGGTGCTCCAGCATGGAGATGGAGGAGGAGAGCGCCGCCACCAGCAGCAGCAGGAAGAAGATCACCGCCAGCCCCTGACCGAACGGCAGGTGGTTGAACACCGCCGGCATGGTCATGAAGGTGAGGCCGGGGCCGGCGGCAGGATCGATGCCGGTAGAGGCCAGCACCGGGAAGATCATCAGCCCCGCCAGCACCGAGATGCAGCTCGCCAGGGTGACCACCCAGACCCCGGAGCGCAGCGCCCCGTCACTGCTCGGCAGGTAGGCGCCATAGGTGGTGTGTACCCCGAGACCAATGGAGAGGGAGAAGAACGCCAGCCCCAGGGCGTCGAGCACCCCCTGCCCCGTCAGGTGGGAGAAGTCGGGCATCAGGAACTGGCGTACCCCGGCCATGGCCCCCGGCATGGAGAGCCCGGTCACCACCAGGAGCAGCATCATCACGAACAGGGCCGGCATCATCCAGCGCAGCGCCCGCTCCACCCCCTGTTGCAGCCCTCCCTGCACGAACCACCAGGTGAGCCCGGCGAAGACGAGATGGGTGAGGGCCGGCCAGAGGGGATCGCTCACATAACCGGTAAAGAGTGCGGTGAGGGTGCTCGCCTCACTCAGGTTGAGCTCGCCGCCCACGGCCAGGGCCGCATAGCCCACGGTCCAGCCTCCCACCACGCTGTAGAAGCTGTAGATGAAGAAGCCACACAGGATCCCCATGTAACCCATCCAGCGCCAGTTCGGCCCCACCAGCTTGTGGAAGGCGCCGAGCACGCCGCGCTGGCTGCGGCTGCCGAGCAGGGTCTCCCCCACCAGCACCGCGACCCCCAGGGTGAAGCTGAAGAGCAGGAACACCAGCAGGAAGGCACCGCCCCCGTTGGTGGCTGTCACATAGGGAAACTTCCAGATGGCGCCAAGGCCGATCGCCGAGCCGGCGGCCGCCAGCACATGACCAATACGGGAAGACCACTGAACCTGGCTCATACAACCTCCGGGCAAGACAACATCAGTTCGATACTCCATGGCTAGGCGCGGTGTGCGCCGCAACAAAAAAAGGCCGCCTGAGGGCGACCTTTGCAATGAACAGTCAGACAAACGACACCTGCAAGGTCACCTCTCCAGAAAGGGGCTAAATCGGCCACAGAGAGCGATAAGGGGTGACATGGAAGGGCGACGCCTGCACGGTAAAAAGGAGCCACAGCCTAAACCATGGCAAGAGAAGTTGACAGGAAATAGTCTAAAACAGAACCAAAAACAGATTTAATCAAAATAAAATATCAAAACAACAGACTGTTGCTCTGTTTATTTTTAATTGACAGATTTTTATAAAGTGTCAATCCTGCCACACCACTCCCCGGCCAGCCCGGCCGGGGAGTGGCATAGATGACCAACCCGCCCTACACCAGGCCGCGCACCAGAATGCCGCCAATGAGCAGGGGAGCCAGCCAGCGCCAGCAGCCCATCAGCAGGGCACGCCAGTGGGGAGCCAGCCCTTCGGGCAGCGCCTGGCGGCCGAGCCGCCAGCCCAGCAGCAGCGTCAGGGCCAGCCCGAACAGGGGCATCATCAGGTTGGAGGTGATGAAGTCCAGCAACTCGAAGATGTTCTTGCCAAACAGGGTCAGGGTGGCCCAGGGACCGAACGACAGACTCACCGGGATGCCACCCGCCATCACCAGGGCAATGACCAGGTTGCACGCCGCGCGGCGGGACCAGCCCAGGCTCTCGCACAGGAAGCACTGCAGGTGCTCCAGCAGGGAGATGGAGGAGGAGAGCGCCGCCACCACCAGCAGGGAGAAGAACACCACCGCCAGGCCCTGGCCGAAGGGCAGTTGCTGGAACACCGCCGGCATGGTCATGAAGGTGAGGCCCGGGCCCGAGGCCGGGTCAATGCCGGTCGCCGCCAGTACCGGGAAGATCATCAGGCCCGCCAGCACGGCGATGACGCTCGCCAGCAGCACCACCCAGAGGCTGGAGCGACCGACCCCTTCGCTGGAAGGCAGGTAGGCGCCATAGGTGGTGTGGATGCCAAGGCCGATGGAGAGGGAGAAAAAGGCCAGCCCCATGGCGTCCAGCACACCCGACATGCCGAGCTTGCTGAAATCGGGCATCAGGAAGTGGCGCACCCCGGCCATGGCGCCCGGCAGGGTGAGGCCGAAGGCCACCAGCAGCAGGATCATGATGAAGAGGGCCGGCATCATCCAGCGCAGGGTGCGCTCCACCCCTTGTTGCACACCGCCCCGCACGAACCACCAGGTCAAGCCGGCAAACAGCAGGTGGGTCAGCACCGGCCAGAGCGGATCACCGACGTAGTCGTTGAAACGGGCGGTCAGTGCCGCGCCGTCCCCCTGTTGCAGCTCCCCCGCCAGGGCCATGCCCGTGTACCCCAGGGTCCAGCCGCCCACCACGCTGTAGAAGCAGAAGATGAGCAGGCTGCACAGCAAGCCCATGGCACCGACCCAGCGCCAGCGCCTGCCCATCAGTTCACCAAAGGCGCCCACCACCCCGCGCCGGGTCAGACTGCCGATCAGGGTCTCCCCCATCAGCACCGCCACCCCCAGGGTGAAGCTGAACAGCAGAAAGACCAGCAGGAAGGCGCCGCCACCGTTGGCGGCGGTGACATAGGGGAACTTCCAGATGGCGCCGAGACCGACCGCGGAACCTGCGGCGGCCAGGATGTAACCGAGCCGGGATGACCATTGGGACTGCTTCATAAGAACTCCACGGGAAGGGCCTGCCAGCGAGGCCCGAAATGGCGCTCAGAGTACGCCCGCGGGCGCGCAATCACTCGGCGTATATCCGATTTCAAACTCAGTTTTTAGCATCATTAACCAATAAAATTCGGATAACCAACCAATCGTGCCACAAAATAAAAACCGGAGCGGGGATGCTCCGGTTTGTTGTCTGCCCGGGTCTGGCGGGATTAGATGACCCCCAGCTCCCGCAACCGCTCCATCAGATAGCTGTGGGCGGTGTGACGCTCCGAGAGCACCACGTCCGGACGGGGGTGCAGGAAGAGCGGCAAGGAGATGCGGGACTTGGCGGCACTGCCCCCGGTCGGGTTGATGACCCTGTGGGTGGTAGAGGGGTAGTAGCCGCGGGAGGCCTCCTGCAGCATGTCACCGATGTTGATGATGAGGGTGCCGAAATCGCAGGGCACGTCCATCCACTCCCCGTCTGAACCTTTCACCTGCAGGCCCGGCTCGTTGGAGGCGGGCAGAATGGTCAGCAGGTTGATGTCTTCATGGGCGGCGGCGCGGATGGCACCCGGTTCCTCGGTGCCGTCGAAGGGCGGGTAGTGAAGCACCCGCAGCAGGGTCTTGTGGCTCTCTTCGATCATGGAGGAGAGCGGGCAGCTGTAGTGGGCGGCGATGTCCCCCGGGGTGTGTTGCTCCACCCAGCCCAGCAGCTCGGCGGCCAGATCGTTGGCGAGGCGGTAGTACTCCATCGCCTGCTCTTTCAGCTCTGCCGGCATCTGGCCCCAGGGATAGATGTGGAAGTACTCCTTGATGTCCTTCTGGCTGTGGCCCTTGGCCACCTCGGACACCGAGGGCGGGAAGTAGCCGTCCTGGGTCTCGCGATTGAACAGGAAATCCTGCTTCTGTTCGCTCATGAAGAAGCGATACCAGTTGTCATAGATGGACTGCACCAGCTCCTTCGGGATGGGGTGGTGAGTCAGCACTCCGAAGCCGGTGGTGCGCAGGGATTCGGTGAAGCGCTCGGCCGCATCGGGGGAGCGATAATCGACGGTCAGGACTTTCATTGTTTTTATGTTACATGCCAGTTAAAAGTAGGCGCAGTTTACCCTGCCTCCCCCGGCAAGAAAAGGCTGCCGGAAGCCCGTCTACAACGGCTTGAAAATACTGATAAAAACATCATGATACGGCCCCCTCGCCCGGTGCTTGTCCCGGACGGGCCTCCTCTTCTAGAATGCCCCACCCCCTTTGCTGTCGGAGCCCCCTCATGTCCCCCAAGATCCTGTTGTTGACCCTTCCCTTCCTGCTCGCCGGGTGCAGTTCCCTCTCGGAGGAGGAGTGCCGTGCCATGAGCTGGTACAACCAGGGCTATCAGGACGGGGAGCAGGGCAAGACCCGGAGCGCCACCCGCGACTATCAGAAGACCTGCGGGGAGTACGGCCTCAAGGTGGATGAGGCGGAGTGGCAGCGCGGCTACGCCAAGGGGTTGGAGCTCTATTGCATCCCCGAGCTTGCCTACAGCAAGGGACGGGAGGGGAGCGAATACCTGGGGGTCTGCCCCAACGACACCAGCTTCCTCACCCAGTTCGAGCGCGGCCGCAAGGAGTACCTGCTGGAGCAGCGCCTCGGCGAATTGCAGCAGGAGCTGGAGCGCACCGAGCGGAGCATCCACCAGTTGGATCAGCAGATCCGGGGAGAGAGCGACAGCCGCCAGCGCGACTACTATCGTGCCCAGCGCGAGCGCGCCATCCGTCACTACGAAGGGGTATACCGGGACTACAACCGGCTGCGCTTCCCGGATCGGGTGATCCAGTTCTCCTTCGGGAGCTGACAAAAAGGGGCCGACATGGCCCCTTTCTGTTTATGCCGCAGACTGTTTTTCCCCTCAGGCGGGCAGGACCCAGCGCTGCAACGCCAGGGCGATGCCATCCTCGTTGTGATCCGCGGTGACCCGGTCTGCATGGGCCTGGATCTGGGGCGCCGCATTGCCCATGGCCACCGCCAGCCCCACCTGCTCGAACATGCTGATGTCGTTGTTGTTGTCGCCAAAGGCCACCAGGTTCTCCATGGCAATCCCCTCGCTCGCCGCCCACTGGGCCAGCCGGTTGCCCTTGCTGCAACCTGGCTGCACCAGCTCCACCGCATAGGGGGCCGCCCAGTCACGGGTGAAGGGCAGTCTCTCCACCACCTCCCCGACGAAACGGTGCAACCGGCCGGGATCCTGGTTGAACAACTCCAGCTTCCAGATGGGGGACTGCAACCAGGACTCGATATCCTCGGCGGGCAGCAGGGAGACCTTGAGGTGATCCGGCTGGGTTGCCGACCAGCGCCGCATCCGGCCCACGTGCTCCTCGCAGCCCAGGTAGCCGATGCCGTCCCCCAGGTGGAACAGCGCCCCCATCTGCTGGGCTTGCACCTCCTCCAGCAGGGTGGTGAGAGGCGCCACGGCCAGGGGATCCCCGGCGAGGATCCTCTCCTGCACCGGATCATAGAGGTAGGCACCGTTGCTGCAGATGATGGGGGTGTCGAGGGCCAGCTCGTGGTGGAAGGGACGGGCCGTCATGAAGTGGCGACCCGTCACCAGCAGCACCTTGATGTCGTGTGCCCGGGCCTGGGCCAGGGCCGCCCGGGTAGCGGACGAGATCTTGTGATCCCGGTTCAGCAGGGTACCGTCCATGTCCAATGCAATGGCCTGATAACGACTCATATCACCTCCAAGAATGTCGAGACGGGTGCGGCGCCATCCCTCCCGTTTCCAGTGCCATGACGACACATCTCACCGCCGGGAATGCGGACTGGGCATCGCAAGGCCCATGATGGGAGACGCGCTCGCCGGGGGGCGGGAACAGCGGAGCAAAGAGCCATACCGTCCCAGACTCGGCGCCGCGATGCAAGTCCGGCCCGTCATCCCGTCGCCGAACTGTGATCCCCGCGCCCTTCGTCAGCCCGCCTCGGCGCACCCGGCCACGGCGTTTCGCCTGTCCGCCCGTCTGCGCAATCCGTAGAAACCGAGGGCACAGATCACGCCGCAGAGGCCGGCCAGGTAGAAGGGCCACTCGGTCCCCGCCAGCAGCACCAGGCTGCCCAGCACCACCGCCAGGATCTCGCTGCCCACCGCCAGACCGCGGTAGAGCCCCATCGCCTGCCCCTGCTGGCTGGCATGGCTGCGGTTGGAGACCGCCACCGAGGTGGCCAGCTCCCCCAGACTCATGCCGATGCCGGCCGGGATGAAGGTGAGCGCGAGCCCCCACCACTGGGTCGGCAGGATGAACATCAGCATGCCCGCCGCCATCACCAGGTGGCCGACGATGCCAAGGGAGCTGCCGCGCCAGTGCCGTGCCAGCTGCTCACCGATCCAGGAGCCCAGCATCATGGGCACGCTCACCAGCACGGCGGCTTGGGCCAGTTGCACCGGATCCCATGCCAGCCGCTCCACCAGCCAGACATTGAAGTAGGTGAAGTAGAGCTGTACCGCCCCATAGCTTGCCAGGGTCAGGGCAAAGTAGGGCAGGAGACGAGGTTGCAGCAGCAGTTGGCGGGTCGAGAGAGGAACCTCATCCCGGGTCGCCGGCACCGGGGGACGATTGGGCAGCAGCCAGAGCACCAACAGCAGGTTGATCACCGTCATCCCCACCGCCAGCCAGGCCGCCAGGCTGTAATCTCCCGAGACCACGGCCGCATAGCCTCCGATCATGGGACCCACCACCCAGCCCAGGTTCATGCCGATGTTGATGCGTGCGAAGTTGCGTGCCTTGGTCCTGGCCGTGCTCATGTCCGCCGCCATCGCCTGCACGATGGCGATGTCGCCGTTGAAGAAGCCCTCCACCACCCGGCTCAGCAGCAAGAGCGGCAGGGAACGCCAGGCGATGCCGAGGGCCATCAGCACATACCCCGCCAGCACCCCCACCAGACAGAGTGTCAGCACCGGCTTGCGCCCATGGCGATCGGAGAGGCGGCCAAGCAAGGGGGCCCCCAGCAGTTGAAACAACGGATAGAGCCCCATGATGACGCCAAGCCACACCTTGCGGCTCCAGTCCGACGCCTGTGGCGTCAGCATGCCCTGGGCCGGATCCAGCAGCAGCGGCGCCAGGACGGGGGAAGGCAGGCTGAATCCCGCCACCGCCAGCGTCACCGTCATCACCAATACCCAGAGGGTCGCCTGTCCCTTGATCCCTTCCATCTTCGCCTCATTAAATAAAGTTATCGGTTTATTTATATTGTGAGGGGCCGTCCATTAAGTAAAGCATATTGTTGATTTAAATCTCCCTGCTACCCATAATGACCTCATCCAGGCGGTCACCGCACCGATACCCACCACCGGAGCCCCCATGAACGCCAGTACCGACAAGATCCTCTATCTGCTGAAAACCCGCGGCCCCCAGAGCGCCGCCGAACTCGGCGACCAGTTGCAGATGACGTCCATGGGGGCGCGCCAGCACCTGATGGCCCTGGAGTCCGAGGGCTGGGTGGGGTTTAGCGACGAGGCCCGCGGCCGTGGTCGCCCGGTGCGCCTGTGGCACCTCACCGACCAGGCCTGGCAACGCTTCCCCGACACCCATGGCGATCTGACCCTGCAGCTGATCGACGACATCCGGCAGGTGTTTGGCGACGCGGGCATGGAGCAGCTCATCGCGCGGCGGGAGCAGCAGATGCAGGCTCGCTATGAATCCAGGCTGACCCAGCCGGCGCTGGCAGACAGGCTGATGACGCTCAAGGCGCTGCGCACCCAGGAGGGGTATATGGCGGACATGTCGCAGGAGGAGGACGGCAGCTGGCTGTGGTGGGAGAGTCACTGCCCCATCTGCAGTGCGGCCAGAGCCTGTCGGGGCTTTTGCCGCAGCGAGCTGGCGCTGTTTCGCCGGTTGCTGGCGCCGGCCGAGGTGGAGCGGGAGCAGTATCTGCTGGAGGGGGACAGCCGCTGTCTCTATCGCATCCGGCCGCCCCGCCCCTGAGCGGGCGGAACGCAAAAACAACAAAGCAGGCGCCGGGATGCCTGCTTTGTTGCCTTCGGGGAGGGGGTGCTCTCGTTCCAGCCCGTTGTTTCCCGATAAGGTCGAACGGCTGATGGGGCTCTTGACCCGGTAAGGTCCTTCACCACAGGTGCCTGGTCGGGCGCCTGTCTTGCCACCGGAAGATGTAACCATGGTACTCCCCGCGATGCGGTGAGTGGTTGTGAAGTAGCAGGTATTTTCAGTTGTTTTTGCAATAGTTCACCCTTAATCTAGGAAAAGTGGATTAGTAATTGCGAAGAGGTACGGAGAATGCTGAAACTTGATCGTATAGACAGGCATATTCTGGAGCTGATGCAGGAAAATGGCCGCATCAGCAACCTGGAGCTGGCCGAGCTGGTCGGGCTCTCCCCCTCCCCCTGCTCGCGCCGGGTCAAGGCGCTGGAGGATGCCGGTCTCATCGATACCCATGTCACCCTGCTCAATGCCCGCCAGCTGGGGCTGACCCTCACCGCCTACATTCACATCTCCATGGACAGGCACACTCCGGAGCGGTTCGAGAACTTCGATCGCGCCGTCAAGGATCTACCCGAAGTGCTGGAGTGCGACCTCATCACCGGCAACGATGCGGATTACCAGCTCAAGGTGGTGGTGCGGGACATGGAGCACTACCAGCACTTCCTGCTGGACAAGCTGACCCACATCTCCGGCGTGACCGGGGTGCGTTCGAGCTTCGTGCTGCGCCGCATCAAACACAAGACCGCCCTGCCCCTCAACCACCTGGGCTGACAACCCACCCCGCATCCGAGGAGCACCAAAAGCAAGAGGAGGCCCGGGCCTCCTCTTCTTGTCTCTGCTATCAAGGGCATTCGCGGTCAACACCGCCCCGCGGGCGCCATCGCGCCGTCAGGTGGCGAACGCCTCGTCATGCCTCGACCTGGCTGACGTCCTGCACCTGCAGCAACCAGCCGCTCTGCTCCTGCAAGGGTTCGCCGCGCAGTCGCAGCCGCTCACCGGTCGACACCCACTGCCCTTTGGGCAGAGAGATTTCCAGGCTCTCGCTGCCGTTGTCGAACACCCAGCGATCGGCGCCCAACGACTCCATCAAGTACCCTTCCATCTCCACTCTGGACTCGGCCTGCCAGGAGGGGGAGGCGGTATCACGGCTCTCGATGAAATCCCCCTGAACACCAAAGCTGGCCAGCCCCCACAGAATGGAGAGCCCGACGATGGATGATTGCATCTCTCTCTCCTGTTGGTTTGCTACCTTGAGGGCCAGTATGGGAAGAGAAAAATGAGTGCACCATGAACAAGGTGCCAAAGTGCTGGCAAGATCGCGAAAAAAACCGGCCCCATGGCCGGTCATGTCATTTTATGTCGTACAGGTCACACTACTTGGCCGCTTCTTCTGCCATCCGCGCAGCCCTTGGTTTATTTGTCCACATGGCCACCCCGCGGTGATCCGCACAGATCCCCTCGTCGGTGACCGCCCGCACCCGGACCCCGTCCTTGCAGATGGCCTGCCAGGCATCGGCATCGTCGATCTGCAACTCGGAACGGGGATAGGAGGTATCGGCGCAGGCGCACAGCAGGATGGCGAACAGAGGGAGCAGGGATTGCATGGGTTTCATCGGGTCACTCCTGACGGGAAAAGGGATCAGCGCCCCAGCTGCGCCGCCACGCGATCGCAAAGCTGCTTGAGCTGGGCCAACTCAGCATCGGCCAGATCCACCTGATTGCGCAAGCTGTCCGCCAGACAGCACTCCCTGACCTCCTGCTGCAACTGGCGTCCCGCCTCGGTCAGGCTGATGCACTTTTGCCGCTCATCCTCGTGGGAGACGGTGCGGGTCAGCCACCCCTTGCTCTCCAGCCGCTTGACGATGGGGGTCAGGGTACCCGCATCCAGTCCGGTCTCCTGCCCTATCTCCTTGAGGCTGACCTCGTCCCGGGCCCAGAGCGAGAGCATCACCAGGTACTGGGTATAGGTGAGATCCAGCTTGTCCAGCAGCGGCCGATAGGCACGCATCACCGCATTGGAGGCGCTGTAGAGGGCAAAACAGACCTGCTTTTTCAATTCGCTCATGGAGGACCTCGCTGACGACAAGGGGGCAGTATACCCCATCAACTTCGGGGCTGAATAGTTTGCACACAAAACAGTTGCCAGCCCCCGCGTTCAGGACTACCCTGATTTTAGTTTGCACACAAACAAAAATACCAGGCCGCCGCCCGACGCGCGGCCCCACTGCCGGAGAATGCCCATGAATGCCATCAGCCATCAAATCCAACTGCTGCGTCGCCCCACCGGTCTCCCCACCCTGGAGGACTTCACCCTCCGGGACGTGCCCCTGCCCGCCCTGCAGGAGGGAGAGGTGCAGGTCGCCAACCAGTGGCTGTCGGTGGACCCCTACATGCGCGGCCGCATGAGCGAGGCAAAAAGCTACGTTCCTCCCTTCCCCCTCAACGGTCCCCTCGACGGCGGCGCCATCGGCACGGTACAGGCATCGCGCCACCCCGATTTCAAGGTGGGGGACAAGGTGAGCAGCATGCTGGGCTGGCGGGATGCCTTCGTGGCAAACGCCGCCCAGCTCACCCGCCTGCCCGACACCACCCTGCCGCCCCAGCGCTTCCTCGGCGCCCTCGGCATGCCGGGCATGACCGCCTGGGCGGGCCTGCACAAGGTGGCACACCTGAAGGCCGGTGAAACCCTGCTGGTCTCGGCAGCCTCCGGGGCGGTCGGCACCATGGCGGTCCAGCTCGCCAAGCAGGCGGGGGCCAGGGTCATCGGCTCCACCGGCTCGGCCGACAAGGTCGCCTACCTCAAGACCCTGGGAGCCGATGCGGTGATCAACTACCGGGAGACCCCTGATCTCGACGCCGAGCTGGCCCGCCTCGCCCCCGAAGGCATCCACGTCTACTTCGAGAACGTGGGGGGCGCCATGCTGGATGCCGCCCTCAACCACCTGGTGGTGCACGGGCGCATCGTGCTGTGCGGCCTTATCGAGCAGTACAACAGCAACGGCCAGGCCAGCGGCCCGCGCAACCTCTCCCAGGTGATCCGCAAGCGCATCCTGATGCAGGGGTTGCTGGTCTCCGATCACTGGCAGCACTACGGGGCGTTCCTGGCAGAGGCCATGCCGGCCTTCGAGGCGGGCACCCTCCAGGCCGAGGAGACCGTCAGCGAGGGGCTGGCCAGCATGCCGCAAGCCTTTATCGGACTGTTCCAGGGCCGCAATACCGGCAAGATGCTGGTCAGACTGCCCTGATCCGGGGGCATTTCCCATCTATTTAACAGATAGAATGTCGCCAGACCCATCCGTTTAAGCGATGGAAAATCGGCATCCGATCGCCCTTGAACAGGCGGCTTGCACAACGGGCCCATCCCCCCTAAGGTGGGCCCGTTTTCCCTGGTGCACCCCGCCGTCTCAGCAAGGAGCCTCCCCTATGTCTACCCCCTATCCCCGCGTCGGTGTCGGCGTCATTCTCACCAATGGCCAGGGCCAGGTACTGCTTGGCAAGCGCAAGGGCAGCCATGCCCCCTACTGGTCCATCGCAGGTGGCCATCTGGAATTGGGGGAGACCTTCGAGTCGGCAGCCATCCGGGAGGTGGCGGAGGAGACCGGCTTCGTCATCCGCCAGCCTCGCGTCATCGCCGTCACCAACAACCTGGAGACCTGGCGCGAGAGCGGCCTGCACTACATCTCGGTCACCCTGCTGGCAGAGGTGAACGGGGAGCCGCAACTGCTGGAGCCGGAAAAGTGCGAGGGCTGGATCTGGTGCGACCCGCACACTCTGCCCGAGCCTCACTTCGATGCCAGTCGCCAGTCCATCGCCTGCTGGCTGGCGGGACAATGCTACCTGCCCCAGCCACAACCTGCCCCCTGACCCTCACCGGCAGGCTGCCGCGCGTCACCCCGGCACCTCTCGTCTGCTGGCGGAGGCGACCAGCCACCCCGCCAGCCCCTGTTGATGGCAGGCAGCGCGGGAGGGCGTACCGTCACCAAACTGTCACTTTTTTGTCATATTATCCGGGCCAGGATGATGACGAGGAGGGGAAGATGGGACAGGTATTCATGCAGTTCTTGTGGCTGGGATGCATCAGTTTTGGCGGGCCGGCCGCCCATATCGGCTATTTTCAGCGCACCTTTGTCCAGCGGCTGGGCTGGCTGAACCAGGGGGAGTTCGCCCAGTTGCTGGCCCTGTGCCAACTGCTGCCGGGTCCGGCCTCCAGCCAGCTCGGCTTTGCCATCGGTCGCCACCGCGCCGGCATCGGCGGCGCCCTGGCTGCCTTCGTCGGCTTTACCCTCCCCTCCTTCCTGCTGTTGCTGGCGGCCGCCGTCGGTCTGGGTCAGCTTGCGGGCAGCCTCTGGCTGGACGCCGCCCTGCACGGCCTCAAGCTGCTGGCGCTCGTCGTGGTGGCGGATGCCGTGCTCACCATGAGCCGCCAGTTCTGCAAGACGGCGCTGCAACAGGGGGTCATGGTGGCCACCGCCGCCGCCCTCTGGTGCGCCCCCGGTCTTCTGACCCAGGTCGCCATGCTGCTCGGCGCGGCCCTGCTCTGTGCCCTGCGCGAGCCGCACCCGGGGAGTCAGGGCCTCGCGTCCACTCCGGCTCGCCAGCCTCACTGGCCGACCCTGCTGCTGTTCGCCCTGCTGTTCGTCGGCCTGCCCCTGGTGGCGAGCGGCCCCGTCAGCCAGTTGCTGGCCGAGTTTTACCGGGCAGGCAGCCTGGTGTTTGGCGGTGGTCACGTGGTGCTGCCCCTGTTGCAGGAGAGCCTGGGTCACCACCTGAGCGAGCAGCAGTTCCTGACCGGCTACGGCCTGGCCCAGCTGGTACCCGGCCCCATGTTCACCCTGGCCACCTACCTGGGCGCCGTGCTGCTGCCCGCCACTCCCCTCATCGGGGCGCTGCTGGCGACCCTGGCGCTCTTCCTGCCGGGTTTCTTGCTGCTCTGGGCGCTGGGCCCCTGCTGGCAGCACTGGCTGGCCCGCCCCCGTCTAGCGGGGGCCGTGGCCGGCATCAACGCCGCCGTGGTGGGGCTGCTGCTGGCGGCGCTCTATCAGCCGGTCTGGCAGAGCGCCGTGCTGGCCCCCACCGATCTGGCGTTGGCCGCCGTCGGCTTCTACCTGCTGCGGGTGCCACGGCTCCCCGTTCTGCCCCTCGCCGCCCTGCTGACGGGGGCGGCCCTGCTGCTGGCCTGACGAACCCGCGACAAGTCAGGCAGCGCCCGCCGGGCTGGCGGTCATGGCTCTTCTCCCCGAGGGGAGGCAAAGAGAGCAAGATCCGTCAGGACAGCTCGGGCCCGTTGGCCGATAGTGAGCAGCACAGAGGAGAGACCATGGATCACAACCAGACAGAGGCCTACCGCCGACGCTTTCAAACGGTGACCGAGCACATCGAGCGCCATCTCGACGACGACCTGTCGCTGGAGCGGCTCAGCACCGTGGCGCACTTTTCGCCCTTTCACTTTCATCGGCAATTTGCCGCTTACTGCGGCGTGCCGCTGGGGCGTTACATCCAGCTGCTGCGGCTGAAGCGGGCCTCTTACCGGTTGGCATTCGCTCCTCTGGACAAGGTGACTGATATCGCCCTCGATGCCGGCTTCCAGCATGGCGAATCTTTCAGTCGCGCCTTCAAGCAGACGTTCGGCCTGACGCCCAGCCAGTTCAGGCAGCACCCGGACTGGGCCAGCTGGCATCGCTGCCTGCCACGGCCCCCCACAAAGAGGATTGACCCCATGCGAGTCGACATCATTCAGTTCCCGCAGACCGCCGTCGCCGCCCTGACCCATCAGGGCCTGCCCGAGCGCATCAACGACACCGCGGCGCGCTTCATCCAGTGGCGCAAGGCCACGGGCGGCTCCCCGGTCGCCACCAGCCGGACCTATGGTCTGGCGCCGGACGACCCCGCCACGACGGAGGGTGCGGCGTTTCGCTTTACCCTCTGTGGCTGCGTCGAGGCCCCCGTCGCCGAGGACAATGAGTGGGGCGTGAAGAATGCCCTCATCCCGGCCGGGCGCTGCGCCGTGGTGCGCCACCACGGCTCCCACGACCTCCTGGCCGACTGTGCCCGGGCGCTCTACCGCGACTGGCTGCCCGCCAGCGGCGAAGAGCTGCGGGATTTTCCGCTCTTCTTCCACTACCACAACTTTGTACACGAGGTGCCCACCCATGAGCTGGTCACCGACATCTACCTGCCGCTGGCATAGCCCGGCACCTGACAGGGGGAGATAAAAAAGCGGCGCCTCCGAAGGGAGGCGCCGCTGGTCGTGTCGGGGATCAGGCGTCGGGCTCGAAATCCAGGCTCAGGCTGTTGACGCAGTAGCGCTGGCCGGTCTCGGTCGGCCCGTCGGGGAAGACGTGGCCGAGGTGGGAGCCGCACTGACTGCAGGTGATCTCCACCCGCTTCATGCCGTGGCTGTTGTCCTCGGTGTAGGTCACCATCCCCTCGATGGCCCGGTCGAACGAGGGCCAGCCGCAGCCCGCGTCGAACTTGGCTCCTGAGTGGAACAGCACCTGCTTGCAGCAGACGCAGTGGTAATCGCCGCTCTTGCGGTTGTGCAGCAGGGCACCGCTGTAGGGACGCTCGGTCCCTTTCTCCCAGCAGACGTGGAACTGCTCTGCACTCAGCTTGTCGCGCCACTGTTCAGGGTTGTTACTGCTCATTCCGGCTCCTCACCACTGATAACGGTGCCCAGCATACCCAGTCAGGGCGCCTGGCTCTACCCCGCCAGCGGGAACTGTGATCCCGTTGGCAACACGGCGACAACATCCACTGCCACCACCCCTTCACTCGCCAGCACCGCCGCCGGCAGGGCGACCCGCTCCAGCAGCTTGAGGGAGTGGGCACGCCCCACCGCCACCTGCCGCTTGATGTCGTCCGGCAGGAAGGGCAGGCCGTCGTTGGTGGCGGTGTCGATGGTCTGGATCCACTCCATGCCCTCCCCCGGCGGCGGCAGGCGGAACTGGATGTCATAGTCGCTGGCGTTGAACAGCACGTACCAGCGCTCCCCGGTGCAGCCGATCATGCCGATGTCCATGGCAAACGCCTGCCCCATGGGGGCGTGCCAGTCCTGATCGGTGAGCTGATGGCCGTCCGGGTGATACCAGTTCACCTGGTGGCAGCTGGTCGCCTTGCCGTTCCAGCCGTCGTCGCTCAGTTGCAGGTTGGAGAAGACCCCGGACTCCGCCCGCAGCGCCATCATCTGGCGGGTGAAGGCAAGCAGCCGCTCGTCCTCCGGGCGCAGTTGCCAGTTCACCCAGCTTATCTGGTTGTCCTGACAGTAGGCGTTGTTGTTGCCGAGCTGGCTGCGGCCCATCTCGTCCCCGGCCAGGAAGTGGGGCGTCCCCTGTGACAGCAGCAGGGTGGCGATGAGGTTGCGCTTCTGCTGCTGGCGCAGGTTGTTGATGCGCGGGTCCAGGGTCGGCCCCTCCACCCCGTGGTTGCTGGAGAGGTTGTTGCCGTGGCCGTCCCGGTTGTCCTCGCCGTTGGCCTGGTTGTGGCGCTGGTTGTAGGAGACCAGATCCTCGAGGGTGAAGCCGTCGTGATAGCAGAGGTAGTTGACGCTAGTGTGCGGGGAGCGCCAGTTCTTCGGGAAGAGATCCCGCGAGCCCACCAGACGGGTGGCAAAATCCCCCATCTTGCCCGCATCCCCGCGCCAGAAGGCGCGCACCGTGTCGCGGTAACGATCGTTGATCTCCAGCCACTGGCTCGGAAACTGGCCGAGACGATAGCCGAAGGGGCCGATGTCCCAGGGTTCGGCGATGAGCCTGACCCGCGCCAGCACGGGATCCGCCATCATGGCCTTGAAGAAGGCGCTCATGGGATCGAACTCCCCCGCCTCCCGCGCCAGGGTGACCGCCAGATCGAAGCGAAAACCGTCCACCTGCATCTCGGTGACCCAGTAGCGCAGGGCATCGAGCACCAGCCGCAGGGTGTTGGGGTGATCCAGATTGACGCTGTTGCCGCAGCCGGTGACGTTGGCGTGGCGATGGTAATCCGGACCGTGGGCCCCCGACTCGAAGGCATAGTAGCCCGCGTTGTCAAATCCCTTGAGGGAGAGCATGGGGCCGTCGAAGCCCGACTCGGCGGTGTGGTTGTAGACCACGTCCAGGATCACCTCGAGCCCCGCCCGGTGCAGCTCGCGCACCATGGTCTTGAACTCGGTCACCGCATCCTTCGCCCCGTAGCGCGGTTCGGGCGCGAAGAAGGCGATGGGGTTGTAGCCCCAGTAGTTGGTGAGCCCCAGCTGCTCGAGCCTGGGCTCGGACATGAAGGCCGCCACCGGCATCAGCTGGACCGAGGTCACCCCCAGCCCCTGCAGATGCTCGATCATCAGCGGGTGGCTGATGCCCAGATAGGTGCCCTGCAACGCCTTGGGGATGCCGGGGTGCTGGCGGGTGAACCCCTTGACGTGGGTCTCGTAGAGCACGACCCGCTCCGGCGGGATGCCGGGCTTGCCGACCCCCTGCCAGTCGAAGGCATCGTCCACCACCACCGACTTGCCCACCATGGCCGCGCTGTCCCCCTCGTAGAGGGCGTCGTCCCAGTGGGTGGCACGGCTGAGCGCCCGGGCATAGGGGTCTATCAGCAGCTTGTCCGGGTCGAACAGCAACCCCTCCTGGGGAGAGCCATGCACCCGGTAGCCATAGCGCTGACCAGCCTTGACCCCGCGCACGTGGCCGAACCAGTACTGGCCGCGCCGACCGGGCAAGGGGAGACGCGCCAGCTCCTGCTCCTCTTCGTCGAACAGGCAAAGCTCCACCTTGTCCGATTGGGGAGCCCAGACACAGAAGTGGCAGCCCGTCTCGTCCAGACGGGCGCCAAGCGGGTGATCTACCCCGTTTTCCATTTCAAACATCAGGACTCCTGTTTGATGAACAAGGTCGCGAGCGGCGGCAAGTCCAGCACCAGGCTGTGTGCCATCCCCTGCCAGGGGGTCGCCTCGGCGACGAAGACCAGACCCACATCATAGTTGCTGCCCCAGTAATGCTCGCTGTCGGTGTTGAGCACCACCCGATAGCGACCGGCAGCCGGCACCCCGAGACGGTAACCGATGCGCGGCACCGGGGTGAAGTTGCAGGCCACCACCAGCGGATGGGCCCCCAGCTTGTCGGCCCGCAGCCAGGCGAAGATGCTGTTGTCCGCGTCCTGGTGATCCAGCCAGCGGAAACCGGCCTGTTCATAATCCGCCTGATACAAGGCAGGTTCATGACGATAGAGGTGGTTGAGATCCCGGATCAGCCGCTGCTGGCCGCCGTGCCTGGGGTACTGCAACAGGTGCCAGGGCAGCTGGGCATCATGATTCCACTCGTTGCTCTGGGCGATCTCGGTGCCCATGAAGTTGAGCTTCTTGCCGGGGTGGGCATACATGAAGCCCATGTAGGCGCGCAGGTTGGCGGCCTGCTGCCACTCGTCCCCCGGCATCTTGTAGAGCAGGGAGTGCTTGCCGTGGACCACCTCGTCGTGGGAGAGGGACAGAATGAAGTTCTCGTCATAGTGGTACACCATGGAGAAGGTCATGTCGTTGTGGTGGTAGCGACGGTGAATGGGCTCTTTTTGCATGTAGCTGAGGGTGTCGTGCATCCAGCCCATATTCCACTTGAAGCCAAACCCCAGGCCACCGAGGAAGGTGGGACGGGAGACCCCGGCAAAGGCGGTGGACTCCTCGGCGATGGTCATGGCGTGGGGGTACTTGCCGTACACCTCCTCGTTGGTCCACTTCAAGAGGCTGATCGCCTCGTAGTTGTGGTTGCCGCCATCGACGTTGGGCACCCACTCACCGGCGTTGCGGGAGTAATCCAGATAGAGCATGGAGGCGACCGCATCCACCCGCAGGCCGTCGATGTGGAACTTGTCGAGCCAGAACAGGGCGCTGGCCACCAGGAACTGGCGCACGGTGTCGCGACCGAAGTCATAGATGTAGGAGTTCCAGTCCGGGTGCCAGCCACGGCGCGGATCTTCGTACTCGTAGAGCGGCGTGCCGTCGAAGCGGGCCAGGCCGTGGGCATCGGACGGGAAGTGGGCGGGCACCCAATCCAGAATCACGCCGATCCCCGCCTGGTGGCACTGATCCACGAAGTATTTGAAATCGTCGGCCGTGCCGTAGCGGCTGGTGGGGGAGAACATGCCCACCGGCTGGTAGCCCCAGGAGCCGCTGAAGGGATGCTCGGAGACTGGCAGCAGCTCGATGTGGGTGTACTCCATCTCCTTGATGTAATCCACCAGTTCCACCGCCAGCTCGCGCCAGCTCAGGCTGTCGCCGTTGGAGTGACGCTTCCAGGAACCCACGTGCAGCTCGTAGATGGAAAGGGGCTGCTCGCGCTTGTCATTGAGCTGACTCTCGCGCCAGTCGGCGTCCTGCCACTGGTACTGGCCGTGGTCATAGACCACGGAGGCGAACGAGGGGTACTGCTCGCAGTAGAAGCCCACCGGGTCGCTCTTGTGGGGCAGGCGATTGCCCGCCGGGTCTTTCAGTTCGAACTTGTAGCGATCCCCGGCCTTGAGCCCCGGCACGAACAGCACCCAGTGGCCGCACTGGCTGCGCTGCATGGGGTGACGGCGGCCATCCCAGAAGTTGAAATCCCCGATGAGGCTCACCGCCGTGGCGCTCGGCGCGTAGACGGCAAAGCGTATCCCTTCCACCTGCTGGCCGAGGTGCGTCACGGTGCGCAACTGGGCGCCGAGGGTGTGGTAGAGGTTTTCCGGTTGCCAGGTGAGTTCCGCCAGCCCTTCCCAGGCGGCGGCCTGGAACTGATAGGGATCGATGATGTCGGCACTGGCGTCGGCGTAGGTCGCGATGAGCTGGTAGGGGAAGGGATTCTTGCGGCGGGTGAAAACAATTTCAAAGAGGCCCGCTTCGTCAGCGGCGGTCAGGGTGGCAACTATCTTGCCTGACTTGAGATCCCTGACCCGGACCTCGAGTGCATCGGGCAACCAGGCGGTGAGTTTCAGGCCTGGCCCATCCGGATTGGCCAGCAGGCCTAGATGGGAGAAGGGATCGGCACAGCGGGCGGCAACCAAACGTTCAACGGGCATCGACATTTCCTTTGATGGCTGAACATCCGCTTCGGCCGAAGCCGAAGCGGATGAAAGTGAGTCACATGTTGGCGTTCAAGGCTCAACGGCTGGCCTCGTCACGGGCCCGGCTCATCTTGCCCGCCAGATTCTTGAGTGCCTCGTCGGCGAAGATATCCTCCAGATCCCGGGAGAGCTTGCGACGCCAGTTGGGGTACTCGTAGCTGGTACCCGGCACGTTGACCGGCTTGTCCATCTCCAGCCAGTCTTCGAGCTGGGTGCTGAACAGGGCACAGCTGCCGCGGGACATGTGCAGTTGCAGACCGTGGTTGAGCTCGGTATTCATGCCGACCCAGTTCACGTCGTGACTGATATTGCCAGAGATGACCCCATGAGCATGCAGGCTGTCAAGGATCCGCTGCTTGGCCTGGTGGCGATCAGCATACAGGGTCTTGAGTACGTCTTCATCCGGGTACAGGCCCAGTTCGCGTCCCAGCGCCAGATCGTCGCAGTGCCAGAAGCCTTTGAGGGTCGGCATGTCGTGGGTGGTCAGGGCGGACATCGCCTGCTCGGCGTAGTGCGCCGGGGAGATGAAGCCGCCATCGTCCTTGGAGCGCTCGAAGAAGAACACCTTGTAGGAGTGGACGCCGTTCTCTTTCAGGGTCACGTCGATCCCCTCCGGCACGGTACCGAGATCCTCGCCGATCAGCAGACACTGGTTGCGGTGGGATTCCAGCGCCAGGATCCCCAGCAGGTCATTAACCGGGTAATAGATGTAGGCCCCCTTGGCGGCGGACTCTCCGGGCGGCACCCACCACAGACGCAGCAAGGCCATCACGTGGTCGATGCGCAGGGCGCCGCAGGAGCGCATGTTGGCACGGAACAGATCCACCATGGGCTGGTAGGCGGCCTCGAACAGCTGGTTCGGGTTCATGGGGGGCAGGCCCCAGTTCTGGCCGAGGGGGCCGAGAATGTCGGGCGGTGCACCGACCGAGGCTTTCGGGCAGTAGAGGTCCCGGTTTGCCCAGATCTCGGTGGAGCCTTCGGAGACGCCGACCGCCAGATCCCGGTAGATCCCCATCACCATGCCGGCGGCCTTGGCGCGGGCATCGGCCCGGGCCAGCTGCTCGTCAGCCAGGAACTGCAGATAGAGATAGAAGGCCACATCCTGCTGGTGCTCGGCCATCCAGGCCGCCACTTCAGGGTTGTGGTAATCGCGCAGCGCCTCGGGCCAGACCGGCCAGCCCCAGGCATTCTCGCCCTTGGCATAGAAGTGGGCCTGCAGGGCGTCAAACGCTGCCTGCTGTTGCAGGCTGTCACCGCCGGCAGCCACGAAGGCATCGAACGCAGCCTGACGCTCGGCGCTGAAGCTGGCCTGGTCGAATACCTGGCGCAGCATCCCGATCTTGGTCTGGATGACGCCGGTGTAATCCACATTGTCCTTGACCCGCAGGGAGGTGAGGTGCTGCTGGAAGGCCGGGCTCGCCACTTCCGCTTTCAGGCGATCGTTGCCCAGGAATTCGGGCACCGCTTCCACATCGATATAGGCGACGTTGAGCCAGCGGCGGGAAGAGGGGCTGTAGGGGCTGGCACTCTCCGGGTTGGCCGGATAGAGGGCGTGGATGGGGTTGAGACCGACGAAGTGGGCTCCCCAGGCGGCGGCATTCTCAACCAGCTGGCCGAGATCGCTGAAATCGCCGATGCCCCAGTTGTGGCGGCTGCGCAGGCAGTAGAGCTGGACGCTCGGGCCCCACACCTTGCGACCATTGGCGATGGGCGCCTGCTTGTAGCAGGACTTGGGGGCGACGATGAGACGCATGGTGGCCAGCGGCTCGTCATTGCCCTCTTCCAGCAGGATGAGCTGGTGATAACCCAGCGCAGGCTGCACATCCAGGGTGACGCGATAGGCCTGGCACTCCATCTCTTCGAACTCGGCCACCCCGACCAGCTCACCCTCGATGGGGGTGAGTTGACCGGACAGCACTGCACCCTGCTCCTGCTGGAGCTGCCAGGTGAGGGCATCGTTGACGAATTCGATGGGGAGGCGAACCTCAAGAGTAACGGCGTCGCCGCTGCGTACCACCATCACGGGATCCAGCGCGCGCAGCCAGTGCTGGCGGTGCTCCTGCTCAAGCTGTTCGGACAGGGCGGCCTCGTCGTCGACGCGGTAGCCCATGGCGCCCAGCATGGCGGCCTTGCTCTCTTCCGATACCAAGGCCGGCTGGCCCCAGGCATCAACATACTCACTGGCAATGCCTTTGGCGGCAGCCAGCTGTTCAATCAGGGTGGTCATAGTTTGAGAATTCCCGCTGTGGATTCTGTCTACGCTATTTTGTGATTAATTTTTATGGTTGGTACTTGAACAGTGGCTCTTTGGCCATGCTAAACCGCGCACATTTTTACATATCTCCCCGGCTGGATGTGTGACCGGGCAGGCACTATTGTTGTTCTCTGCCACCGACTTTGCTGATGATGCATTCAACAAAAGTTGGTAGCCAGTTACATAAACCGAAAATAAATTTCACAGTTTTTCATGATATAGCGCAATTTCGCGCAGATTGTTGGTTGACTCGCGAGGGAGTTCTAGTAAATTTACAAACGGAATTTTCTTTGACTACTGAACAGTTAGGTAACCAATTATGACTATCAAAGTAGGTATTAACGGTTTTGGCCGTATCGGTCGTTTCGTTTTCCGTCTGGCCGCTGAGCGTGCTGACATCGAAGTGGTTGGTATCAACGACCTGATCGACGTTGACTACATGGCTTACATGCTGAAGTACGACTCCACTCACGGTCGCTTCAAGGGCACTGTTGAAGTCAAAGACGGCAACCTGATCGTCAACGGCAAAACCGTACGTGTTACCGCTGAACGTGACCCGGCCAACCTGAAATGGGGCGAAATCGGTGTTGACGTTGTTGCCGAAGCAACCGGTCTGTTCCTGACCGACGAAACCGCTCGCAAGCACATCGCTGCCGGTGCCAAGAAAGTCGTACTGACCGGTCCGTCCAAAGACGCTACCCCGATGTTCGTCATGGGCGTCAACCAGGATTCCTACGCTGGCCAGGACATCGTTTCCAACGCTTCCTGCACCACCAACTGCCTGGCCCCCATCGCCAAGGTTCTGAACGATACCTTCGGTATCGAATCCGGCCTGATGACCACCGTTCACGCTACCACTGCTACCCAGAAGACCGTTGATGGTCCGTCTGCCAAAGACTGGCGCGGTGGCCGCGGTGCTGCTCAGAACATCATCCCGTCCTCTACCGGTGCTGCCAAGGCTGTTGGCGTGGTCATCCCGGAACTGAACGGCAAGCTGACCGGCATGGCCTTCCGCGTGCCGACTCCGGACGTGTCCGTTGTTGACCTGACCGTCAACCTGAAGAAAGAAGCGTCCTACGCTGAAATCTGCCAGGCCATGAAGGCTGCCTCCGAAGGCGCCATGAAGGGCGTGCTGGGCTACACCGAAGACGAAGTGGTTTCCACCGACTTCCTGGGTGAGCGTCAGACTTCCGTGTTCGATGCCAAGGCTGGTATCCAGCTGAACAAGACCTTCGTGAAAGTCGTCTCCTGGTACGACAACGAAATGGGCTACTCCAGCAAGGTTCTGGACCTGATCGCTCACATCTCCAAGTAATTTGGGATGCGCAATCGCGTAGCTTGAAAAAAGGCGGCCAATGGCCGCCTTTTTGTATTCTGAATCACGGACCCTTTCTGAATGTCCCCGAGCACTGGAGCCTTTATGACACCGACACGTACGCTGACTGCCCACTGCACCCTGAGCCAGGATGGCCTGCCCCTGCTGACCATAGACAATGAGCACGCCAGGGCCGAGATAAGCCTGTTTGGCGCCCATGTGCTGCGTTACCAACGCCATGGTGAGCCGGCCTCTCTCTGGCTCAGCGACAAGGCGATACTGGATGGCAGCAAGCCCATTCGCGGCGGCATTCCCCTCTGCTGGCCCTGGTTCGGCCCCTCCCCCGCTCGCGTTGGCAGCGGCAAGCCGGCTCATGGCTTCGCACGCAACTGCCTGTGGACGCTGGATGGGGTCTCCGATCACGGGGATGGCACACTCGTCCACCTCTCCCTGCGTGACAACGATGCCAGCAGGACACTCTGGCCTCATGCCTTCGAGCTGGAGCTGGACGTACTGGTCGGCAAGGAGCTTTCCCTGGTGCTGACCACCCGCAACACCGGCAAGTCAGCGCTCACCTACAATGCCGCCCTGCACACCTACCTGCAGATCAGTGCGCCGGAAGCGGTGACCGTGACCGGCCTCGGCGAACCCTATCTGGACAAGCTGACCGGCCGAAACGAACTGCAACAGGGCGCGCTGACCGTCACCGCAGCCATGGATCGCATCTACCGCCAGCCCGATCCCATGGTCAGCGTGCAGGATGGTGAGCGCACCACCCGGGTGGTCAACGGCAACCACGACAGCGTGGTGGTCTGGAATCCCTGGGCGGAGGGCGCCGCGGCCATGGCCGACATGAGTGACGACGGTTATCGCACCATGCTCTGTGTCGAGGCGGCCATCACCGCCGAGGACGGGATCACCATCCCGCCCGACGAGGAGCACAGCTTCTCCACCGTCATCATCTGACGATACAGATGACGGACAAATAAAGAGGGCTCCCGCGGGAGCCCTCTTTGCATCTTGCCATCAGAGTCAGTCAGGCGTTGCCCTGGGTCTTGAGCTTGAGCTCCGCGGCGAAATCCAGCATGCGGTCGAGCGGGACAAGCGCTTTGAGACGCAGTGCCTCATCCACATGGATCTCATGACGCTCGGCACCGTCGGTCAGGGCCTCCTTGATGGCCACCAGGCCGTTCATCGCCATCCAGGGGCAGTGGGCGCAGCTACGGCAGGTGGCACCATCACCGCCGGTGGGCGCCTCCACCATCTCTTTCTCCGGGCAGGCCTGCTGCATCTTGTAGAAGATGCCGCGATCGGTCGCCACGATCAGTTTCTGCTGGGGCAGCTCTTTGGCGGCCTTGATGAGCTGGCTGGTGGAACCCACCGCATCCGCCAGCTCGATGACGGAGGCCGGGGACTCCGGGTGCACCAGCACGGCGGCATCCGGGTTCTGGGCCTTGAGCTCGCGCAGCGCCTTGGCCTTGAACTCGTCGTGCACGATGCAGTGACCCTGCCAGCGCAGCATCTCGGCCCCTGTCTTCTTCTCGATATAGGCGCCGAGGTGGCGGTCCGGGCCCCAGATGATCTTGTGACCCTGACTGTCCAGATGTTCGACGATCTCCAGTGCAATACTGGAGGTGACCACCCAGTCGGCCCGTGCTTTCACCGCTGCCGAGGTATTGGCATAGACCACCACGATGTGATCGGGGTGCGCATCGCAGAAGGCGGAGAACTGGTCGATGGGACAACCCAGATCAAGCGAGCACTCGGCCTCCAGCGTCGGCATCAGCACCCGCTTGTGGGGGCTCAGGATCTTGGAGGTCTCTCCCATGAAGCGCACACCGGCCACGATCAGGGTCTGGGCTGCATGGTCGCGACCGAAGCGGGCCATCTCCAGGGAGTCACCCACGAAGCCACCGGTGGCTTCTGCCAGGGCCTGGATCTCGGGATCCGTGTAGTAATGGGCAACCAGCACGGCCTGGCGCGCCTGCAGCAGCACCTTGATCTCGGCGATCAGGGTCGCCTTCTGCTCGGGAGTCAGGGGCTGTGGTTTGGCCGGGAAGGGGTAGTCCATCTCGACTACCGGCGGAATACTGCTCAGTGCATTGCTCATTGCGACTGTTCCATCAACGCTCGGGAAGGCCAAAATTATAACCAGAAGCCGTGCACAAACCCATCAACAAATCCAGTACAGTACAACTGTCAGGACCCGCTCCGACCATATCGTTGTCATTCTTGCCAAAAGGAGTTGTCGAATGAAACAACGTTCGCTCAAGACCAAGTTGTTGTTGCTCACGCTGGGACTTTTTCTCGCCAGTGGCGTCGCCATGACATGGATACAGTCCTCCTCGCTGAACGGCCTGCGCAATGACATCATGGCGCAGACCCGTGGCGCCCTGGAGCAGGAGGTTTCCCGTTCCCTGCAATTCCAGGCAGAGCGGTATGCCGTGCAGATCGAAGACCAGTTGCAGCAGGCCTATCAGATACCGCTCGGCATGGCGGCGCAGCTTGAAGGAAGCATGGCCCAGCCGGACCAGCGGCTGAGTCGCCCGCAAGTGGAGCTTCTGCTTGGCAGCCGCCTGCGCCAGGCAAACGGGATCAGCTCCATCTACGCCCAGTTCGAACCCAACGGTTACGATGAACAGGACGCCGACTGGCAGACGGGCGCCAGCCATTCGGTTGCCGGCAAGGGCAGTCTCGAGGTCTACTTCACCCGGGAACAGAACGGAAACATCGCGCAGCAGACCATAGATGCCGCCACCAGTGACGCCAAGTTCGACACCTCGCGCAATGAATTCGGCATTCGCAACAGCGAGTGGTATCTCTGCGGTCGCGAGACTCGTCGCCCCTGCCTGATGGAACCCTACCTCTACGAGATAAGCCCTGGCCAGAAGATGCTGATGACCAGCCTGACGGTGCCCGTCCTCAAGGATGGCAAGTTTGCCGGGATCACCGGGGTCGACATGAACCTGCCCATCTTCCAGCAACTGGCCGAGCACCTTGGCAAGAGCCTCTATGACAACCAGGCCGAGGTCACCCTGGTCAGCAAGGCGGGCTTCATCGTCGGCAGCAACCGCCATTCGGACAAACTGGGGCGCCCCCTGACAGAGGCCGGACTGGTTGCCCCGAATGGACGCCCCGCCGATACCGACAGCGATTTCATCCTGCAGCAGCCCATACGGATCGAGGCTGCCGACAACCAGTGGTGGCTGATGATCAAGGTGCCCAAGGCCCTCGCCCTCAGCCAGGCCAACACCATCAGCCAGCAGCTCGGCAGCCTGTTGCAGGCTACCCAGCAGCAGCAGCTGGTTGCCATCGTTGTCATCACCCTGGTGGCCCTGGGCCTGCTTGTCTGGTTCATCCAGACCATCACGGCGCCCCTCTCCCTCATCAGCCGCCACGTCTCCCACCTCGCCAGCAATGAGGGCGACCTGACCCAGCAGATGCGTATCGACACCCACCAGGAGCTCATCGAGCTGGGCAGGCATCTCAATGCCTTCCTCGGCAAGCTGAGGGCCATGGTGCAGGGCAGCAAGCAGATTGGGCAACAGGTGCATCAGCAGGCCAGGGGCATGAAGCAGACGGCCGATGCCATGCGCAGCAGCCTGGACGATCAGAGCCTGGAGCTGGAGAGCGTGGTCAGCGCCATGCACGAGATGAGCACCACGGCAGTCAGCGTGGCGGGCTATGCGGAACAGGCGGCGCAGGAGTCTGAAGCGGCGACCCACCATGTCAGCACGGCCCAGCAGACCTTGAGCAGGGCCCGCAACGAGATCCATACCCTGGTCGAGGACATGCATCAGGCCGACAAGGCGGTCGCCCAGGTCGCCCAGCGCAGCACCAATATCAGCCATATTCTCGATGTGATCCGGGCCATTTCCGAACAGACCAACCTGCTGGCCCTCAACGCAGCCATCGAGGCGGCGCGGGCCGGCGACATGGGCAGGGGGTTTGCCGTCGTGGCGGACGAGGTGAGGGCGCTGGCCAACAAGACCCGCTCATCCACCGACGAGATAGGGCAGCTCATCGGCAGCCTGCAAACCGAGGTCACCAGCAGCCAGCAGTTGATGAGCACGGGGATCGCCCGCTCGGTGAGCACGGTTGAAGGCACGGAGCAGGCCTTCGAGGCACTCAATCAGGTGGTCACCCAGATCCAGCAGATCCATGATCACATCAGCCAGGTGGCGACCGCCGCCGAGCAGCAGAGTGCCGTGAGCGACACCATCAACCAGAACCTGATGCGCATCGGCGACGCCGCCACCACCCTGGGACAAGAGGCCAATGCCAGCCAGCGCCTGAGCGAGGCACTGGAACAGGCGGCCACCACCCTGGCAAGCGAGCTGGATCGACTGCGAACCTGATGGGAGACGGAAACGAAAAAGCCCGCATCGCTGCGGGCTTTTCAATATGGTGGTCGTTACTGGGCTCGAACCAGTGACCCCCTCCTTGTAAGGGAGGTGCTCTCCCAGCTGAGCTAAACGACCTGGGACAAGACTGAAATG